>JBDLPW010000091.1:0-11302 GCA_039800905.1 Actinomycetota bacterium | reverse complement strand
TCCTTTGTGTGGTGGTGGCAGGCTCGCGCCCACTCGCAACATACTGACATAAAACATTCAGTTATAGATGTTTTATGAAACAGTACGTAATCTTTTGCGGCGCTCGGCTCGCAGGCTGTCGACAACGAGCACACCGAGGCCGGTCCACACGAGCGCGAACCCCACCCATCGGGCTGTCGGCATCGGCTCGTGCATCACCGCGACTCCGACGATGAACTGGATCGTCGGCGCGAAATATTGCATGAACCCCATCCACGCCATCGGAACCTTCGACGCTGCGTAGCCAAACAGCAACAGCGGAATTGCGGTGACCGGTCCCAGACCGATGAGGAGAACCGTTGTCCACATATCACCGTGCCCGAACTGAACCGTCGGCCACGAGAATGCGAGGATTCCGACGGCGACGGGCACGAGCCACACGGTCTCGAAAGTGAGGCTGCCTGTGGCGCTGATCCGTCCCCCGAGTCGGTTCTTGACCAGCCCGTACAGACCGAACGAACCAGCAAGAATGAAGCTGAACCACGGAACCTCGCCGTACCCGACGATGAGGACGATGACGGCGACGGCCGCAAATCCAATCGCGATCCACTGACCGACGCGGAGACGCTCCTTGAGGACGAGCACGCCCAACAGGATCGTCACGAGCGGGTTGATGAAATATCCGAGTGACCCCTGCACGATGTGGCCAGAGACCACCGCGAGGATGTAGAACTGCCAGTTCAGATAGATGAGAACACCTGCGAGCACGGTGAGCAAGGCGAGTCGGCGGTCCTTGAGGAGAGCGAAGGTGGAACGCAGTTGTCGCGTGACGGCGAGAAGTCCGACACAGAAAACGAGCGACCAGAGGATTCGCCACGACACGATTTCCCACGCGTTTGCGGTTCCCGTGAGGAGGAAGTACAGCGGGAGGAAACCCCACAAGATGTACGACGACAGACCGGCGACGACTCCGCCCGTCCGTTGCGACTCACTCACGCAACAAGACTACCGACAGAAAAAGGTCGGCCCCCGCGATGCGGGAGCCGACCGAGAGTTGGTGGTGTCTAGCGATCGACGATTGCGAGGATGTCGCGGGCCGAGAGCACGAGGTACTCGACTCCGTCGTACTTGACTTCGGTTCCGCCGTAACGCGAGTAGAGAACGACGTCTCCAATCGTTACGTCGAGCGGAACGCGGTTTCCGTTGTCATCGATGCGTCCGGGGCCGACGGCGACAACGGTGCCCTCCTGGGGCTTTTCCTTCGCCGAATCGGGGATGACGATTCCCGACGCGGTGACCTGCTCCGCGGCGAGCTGCTGGATGACAATGCGATCTTCGAGCGGCTTGATTGCGACCGACACGGTTGACCTCTTCCTTCGTAGGACTGCGGGATTGCACGGTGACGTGCGTAGTCAGTTTAGCGCGGGAGTTAGCACTCTCGCAAAGTGAGTGCCAATCTGGGGACTGCGAGAATGGGAACATGAACCGAGACGACGTGCATCTCCTCTTCACGGCGGAAGCCGTCGAGTTGCTCGCGTCGTTGCCGCCCATCGAATCGAAGGCAAACGTCGTTCAGAACGTCTCCGCCCTGCGGAAGCGGGGCGTCTCTGCCGAAATGACGAGCATCGTGCTGTTGCAACAGCGCCTGCGAACCAAGGCCTTTGCCAAATTCGGCGAGTTTGCGGAGCGAATGTTCTTTACCGAGGACGGATTGCAACAGGCGACGCGTCTTCCCGTCGCTGCTCGACATGCGTCACGATTTCGCGAGATGGGCGCCGAACACGTCGGCGACCTGGGGTGCGGAATTGGCGGTGACGCGCTTGCGCTCGCCGGTCTGGGCATTCGAGTGACTGCGGTGGATCGTGATGAGGTGACGGCGGCCCTCGCGACTTACAACCTCGCGCCGTTCGACAACGCGGCGGTCGAGCTTGGCGACGCCGAATCGACGAGCCTCGCTCGATTCGATGCGTTGTGGTTTGACCCCGCAAGGCGAACATCGTCGAAACGATTGTCGAACCCCGCGGACTGGTCGCCCTCGCTGGAGTGGGTATTCGATGTCTCGTCCCGCATCCCCGCGGGGATCAAGTTGTCCCCCGCGATAGACCACGACCTGTTGCCCAACGATGCCGAGTGCCAGTGGGTCGACGACCATGGCGACACCGTCGAGTGCATCGTCTGGACAGGCGCGTTGGCGCGCCCCGGGGTTGCCCGGAGCGCGCTCGTCCTCGGCGACGGAAACGCGGACGAGTTGGTTTCGTCCGAACCCGACACTGTGGTCGAGGTCGGCGCGGTCGGCGACTACCTCTATGACCCGTGTGGAGCCGTGCTTCGCGCGCAGCTCTTGGGCAACCTCGCTCGTGAATTGAACGCCCACATTGTCGCGGATGAGATCGCGTATCTCAGCAACGACAGCGGGGTATCCACGCCGTTTGCCCAACGCTTTCGAGTTCGCGAGACGTTGCCGCTTGACCAGCGAACGATTGCCGCGCGACTGCGCGAACTCGAGATCGGAACACTGGAGATCAAGAAGCGCGGAGTCGATATTGATCCGGCCGAGTTCCGCACCAAGTTGAAATTGTCGGGAAAGAACTCCGCGACGTTGTTTCTCACACGATCGCCGAAGGGGCGCGTCGCGATTCTCGCCGACCGACTCTAGAGAGAAACGGTTTCGACCGGAAGAGTCGAGTCGACCGGGAAGTCGAGCGCCGAAGGCGCGACCCCACGCTCAACGAGGTGGGCACCGAGAGCGGCGATCATTGCACCGTTATCCGTGCACAACGACAGTGGCGGCACGCGGAGTTCAATCCCGTGCTCTGCGCAACGCTCAGCCGCCAGTGCGCGGATGCGTGCGTTCGCGGCGACTCCCCCGCCCAAGAGCAACCGGGGCACGCCGTGTTCGACACAGGCGTCCACTGCCTTGCGGGTCAAGACGTCGGCGACGGCTTCGCGGAAGCTCGCGGCGATGTCGGGTAAGTCGCCCGTTCCCACTGTCTCGACGTGGCGGGCAACCGCCGTCTTGAGCCCAGAGAACGAAAAGTCGTAGCGGTGACGGTCCATGTCTTTCGGCAGAGTGAGTCCGCGGGGGAAGCGAATCGCAGCGGGGTTGCCGTCCGCAGCAACGCGGTCAATGTGAGGACCGCCGGGGTACGGCAACGACAAGAGCCTCGCGACCTTGTCGAACGCTTCGCCGGCCGCATCGTCAATCGTCTCCCCCAGGAGTGTGACATCGGATACGAGGTCGCGAACGAGCAAGAGCGACGTGTGCCCGCCACTGACAAGCAGGGCGACGGTCGGCAGTTCGATTTCGCCACCGTCCTCACGAAGCCGATCGGCACCGACATGCCCGACGAGGTGATTGACCGCGTAAATCGGTTTCCCCAGCGAAACGGCGAGCGCCTTGGCGGCACCGACCCCGACCATGAGCGCTCCTGCAAGCCCCGGCCCGCAGGCGACTGCGACCGCGTCGATGTCTCGAAGTTCGATTCCCGCCTGGGAAACTGCTTCGTCGATTGTTCCCTGCAACGCCTCGAGGTGAGCGCGGGCGGCGATCTCGGGAACGACTCCGCCGAATACCGCGTGTGCGTCCATGCTGGAGGCGATGACGTTCGCGAGAAGAGCACGACCTCGAACGATTCCGACACCGGTTTCGTCGCAGCTCGATTCAATTCCGAGTACGAGTGGCTCGCGCATCACACAACCACCCGTTCCATGACGAAGGCGTCCACGTTCGCCGGCTGGTAATAACCCTCGCGGATCGAGATGGTCTGGAATCCGCGCGATTGGTAGAGGTTCTGTGCGACGTGGTTGTCCGCGCGCACTTCGAGGAGAATTCGCTTGGCACCGTCACCCGCGCACCATGACACGAGAGCATCGAACAGGTCGGCGCCGACACCGTTCCCACGCGCCCCTGCGGTCACGCCAATAGTTTGGATGTCCGCGATGTCGTCCTCGGGCAGGTGACTGGCGGCCGCGTACGCGATGATTGCTCCGTCGAGCTCGACGACGAGGAAGTGCCCGTATTCGCTGCGTATCGCGTCGGAAAGCATCCCGCGCGACCATGCGTCCTCGGGGAAAATCGTGTTCTCGAGGACGACGATCGCGTCGAGGTCGGACACAGTGGCGCGTCGGGTGATCACTGGCTCACCCGCTTCGGTCCCGCGCTCGGCGTTGCATCGGGCGCGCGCAGGTACAGTGCGGTGAGGTCGGTGAGGTCGTCGCCACGGCTCAGTCGCACAACCGCCGCACGACCCAATTCCCCCGCGGAAACCGTCTCGAGATGGCGCTCGGGGTTGGTCGCGAGCGGCGCGTGTTCGGCGAGTTCATCAATCGGCGCAAGGGCTGGCCCGGCTATCGCACGGCCGTCCGCGTAGGCTGTCCACGCCCATTCCTTGCGGCGGGCATCGGTCACGATGGTGAGGGGAGCCGTCGAGAGAACTCCAACATCATGGCTGGGCACGCCGTAGACCGGGATGTTCCGCCCCGCGGCGAACGCGATGGCCGCTGCGATTCCCACTCGAAGCCCGGTAAAGGGGCCGGGGCCACGACCGGCGACAACCGCATCGATGTCCGATCCTGCGCGGTCGAGGACATCCACAAGGAAAGCCCCGATGACTTCGGCGTGGGATCGAGTTTCAGCGACCGTGCGCTCCGCGAGAACCGTGTCATCCTCGACCACTGCGACGCTCGTCCCCGTCGAGGTGTCGATAACCAATACCCTCATTGCCACGACCGCCCGATTGCATCCGCGAGTTCGACCCCGCGAGGCCCGTGCGCGTGCACGGTGACGGTACGCGTTTCGTCCTCCGCCGAGTGTGACCGTTCGATGACGAGCTCCAGCCATTCGTCGACGATGGTGTCGAGCATTTCCGCTCCCCATTCGACGACGGCAATGGAGTTTTCCCAATCCAGATCGAGATCTTCCAGTTCAGCGGCGTTGGTCAAACGGTACGCATCGACGTGCACGAGCGGAACGCCGGAGGCGCTTGGATGCGTTCGTGCGATGACGAACGTCGGGCTCGTGACCGTTCCGCGCACCAGCAACTCGTCGCCGAGTCCACGCGTGAGAGTCGTCTTACCGGCACCAAGCTCTCCCGTCAGACACACGACATCTCCACGGCGCAGGTGACGGGCGACAACCCGGCCGAACTCGTTCATCTGTTCAGCGGTGGTGATGGTGAACATCAGGCCGGAATCCTCGCGACGCGATGTCCCAGTCGGGTGACGATTTCATACCCGATCGTGCCTGCCCAATCGGCCCATTCGTCGGGGTGCGGCGTTCCGTCCACGGGATCGCCCCACACAGAGACCGTGTCGCCGACCGAAACGGTTGCCCCCGAAACGTTGATAACAATTTGGTCCATCGCGATACGTCCAACGACGGGGAAACGTTCGCCGTTGATCGCGACGTGAGCGTGGCCCGTTGCCGAGCGCGGGATTCCGTCGGCGTACCCGACGGGGATCAACGCGACGGTGGTTGGTTCATCGGCTCGCCACAGGTGGTTATACGAAACTCCGTCGCCCGCGCGAAGCCGCTTGGTGTTGATGACGTCCGTTTCGAGTCGCATGACGGGTCGAACTCCCGTGTGACGCAGATGGTCCGCGGGGGCAAGTCCGTATGCCGCAATCCCGAAGCGAACCATCGAATACCTCAGCGACGGGTGGTCGAGCGCCGCTGCGCTTGCGGCAAGGTGGCGGAATTCCGGGTCAACCCCCGCACCGCGAAGAGTGTCAAGAGCGGTTTGGAATTCCTCTGCCTGCGAGAGGTCGGCCTCACGGCTGGTACCCGAACAGTGCGACATGAGTCCCTCGACTCGAATTCGTCCCGCGTGGTGCAATTCCGCCGCCCGAGCAATGAACGCCTCGGTGACATCACGACCGGCACCGTTTCGCCCGAGTCCCGTGTCAATCTTGAGGTGAACCGCTGCTCCGCCGACGTGCGCGAGAGCATCAAGATGCGCCAGCGAGGATGCACCGATTGTGATGTCGGCGGCCACCGCATCGTGGAAGTCCTCCGACGGCGAGTGCAACCACGCCAGGACGGGCGCGTCGATTCCGGCAGCACGTAACTCGAGTGCCTCGGTCGTGTCCGCGACGCCCAACCAATCGGCGCCACCCGCGAGCGCGGCGCGCGCTACAGTCACCGCGCCGTGTCCGTACCCGTTCGCCTTGACGACGACAAGAGTGTGATCGGCCGGCGCTAGCGTTCGCAGTAACTCGACGTTCGCCGACATTCGATCGGTGTCGATGAGAGCGCGGCGCATCGGCGCGGTCATCGCGACTCCGCAATGACGCTCGCGATGGCAAACCCGCCATCGTGACTGAGCGACAGGTGAAGGTCAACCCCGGCGGCCTCGATCGCGTCTCGAATGTCCCCCGTGAGGACGAACTCGGGTCGGCCATCGCCACGCGGAACTTCGACATCGACGAAACGGAAATCGCTGCTGCCGCCGAGAGCCTTGATGAGCGCCTCTTTCGCAGCAAACCGTGCCGCCTGTGACTCGAGCGGCATCGACTGTTCGGCCGGAGTCAGGATCCGCTGGGCGAGCGCCGGCGTGCGCTGAATCTTCTCGCCGAATCGAGCAACGTCGACGATGTCGATGCCGTGTCCGACGATCGCCATGGTTTATTCCACCGTGACGGACTTGGCGAGGTTGCGTGGCTGGTCTACGTCGAGTCCCTTGGCCGACGCGAGTTCCATCGCAAAGATGTGCAACGGGACCACCGCGAGAATCGGCTCGATGAAGGACGATGCGAGCGGGATCGGGATAACCTCATCCGCGTAAGGCAGAACCGCGGCGTCGCCCTGTTCGGCGATAGCGATGACGCGCGCGCCACGAGCACGAATTTCCTGAATGTTGGACACGACTTTGGGGTGCAGTGACTGCGGGTCGCGCGGGCTCGGAACGATGACGAACACAACCTGCCCTGGCTCGATCAGCGCGATCGGTCCGTGCTTGAGTTCACCGGCCGCGAAGCCCTCTGCGTGGATATACGCAAGCTCCTTGAGCTTGAGTGCGCCTTCGAGGGCAATCGGGAAACCGACGTGACGGCCCAGCAACAGGATCGCCTGAGTGTCCGCCATCCACTTCGCGAGGTTCGCGATCTGTTCCTTGTGCTGAAGAACGGACTCGATCAGAGTCGGGGTCGCTTCGAGGTCGCGCACAACGGTCGCGAGCGTTGCGGCCGGTACCTTTCCGTTCGCCTGGCCGATCGCCAAACCGAGCAGATAGAGCGCGGTGACCTGGGCGACAAACGCCTTGGTCGACGCAACGGCAACCTCGGGGCCTGCGTGCGTGTAAATGACGTCGTCACTCTCACGTGGAATCGTCGCGCCCTGGGTGTTACAGATCGACAGCGTGCGGGCACCAATCTCGCGCGCGAACTTGACCGCCATGAGCGTGTCCATCGTCTCGCCCGACTGCGAGACAGAAACCACGAGCGTGTTCGGTCCCAGGACGGGCTCGCGGTAACGGAATTCGTGGCTCAGTTCGACATCAACGGGGATGCGCGCCCACTGCTCAATCGCGTACTTCCCGACGAGACCCGAGTACGCAGCGGTTCCACAGCCCAGGATGATGATGCGTTCGATACCGGCGAGCGACGAAGCGTCGAACCCGTCGATGTGAACGACACCGTCCTTGATGCGGCCGCGGATGGTGTCGGCGACGGCCTGCGGCTCTTCGCTGATTTCCTTCGCCATGAACGACGGCCATCCGCCCTTCGTTGCGGCGGCGGCATCCCACGTGACCTCGAACGGCTCGGGTGTGACGGGGTTCCCGTCAAAGTCGATGACAGACACGGCCTCGCGCGTAATGGTGACGATCTGGTCCTGGCCAATCGCCAACGCGTTGCGAGTGAACTCGACGAACGCGGCAACGTCACTGCCGAGGAAGTTCTCGCCCTCGCCGAGTCCGATGACGAGCGGCGAGTTGCGGCGAGCGCCGACAACAACGTCGGGTTCGTCCTGGTGAATGACAAGGAGCGTGAAGGCGCCCTCCAAACGGTTGACGACTGCGCGCAGCGCCTCCGTGAGGTTCTGGGTTCGGTGGTATTCGCGCGCAACGAGGTGCGCCGCGACCTCCGAGTCCGTCTCGCTCGTGAACTCGATGCCCTCGGCGATCAGTTCGTCCTTGAGCTCAGCAAAGTTCTCGATGATGCCATTGTGAATGAGGGCGAGCTTTCCCCCGTCGGCAAGGTGTGGGTGTGCGTTGACGTCATTCGGCGCGCCGTGCGTCGCCCATCGGGTGTGTCCGATTCCGGTGTGACCGTCGTGGATCGGGTTCGCGACGAGTTCGTCACGCAACTTCTGAAGCTTGCCGGAACGCTTACGAGTTTCCAGTTCGTCCGAGATGACCGCGATTCCCGCCGAGTCATAACCGCGGTACTCAAGTCTGCCGAGACCTCCGAGGAGAACGGCTTCCGACCCGCGGGGCCCAACGTAACCAACGATTCCGCACATACCAACAGTCTAAACGAGTGCCCTGCTCGGAGTATCGTTGAGGCGATGTCCGACAGTCAGCCCTCGCTCACCCCGTTTCACGAAATCCCACGTGAACGCTGGGCAGAATTGGCGTCGTCCCTCGGGAACCCCCTCACGGAATCGGAACTCGAGCGCGTTCGTGGTCTTGGCGATGCGCTCGACCTTGACGAAGTTGACAGCATTTATGTTCCGCTGACGCGCTTGCTGTCGCTCTACGCAAAAGCCGCGCGGGAAACGCACACGGTCACCTCCGACTTCCTCGGGTTGTCCAACACTCACACTCCGTTCGTCATCGGAGTCGCTGGTTCAGTCGCGGTCGGCAAGTCGACTGTTTCGAGGTTGTTGCGTGAACTGCTGTCACGCGATCCCGAAACACCCAACATCGCCCTGGTCACGACGGACGGATTCCTCTATTCCAATGCGGAACTCGCCGCTCGCGGAATTTCGGACCGCAAGGGATTCCCCGAGTCGTACGACCGTCGCGCACTGCTCGAATTCGTCACGCTCATCAAGTCGGGGGCGGCCGAAGTCACCGCACCGGTGTACTCACACCTGTCGTACGACATCCTCGAGGACGAACGGATCGTCGTGTCGCGACCCGACATCCTCATCATCGAGGGGCTCAACGTTCTGCAACCACCAACCGCAGGTCAGGAACTCGCCCTGTCGGATCTTTTCGATTTTGGAATTTACGTCGATGCAGACACCGAGGACATTCGCAAGTGGTACGTCGAAAGGTTCCTGCAGCTCAAGGCGTCGGCGTTCGCCCGCGAAGACTCGTACTTCCATCGTTACGCTGCACTGTCGGACGACGAGGCAACACGTATCGCGCTAGGGTTCTGGAACTCCGTCAATGAGCCGAACCTCGTCGAAAACATCGCGCCGACGCGCGCCCGCGCAACGCTCGTATTGCGCAAGGAACGCGATCACACCGTCTCGACGGTGTCGTTGCGCAAGATCTAGTTGCCGAGGCGTTCGGTGACGAGCGCCGCGATGCGGTGAGCAACCTCGTCGGCCTTGTCCTGCGTCGCGGCCTCGACCATCACACGGACGAGAGGCTCGGTCCCCGACGGGCGTAACAGGATTCGACCGGTGTCGCCCAGTTCTGCTTCGAGTTCGGCGACGAGTGCCTGAATCTGCTCGTCCGAATCGAGACCCTTGTGATCAACACCGCGGACGTTAACGAGAATCTGGGGCAGAGCCGTCATGACGGTCGCCAGGTCAGCGAGCGACTTGCCCGTTCGCGCCATCTCCGCGGCGATGTGCAGTCCCGTGAGGAGCCCGTCGCCCGTCGTCGAGTGATCGCGAAAGATGATGTGACCCGACTGTTCGCCACCGAGCGATGCGGTGCCGTCGGCCATCGCATCGAGCACGTAACGGTCGCCGACCGCGGTGCGGACGAGCGTGATGCCGTGCTCCTCCATCGCCAATTCAAGTCCGAGGTTGCTCATGACGGTCGCGACGAGAGTGTTGTTCGCGAGGACGCCACGGTTCTTCATCGACACCGCGACGATCGCCATGAGGTGGTCGCCGTCGATGACATTCCCCTGCGCGTCAACCGCGAGACAGCGGTCAGCGTCACCGTCGTGCGCGATGCCGAGATCGGCACCGACCTCAACGACCGTCTTCTGCAACAACGCGAGGTCGGTCGAGCCACAACCCTCGTTAATATTCAAACCGTCCGGGTCGGACCCGATCACGGTGACGCGAGCCCCAGCGTCCTTGAATGCGCGTGGGGAAATTCCCGCTGCGGCGCCGTTCGCACAGTCAATGACGACGTGAAGTCCTTCGAGAGAGACGTCAACCGTTGACAGCAGGTGCAGGACGTAACGGTCTTCGGCGTCCGCGAAGCGGCGAATGCGTCCGACACCGCCACCCGTGGGCAGCAAACGCGGACCCTCCAACGCCTGCTCGATGCGGTCTTCGACCTCATCGGGAAGCTTGGTTCCGCCGAACGAGAAAAACTTGATTCCGTTGTCCGGCGCCTTGTTGTGCGACGCCGAAATCATCACACCGAAGTCGGCGTGAATATCCCCGACGAGGAACGCGGTGGCGGGAGTAGGCAAAACTCCGGCATCGAGAACATCGATACCGGAGCTTGCAAGTCCAGCGGAAACGGCTGCGGTGAGGAACTCACCCGAGATACGCGGGTCGCGAGCCACGATCGCTCGCGGCTTGCGTCCTTCGGCACGAACTTCGTCCGCGTGGCGCCCCTGGGTGAGCACCTGAGACGCCGCCTGGGCGAGGTGCAACGCGAGGTCGGCCGTGAGCTCGGCATTTGCCAAGCCACGGACGCCATCGGTCCCGAAGAGACGCGACATCGGAAACGAGCCGATTAACGCTTCGAGTACTGAGGAGCCTTGCGGGCCTTCTTGAGACCAGCCTTCTTGCGCTCCTTGATGCGTGCGTCACGCGAGAGGAAACCGGCCTTCTTGAGTGCGGGACGGTTGTTCTCCACGTCGATTTCGTTCAGTGAACGAGCGATTCCGAGACGGAGAGCGCCGGCCTGACCCGAAGGGCCACCACCCGAGATGCGTGCGATGACGTCGTACGACGAGGCGAGCTCGAGGATGGTGAGGGGTGCCTTGACGAGCTGCTGGTGCAGCTTGTTGGGGAAGTAGTCCTCGAGTGCGCGGCCGTTGACGGTGACAACACCGGTTCCGGGTACGAGACGCACGCGGGCGATTGCTTCCTTACGACGACCGACGGCTGCGCCGGCGACCGAGAGCGAAAGCTTGGAAGCCTTGTTGGTTTCTGAAACTGTAGCCATTGTTCTAATCCTCTATCCGGCGCTTACTGCGCGACCTGGTCGAATACGTAGGGCTTGGGCTGCTGGGCCACGTG
>JBDLPW010000090.1:0-8024 GCA_039800905.1 Actinomycetota bacterium | reverse complement strand
GCGCTAAGCCCGTCCATCTTCGGCATGGTGATGTCCATAACGACCAGATCGGGATTCAGAGAGCGCGTGAGTTCAATGGCAGCCTCGCCGTCCGAAGCCTCTCCGACCACGTCAAACCCGGCTTCACGCAGAACTTCGACGATGTCCATGCGGATGAGGGCTTCGTCTTCGGCGACGACGACCGTGCGGGCTGCGTTCGATTCACTCACGCGTTCAGCCTACGGTATCGTTGAAAGTGCTGGCCGGATTGGCGGAATGGCAGACGCGGAGCACTCAAAATGCTTTGTCCGAAAGGGCGTGTGGGTTCAAATCCCACATCCGGCACACACAAATGGGCGGGGATTTTTCCCCGCCCATTCTGCGTTCAGTGTTAGCGCTTTGGTGCTTCGGTGCCGACGACATGAACGCGCAAATCGTTCGTCGAACCGGCGACTCCGGGAGGCGAACCTGAGATGACGACGACCTTGTCGCCCTTCTGGGCAAGACTCTCAGCGAGCAGCGACTCGTCTACCTCGGTGAACATTTCGTCAGTGTGCGTCACGGGTGCGACCAGGTACGAGGTGATTCCCCAGTAAAGAGCCATACGTCGGCGAATCGCCTCGTTCGTCGCGAACGCCTTCATCGGAATGCGGAAACGGAGGCGAGACATGCGCCGCGCCGAGTCACCCGACTCGGTGAACACGCAGACATACTTAGCTTCAACAAAGTCAGCAACCTCAGCAGCAGCGAGCGTGATCGCGCCACCCTGCGTGCGAGGCTTCGTCCCGAGCGGCGGAATGCGCTCAAGACCGTGCTCTTCGGTGTTCTCGACGATGCGGGCCATGGTGGCGACGGTGACGACCGGGAATTCACCGACTGAGGTCTCCCCCGACAGCATGACCGCGTCGGCGCCATCGAGGATTGCGTTAGCAACGTCAGAAGTTTCGGCGCGAGTCGGAACCGGTGACGAGATCATCGACTCGAGCATCTGGGTTGCAACGATGACCGGCTTCGCCATACGACGAGCGGCTTCGACTGCGCGCTTCTGAACGAGCGGAACCTGTTCGAGCGGCAGTTCGACACCGAGGTCACCACGGGCGACCATGATGGCGTCGAACGCGTCGACGATCTCGTCGATGGCGGCAACGGCCTGAGGCTTCTCAATTTTCGCGATGACGGGAAGACGGATGCCTTCCTCCGCCATAATCTCGTGCACGCGGGTGATGTCGCTGGCGTTGCGAACGAACGACAGTGCGATGTAGTCGGCCCCGATACGCAGACCCCAGCGCAAGTCGTCCTCGTCCTTTTCCGACAGTGCAGGAACGTTCACCGCGACGCCGGGAAGATTGATTCCCTTGTTGTTAGAGATTGGGCCACCGACTACAACTTCGGTTCGAACGCGAACTCCGTCGGTGTCGAGAACCTTGAGGTTGATCTTGCCGTCGTCGATGAGCAGAGTGTCACCAGGAGCGACATCCTGAGGAAGTCCCTTGAACGTGGTTCCGACGATGTCCTTCGTTCCCTCGATGTCTTCGGTCGTGATGGTGAAGATGTCACCGGCTTCGAGCTGGTGAGGACCGTTGGCGAACTTGGCGGTGCGGATTTTAGGTCCCTGCAGGTCGACGAGAACTGCGACGGGCTTTCCGAGGTCGGCCGCAGCCTTGCGCACGTTCGCGTAAACCGCTTCGTGTACTTCGTGTGAACCGTGGCTGAGGTTCATGCGAGCGACGTCAACGCCGGCCTCGATGATCGCCTTGATGTTCTCGTACGTGTTTGTTGCCGGTCCAAGCGTGGCAACGATTTTGGCGCGTCTCATTGTTTCCTTTGTGGTGGTGGAAGGGACTTTAGAAGTGTATCGGGGCGTCGTGCGCGGTGACGGGGGCTGGCAACGAGGTGCGACCGCCGAGGAACGCATCCGCACGAGCAGCAGCGGATCGACCTTCGGCGATTGCCCAGACGATCAGAGAAGCACCGCGACCGGCGTCGCCAGCAACGAAGACACCAGGAACGTTGGTCTCGAAATCCTTCGAGCGCGCGATGTTACCGCGCGAGGCGATGTCGACACCGAGCTGTGAGCCGAGTGCGCCTCCCTCAACACCCGTGAATCCAAGTGCGAGGAATACGTAGTCGGCGGGAATGGTCTTTTCGGTGCCGGGAGTTGGGCGACGGCCGCCATCGAAATACTCGGTCTCAGCAACGACGAGACCTGTCAAACGTCCCTTCGCGTCACCGACGAACTCGACGGTGGATGCTAGGTATGTGCGCTCTCCACCCTCTTCGTGCGCGCTTTGCACTTCGAAGACGGTCGGATCCATCGGCCACGGCTGGTTCGCGGGGCGATCCGTTGGTGGCTTCTTGCCGATTGCGAGAGTCGTCACGGACTTCGCTCCCTGTCGCAACGCTGTGCCAAGACAGTCAGCGCCGGTGTCGCCACCGCCGAGGATGACGACGTGCTTGCCCTTGACGTTGATGAGATTGACGGGCTTCTCCCCCGCTACAGCCCGGTTCGCGGGCACGAGGTAATCCATCGCGAGGTGGATGCCCGAATAGTGACGGCCAGGGATATCAATGTCACGACCGACAGGAGCGCCAGTCGTCACAACGACGGCGTCATAACGTGCGCGCAGGTCGTCCCACGAGATGTCAACACCGATGGTCACACCGGCACGGAAACGAGTTCCCTCGGCCTCCATCTGTTCCAGTCGACGGTCAAGGTGACGCTTTTCCATCTTGAAGTCGGGGATGCCGTAACGAAGCAGTCCACCAATCTTGTCGTCGCGCTCAAAAACGGCGACAGTGTGGCCGGCGCGAGTCAGCTGCTGCGCGGCCGCAAGCCCCGCGGGACCGGAACCAACAACAGCGACGGTCTTGCCCGTCAAGCGGTCAGGAGCAATCGGCTGGATGTAGCCGCGCTCCCATGCGGTGTCGATGATGGCGAGCTCGGATTGCTTGATTGTGACGGCCGGCTGGTTGATTCCGAGAACGCACGACGACTCGCACGGTGCCGGGCACAGACGACCAGTGAACTCGGGGAAATTGTTTGTCGCGTGGAGTCGCTCAATAGCACCGTTCCAATCATCGCGATAGACGAGGTCGTTCCATTCGGGGATGAGGTTCCCCAGTGGGCAACCCTGGTGGCAGAACGGCACACCACAATCCATACAGCGACCAGCTTGGCGTTCGATTTGGCCGGATTCACGCTCGGTATAAACCTCTTTCCAATCCCGTAGACGGACGGCAACAGGTCGACGTGCGGGTGTCTCACGCTCCGTGGTCGTTAGGAATCCCTTGGGATCAGCCACCGGTCACCTCCATGATTTGGGCCCATACTTCTTCGCCATCGGGGTCGATTCCGGCGGCAGCAGCGGTGTTGCGGATGATGGTCACCTGCTGGAAATCGCGCGGAATGATGGCGGTGAAGCGCTGGAGCGTCTTCGTCCAATCCTTGAGCAGGCCAGCCGCGTAGGTCGAGCCGGTCTCAGCAACATGCGTCTCGATGATGGATTTGAGACGTTCCGCGTCCTCGCCACTGACGGTTGAGAGGATGAGCTCACCCTTCGACAGGGCCGCCTGGTTAATGGATGCGGAGTCGAGATCGAGAACGTAGGCGTATCCACCGCTCATGCCCGCGCCGAGGTTGCGGCCGACGGTACCGAGGATGACGGCGGTTCCGCCCGTCATGTACTCGAGCGCGTGGTCACCGACACCTTCGACAACCGCAGTGGCTCCGGAGTTTCTGACGCAGAAGCGTTCACCGACGACACCGGCGATGTACAACTCGCCACTTGTAGCGCCGTACCCGACAACATTTCCGGCGATGATGTTCTCGTTGGATGAGTAGTTCGCGTCCGAGTGCTGACGGACGATGACGCGACCGCCCGAGAGTCCCTTACCGACGTAGTCGTTCGCGTCACCCGTCAGGCGTAACGTGATGCCGCGCGGAACGAACGCGCCGAGAGATTGGCCTGCGGCACCGGCGAGCGAGATGTCGATGGTGTTCGGTTCGAGACCGTTCTCACCGTACGTTTTCGTCAACTCGTGACCGAGCATGGTGCCGATGGCGCGATCGGTGTTGCGAATCGGGGTGGACAGCGCGACGGCCTCGCCCTTGACGAGCGCCGGCGTCGCACCACGAATGAGTGCGTGGTCGATGTGCGCGTCAAGTTCGTGGTCCTGCTTCGAAACGTTGAATCGCGGCGCGGACGACGGGAACTCCGGTCCGCGGAGGATTGGCGACAAGTCGAGACCTTCCGACTTCCAGTGCTGAACGGCAGCGTCAACGTCGAGGAATTCGCGGTGTCCGATTGCCTCGGCGAGGGTGCGGAAACCGAGCGACGCCAGGATCTCGCGCACCTCCTCCGCGATGTACTCGAAGAATGTCTCGACGAATTCGGGCTTGCCAGTGAAGCGTTCGCGCAAAAGCGGGTTTTGCGTGGCAACCCCAACGGGACACGTGTCGAGGTGGCACACGCGCATGAGGATGCAGCCACTGACGACCATGGGAGCGGTTGCGAAGCCGTATTCCTCAGCACCGAGCAGTGCCGCGATGACAACGTCGCGGCCGGTCTTCATCTGTCCGTCAACCTGGAGAGCAATTCGCCCGCGCATGTCGTTGAGCATGAGGGTCTGCTGGGCTTCGGCGAGACCGAGTTCCCACGGAGTTCCCGCGTGCTTGAGCGACGAGAGCGGACTGGCGCCAGTTCCGCCATCGTGACCCGAGATAAGGATGACGTCGGCCTTGGACTTTGCGACACCAGCAGCGACCGTACCGACACCCGACTCGGAGACGAGCTTGACGTGGATGCGCGCCGCGGGGTTCGAACGCTTGAGGTCGAAGATCAACTGCTTGAGATCCTCGATCGAGTAGATGTCGTGGTGCGGCGGCGGCGAGATGAGACCGACACCAGGTGTTCCCATACGAGTTCGTGCAATCCACGGGTAGACCTTGCCGCTCGGCAACTGGCCGCCCTCACCGGGCTTGGCGCCCTGCGCCATCTTGATTTGGATGTCGTCGGCGTGGGTGAGGTACATGCTGGTAACACCGAAACGACCGGAGGCCACCTGTTTGATAGCGCTACGTCGTTCGGGGTCAAGCAGACGCTCGACCGATTCTCCGCCTTCACCGGTGTTCGAACGCGCGCCGAGGCGGTTCATCGCGATCGCGAGTGTCTCGTGCATCTCCTCTGAGATCGCACCGTACGACATTGCTCCCGTCGAGAATCGCTTGATGATGTCAGAAGCGGACTCGACCTGGTCGAGCGGAATCGCGTCGCGGTTGCTCGAGAAGCGGAACAGTCCGCGGAGAGTCATGAGACGCTCCGCTTGCTCATCCACCGCCTTGGTGTAATCGCGGAATATGTCGTAACGCTTTGCACGCGTCGCGTGCTGGAGCTTGAAAACGGTCTCCGGGTTGAACAGGTGAGGCGGCCCCTCACGACGCCACTGGTATTCGCCACCGGTCTCCAGTTCGGCGTGCGGGTTGGCCTGTTTGCCGTACGCACGAAGATGGCGCAGGCGATTTTCCTGCGCGATGATGTCGAGCGTGACACCGCCGAGCAGGCTCGTCGTACCCGCGAAGTACTTGTCGATGAGTTCCTGGCTGAGGCCCAGTGCTTCAAACGTCTGTGCGCCGGCGTAGGACGCGACGGTCGAGATACCCATCTTGGACATCGTCTTGAGAACACCCTTACCGAGGGCGTAGATGACGTTGGCGACGGCCTTTTCGGGCGTGACGTTCGTGATGCGTCCTTCACGAACGAGCAACTCGGCAGTTTCCATCGCGAGGTAGGGGTTAATCGCGGAAGCACCGAATCCGACGAGGGTCGCGACGTGGTGAACTTCGCGAACGTCACCAGCCTCAACAACGAGCGACGACTGCATGCGGCGACCGGTACGAATCAGGTGGTGGTGAATCGCCGACAGCATGAGCAACGACGGGATCGGAGCGAAATCCTGATCCGAATCGCGGTCGCTGAGGACGATGAACATGATCCCGTCATCGAGAGCGCTATCGACTTCGGTGCACATTGCCTCGATACGGCGTTCCATCGCTTGCGCGCCTTCATCGATTCGGTACAAGCCAGAGACGACACGGGTCGCGGGGCGACCATTGTTGTCGAGGTGGATTATCTTGGCAAGTTCGTCGTTGTTGATGACGGGGAAGTCGAGGGCTACCTGGCGAGCGTGCTCCGGAGTCGCATCCAGCAGGTTGCGTTCTGGACCAAGCCCCACCTGCATCGACGTGACTACCTCTTCACGGATCGAATCAAGCGGCGGGTTCGTCACCTGTGCGAACTGCTGTGAGAAGTAATCAAACAGGAGTCGTGAGCGGTCCGACAGGACGGCGACCGGGGTGTCCGATCCCATGGCGCCAAGCGGCTCAGCGCCGGTTTGGGCCATCGGGGTGATGAGGATTTTGACCTCTTCTTCGGTATAGCCGAAGGTTCGCTGACGTCGCTGGATCGATGCCGCGGTGTGAACGATGTGTTCACGTTCGGGCAGTTCGCCGAGGTGAATCTCGTTCTCCTCGACCCACTCCCCCCACGGTGCGAGGCTGGCAATCTCGTTCTTGATCTCGTCGTCTTCGATGATGCGCTGGTTGACCGTGTCGACGATGAACATGCGACCAGGCTGCAGGCGACCCTTGCGGATGACCCTCGCGGGGTCGATGTCGTACACACCGATTTCGGACGCCATGACAACGAGTCCGTCATCGGTGACGAGGAAGCGACCGGGGCGAAGACCGTTACGGTCGAGTGTCGCGCCCGCGATTGATCCGTCCGAGAACGCGAGCGCGGCGGGACCGTCCCACGGTTCCATCAGCATCGAGTGGTATTCGTAGAAGGCACGACGCTTGGCATCCATCGCCGGGTCGTTCTCCCACGCCTCGGGGACCATCATCATGATGGCGTGCGGCAATGAACGTCCCGAGAGTTCCAGAAGCTCTACGACCTCGTCGAACGACGCCGAGTCTGATCCGTCCTCGGTCACAATCGGGAAAAGCGGGTTGAGGTCGCCGAGCAGTTCCGACGACAACTGCGACTGACGCGCTCGCATCCAGTTGCGGTTCGCGCGAACGGTGTTGATTTCACCGTTGTGCGCGATGAAATGGAACGGTTGAGCAAGCGGCCACGACGGGAACGTGTTCGTCGAGAAGCGTGAGTGCACCAGCGCGAGAGCCGAGACAACACGGTCGTCTGACAGGTCGGGGAAGAACGGCTCGAGTTGCAGCGTCGTGACCATTCCCTTGTAAACGATGGTGCGACTCGACAGCGATGGGAAATAGGTTCCCAGTTCGCGCTCGGCGCGCTTGCGCAGACGGAATGTCAGTCGATCGAGGGCGATGCCGTCGGCCGCTCCACTCGCGTCCGTAACGAAAAGCTGTTCAAACGCCGGCACGACCTCGCGCGCAAGCGTGCCCAAGTGGGTGTTGTCGGTGGGAACGGTTCGCCACCCGAGAACGGAAAGTCCCTCTTGTTCCGCGATGCGTTCAATCGCCGACTTCTCCTCGGCGCGAGCCGTGATGTCGAGTGGCAGAAAGGCGATGCCCACTGCGTAACGCCCAGCTTCAGGAAGGGCAAAACCTGCGACATCGCGAAGGAACGCGTCGGGTACCTGGATGAGGATTCCCGCGCCGTCACCTGTACCCGCGTCGGAACCGACCGCGCCGCGGTGCTCGAGGTTGCGAAGGCTGGAGAGAGCGGTGTCAATGATGTCGTGACCGGCGTATCCACGGGTGGTTGCAACCATTGCGAAACCACACGAGTCCTTCTCATCGGAAGGGTTATACAGACCAGTCTTTTCGGGGAACGACCCGTAACGACTGAAAGGGCTCACCATGGGGCAACGTCCTTTCTGGCAAAGGGACAGCGTCGGCCCGTGAACAGGGGAACTACGAAGGAAAGCTAGCGCTTCGCTTTGACGCTTGTGGCGTTACGGCGCTTGGGGCTCGATCCGTCTCCATCGACGAGTTCAGCCTTGGTGTAGGTGTCCTTTGAGTCTACCGTTTTTGACCCATTCCAGCCACGACCGTCGACATACGCGCT
>JBDLPW010000089.1:0-23715 GCA_039800905.1 Actinomycetota bacterium | reverse complement strand
GCATAAAACCACGAGTAAGGAGAACGGCAATGGCCGTTGTAACAATTCGCCAGCTGCTCGACAGCGGTGTTCACTTCGGACACCAGACCCAGCGCTGGAACCCGAAGGTCAAGCGCTTCATCCTGACCGAGCGTTCGGGCATTCACATCATTGACCTGCAGCAGTCGCTCGCACACATCGACAACGCATACGAATTCGTTCGTGAGACCGTTGCGCGTGGCGGCACCATCCTCTTCGTTGGAACCAAGAAGCAGGCCCAGGAAGCAATCGCTTCGGAAGCCGGCCGCGTTGGTCAGCCGTACGTCAACCAGCGTTGGCTTGGCGGACTTCTCACCAACTTCCAGACCGTCCTCGGCCGACTCGAGCGCATGAAGGAACTGGAACAGGTCGACTTCGACGACACCACCAAGGGTTTCACCAAGAAGGAACTCCTCATGAAGCGTCGCGAGCTCGAAAAGCTCCACAAGTCGCTCGGTGGTATCCGTAACCTCACCAAGACCCCCAGCGCGATCTGGGTTGTTGACGCCAAGCGCGAGCACCTCGCGATGAGCGAAGCAGCCAAGCTCGGAATTCCCGTTGTCGGAATCCTCGACACTAACGCTGATCCGGACGACATCGCGTACCCGATCCCGGGCAACGACGACGCCATCCGCTCGGTTGGTCTGCTCACACGCGTGATCGCTGACGCAGTCGCCGAGGGTCTCGTCATCCGCCACCAGAAGCCCGCCGAGGGTGGAAACGTGTCGGCCGTTGAGCCGCTCGCCGAATGGGAGAAGGAACTTCTCGGTGACGCCGCTGCAGACGCAGAGGCACCCGCCGCTGAAAAGCCGGCCAAGAAGGCACCCGCCGCAAAGGCTGCTGACGCTGAGAAGCCCGCTAAGGCTCCCGCAGCAAAGAAGCCCGCAGCCAAGAAGGCTGACGCGGACGCCGCTGCTGAATAAAACACACTCACACATCTCTAAGGAAATTACTCATGGCTAATTTTTCGCTTGAGGATGTCAAGGTGCTCCGTGAGCGCCTCGGCACCGGAATGATCGACACCAAGAACGCTCTCGTAGAGGCAGACGGTGACATGGAGAAGGCAGTTGAAATCCTGCGTCTCAAGGGCGCGAAGGGCAACGCAAAGCGCGCCGACCGTTCCACTTCGGAAGGACTCGTCGTTGCGAAGGAGACCGCTGGCGCCGTCTACCTGATTGAACTCGCGTGCGAAACCGACTTCGTTGCCAAGAACGAGAAGTTCATCGCCCTTGCCGAGGTCGTCGCTGACGCGATCGCTGCGGCTGGTGTTGACTCGCTCGATGCAGCACTCGCTGTTGCGATCGGTGGACAGACCGTCGCCGACCGCATCTCGGACGACGCAGCCGTTATCGGCGAAAAGGTCGAACTTCGCCGTGTCGCAAAGGTTGCCGGAGACAAGTTCTCGGTTTACCTGCACCGCACGTCGAAGGACCTTCCCCCGCAGGTCGGCGTTGTCGTCGCCTACACCGGATCGGACGACGAGACCGCTCGTGCCATCGCACAGCACATCTCGTTCGCTGACCCGCAGTACCTCACCAAGGAAGATGTTCCCCAGTCGGAGGTCGACAACGAGCGTCGCATCGTCGAAGAGATCTCGCGCGGCGAGGGCAAGCCCGAGGCTGCACTCCCGAAGATCGTTGAGGGTCGCCTCGGCGCCTTCTTCAAGCAGGTTGCTCTTCTCGAGCAGGACTACGCACGTGACAACAAGCTGACCGTTCAGCAGGTCGCAGACCAGGCCGGTCTCACGGTCACTGGTTTCGTCCGCTTCAAGGTCGGCGCCTAGTCACCACAGTCTGCAAGGGCGGTTCGCACACGCGAGCCGCCCTTCACTGTTTCCCCGTCTTTCTCGGTACTCTGGAACTCGAAAGTGAGGTTCCATGTCAACGCGCCGCGTCCTTCTGAAATTGTCCGGTGAGGCGTTCGGCGGGGGAACCCTCGGGGTCAATCCCGACGTCGTCAGCGCGATTGCGCGCGAGATCGCTGACGCTGCCAAAGAGGTACAGGTAGCGGTCGTGGTCGGTGGCGGAAACTTCTTCCGCGGTGCGGAACTGAGCCAGCGCGGCATGGACCGTTCCCGAGCCGACTACATGGGAATGCTCGGAACGGTCATGAACGCCCTCGCGTTGCAGGACTTCCTCGAACAGGCCGGCCAATCGGTTCGCGTGCAGTCCGCCATTGAGATGACGCAGGTCGCCGAGCCGTACATCCCGCTTCGCGCGATTCGTCACCTGGAAAAGGGCCGCGTTGTCATCTTCGGTGCGGGTGCCGGTCTTCCGTACTTTTCTACCGACACCGTTGCCGCCCAGCGCGCGCTCGAGATTGGCGCGACCGAGGTTCTCGTCGCCAAGAACGGCGTAGACGGCGTGTACGACGACGATCCGCGTAAGAACCCGGACGCCAAACTCATCGACGAGATCACCTATTCGGACGCTCTCAAGCAGGGTCTCAAGGTCATCGACGCAACCGCGTTCGCCCTCTGTCGCGACAACCACCTGCCGATGCGTGTCTTCGGAATGGAACCGGGCGGCAACATCGCCAAGGCCATTCGCGGCGAGCACATCGGAACGGTAGTCAGCAATTAGCCCCGTCGTTTTCGGGCTCATCGCACTCGGGGCGATCGCCCACTCGTCGTGGAACCTGCTACTCAAGCGCGTCGGCCACACGACGTATGACCTGTTGTGGTGGACATTCATCGTTGGAGTCATCGCACTCGCACCTCTGGGAATTTCCTCGCTCGTTCAATCTGGGTTCCAGTGGCACTGGGTTGCCATCGCCTCGGTGTGTGGAATCTTCGAGGTCATCTATTTCTCGCTGTTACAGAACGCATACCGCTCCGGTGATGTCTCCCTGATTTACCCGATGGCGAGGGGCACGGGTCCGACACTGTCCGTCATTGGTGCCATCCTCATCCTCGGCGAACGTCCGAGCCCGCTCGCGCTCGCCGGGGTCGCAATCGTGGTTGCGGGAATCGCCGTGATTTCCACCGCGGGAGCTCGCGGAGCGGGCCGCGCGCGACTCAAATCGGTCCTCTACGGTCTGTCCGTCGGTTTCTACATTTCGTGCTTCACGCTCTGGGACGGGTGGGCGGTGGGAACGCTCGACCTGCCCCCGGTCGGTTATTACTGGATGGCGCTCATCGGGCAGGTCGTGTTCATGACACCGCTCGCTCTGCGCACCAAGGGAATCACCGCGTCACTGAAAGCACACCCCTGGGAAGCGATTGCGATTGGTGTGCTCGCCCCGGCGTCCTACATGCTGGCACTCACCGCAATTCAACTGAGCTCCGTTTCTCTCGTGGCGCCGGCACGTGAAGTGTCCGTCGTGCTCGTCGCGTTGGGCGGGGCGTTCTTCTTCGGCGAAAAACACGTCGTTCAACGCGTCATTGGTTCGGTTGTGGTTCTCTCCGGAGTCGCACTTCTCGCCCTCGGTTGACGGATAGACTCAGAGAAAACCGAGGAGGAAACCCGTGATTGCGGAAACCATCGCCGAAGTGTCGGACAAGATGAACAAAGCCGTCGAGGTCATCAAGGATGACTTCCAGACGGTTCGCACGGGTCGCGCAAACCCCGCCCTCTTCCAGAAGATCATGGTCGAGTACTACGGAACTCCGACCCCGCTTGGGCAACTCGCAAGCCTGCAGAACCCCGAAGCCCGCACGCTCATCATCACGCCGTACGACAAGGGTGCGCTGAAGGACATCGAGAAAGCGATCGTGAACTTCCCGAACCTTGGCGCGACGCCGACGAACGACGGAAACATCGTCCGTGTGACCATGCCGGAACTCACCGAAGAGCGTCGCAAGGAATTCGTCAAGATCGTCAAGGCCAAGGCGGAAGACGGACGTGTTGCGGTTCGCAACATCCGACGCAAGGGAATCTCTGACCTCGAAGCGCTCAAGGACACGTCGGAAGACGAGGTATCGCGCGCCGAGAAGGAAATCGAAAACCTCACCAAGCAGCACATCGACCTGATCGACGACGCCTTGAAGAAGAAGGAAGTCGAGCTTCTCGAGGTCTAAATGGAACTCGATGACGCCATTCGCGACGCGGGAGCCAAGATGGAGGCCCGCACCGGGCGCAACTTGGTTGCCGCACTGGGAATCGGTATAGCGCTCGGCGCCATTTTCATCGTCAGTTTGGCTTTCGACAAGCAGTGGTTCCTGCTTTTCATCGGCACTTTTGTCGGTTTCGGCACGTGGGAG
Source organism: Actinomycetota bacterium (assembly GCA_039800905.1). Classification (GTDB taxonomy): domain Bacteria; phylum Actinomycetota; class Actinomycetes; order Actinomycetales; family Microbacteriaceae; genus MWH-TA3. The sequence continues at coordinate 19,496 of JBDLPW010000089.1, read as the reverse complement.
TTGGCGACAATTTCCCGGACCGAGAACCGTCACGTTCCCCGCATCCCGATGCTCATCTCGGCATTGGCGATGTTGCCCGCAACGTACTACTTCGGGTATCTGGGGCAAATTCTGACGCTCGCCGGCGGAATTGTGTTCGCCATCGTGTGGCACGCAATCCAACGAGCGGCGTCGAAAGCGGAGGTCACCGACCGCGACATGCTCATGTCGGCGTTCACGCTGTCGTATGTTCCATTCCTCGCATCATTCGCGGTACTCATGACCGCGCGCGACGGCGGCCAGTGGTGGACGATGGGCACGATGATTATCATCGCGTCGGTCGACACCGGCGCATTCGCGTCGGGAGTGCTGTTCGGCAAGACACCGATGGCGCCGCGTATCAGCCCGAAGAAGACGTGGGAAGGGTTCATCGGTTCCGCACTCTTCGGTTCGGTCGCCGGTTACTTCATCGCCACCCTCATGTTGCACATCGACTGGTGGTGGGGCGTCCTGTTGGGGCTCATCATTCTTGGAGTCGCCACCATCGGGGACTTGATCGAATCGCTCATCAAGCGAGAGCTAGAAACGAAGGACGCGTCCCATTTCCTGCCCGGTCACGGCGGATTCCTCGACCGACTCGACTCGGTGTTGCCGTCGATGTTCGTCGCTTCTGTGTTCGCCATCCTGTTCTCCTAGGGCAGAATAGAGAGGTGACGTTCCCTCTCGCAGACTCCAAGACAATGGGCTATGACCAAGCAGCGGTCGACGCGTTCCTTGACCGCGCACGCCAGGCTTTTCAGGGAATCGACACCTCGCTGACCAGCGCCGACCTCCGTTCGGCCGCGTTCCCGCTCGTCAAGGGCGGTTATGTCACGGCGGAAGTGGACTCGGCGGTCGACCGCCTCGAGGACACGTTCGCCGATCGTGAACGCGAAGCCGAGGTGAACCGAGTCGGCATCGACGCCTGGAATGCTGAAGCGCGCGAGCGTGCACAGGAAATCCTCAACCGCATCGGCCGTGCAAAGAAGCGTCGCTTCCGTCGTGCTGGCATCTTTGCCTACGGGTACTCAGTTGCCGACGTAGATGCGTTCGCAGACCGCGTCCACGACTTTTTCACCGCGGGTGCACACCTTTCCCGCAGCGAGGTTCGGTCGGTCACGTTCCGACCCCAACTTCGCGGGTATGACGAACAGCAGGTCGACATTCTGCTCGACGAGCTCGTACGCGTCATGCTCGCCGTGAGGTAGTGAACAGCCGCGCGCGCGATCGTCGTCGCCCCGGCGTCACATTCGCCGCGGTTGTCGGTGTCGCGGTCCTGTTGTTCGGACCGGTCATCGCACCGTTCACGACAATCGCGTTGAGTATCGCCTCCGAAAACGGCACCAATGGACAGAAGTACACCGCGATCGATGGCAACGGACAGGACATCCAGCGCGACGCCTGGTCCCTGACGTCCTCATTCTTCGTCGCCACCTCCGCCGAGGTTCGAGCGGCTCAGGAATACGCATTGGGTGAATTGCAGAAGCGTGGATTGAGCGACGATCAGTTCATGTGCCTCGTCAAACTGTGGGACCGCGAGTCACACTGGAACTATCGCTCGCACAACACGGGCAGCGGTGCGTACGGAATTCCCCAAGCTCTTCCGGGCAAAAAGATGGCGTCCGCAGGAGCGGACTGGGAGACGAACCCCGAAACCCAGATTGACTGGGGACTGGGGTACATCGAACGGCGATACAAGACGCCGTGCGGTGCCTGGCAGCACTCGCAGGATTCGGGGTGGTACTGATGGGCCGCCGCAACAAACCTCGTCGCGAGGAGCACGTGCCTCTGGACCTCAATCGCACTCGCGGTGGCCGTCGGACCGAGACCCGTCGTGGTGAGACGTACATCGTTCAGGACATCTCTGAGGCGAATGCACAGAAAGAATATGTCTGCCCCGGATGTGTCGTGCCCATTCCAATCGGGATGGCTCACCTTGTTGCGTGGCACGAAGAGGGGATGTTCGGCGAAGAAGCGGCGCTTCGCGACCGCCGTCACTGGCACATCCCGTGCTGGAAGTCGGGTCGATGAACGAGATTCGCTCGATGTCGGTTCTTCCCGCGATTCGCGAAGACATTGAACTTCACACGGAGGACGGGCTCACTCTTGTCGGAGAACTGGCCCTCCCGGAGTCGGGTCACCCGGTCGCGACGATTCTGTTCCTGCACCCCCTGCCCACCGCGGGCGGGTTCATGGATTCCCACATTCTTCGTAAGGCATCGAACCGCCTTCCCGCGCTCGCGAACATCGCAGTGTTGCGTTTCAATTTCCGCGGTGTGACCAGCCCGCGAGGGACCTCGGAAGGTCATTTCGGTCACGGCGTTGACGAACGACTCGATTTCGAGGCCGCCCTTCGTTTCGTTCGTGAGCGCGGACTACCGAATCCGTGGGTCATCGGCTGGTCCTTCGGAACCGAGGTGGCCCTCAATCACGCGGTCAATCAGGGCGTTGCCGGGGTCATCCTGTTGTCACCGCCGTTGCACCGCACGACGCCTGAGGCCCTTGCTGCTTGGAACACGAACGAGGTGCCGATTGTTGCCCTCGTTCCCGAACACGATGATTACCTTCAACCCGTCGAGGCCCGCGAGCGATTCTCCATCGTGCCGCGCGCCGAGATCGTCGCAGTGGAGGAGGGCAAGCACCTTTGGGTCGGAGAAAAGCAGACGTACCGTGTGCTCAGCGAAATCGTTGAACGTCTCAACCCAGCGGCGCTGCCGCTACCGACGCACTTCGGTTAGCGTGCGTTCTGTGCGGGGATGACGACCTCGCGGAAGATGATGAGTACGGACGCGGCGACAGGGATCGCGACGATTGCACCCATGACTCCCATGAGTGCGCCACCGGCCAGTGCTGCGATGATGACGACGACGCCGGGAACCTTGACCGCGCGGTTCATGATCCACGGGCCAATCACGTACGCCTCAACCTGTGAATACACGAGGTAGTAGAGCGCGACCGCGATGGTCAGACCAGGGTGAGTCGGGTCGACGAGGAATTGGGTGAGGATGATGATGATCGAACCGGTAATCGTTCCGACGAGCGGGATGAGCGAGAACATCAACGCGATGATGGCGAACAGCGGGGGATAGTGCGCACCGATGATGGACAGCGCGATGAAGCTGAACACGCCGTTCGCGAGTCCCTGAGACCCCTGGCCGATCACGTACTGACCGACGGCGTGGATGACCTGTTCGGCCAACCCGACGAACTTCGCTCGTTTCGACGCCGGAACAATCGCGTAGGCCGAGGCGGTGATGGCAGGGAGCGAGACAATCAAGTAGATCGTGAGCATGATGGTGAGGAACGCGCCGAGGGCGGCATTAGCGAATCCGAACCCGACAGACAGGACTCCACCGCCAATGTTGGCGAGGTTCGCGGGGTTCGACATGAAGTCGAGGATTCCGGCGACGGAATCGTGCACGTTGAGTACTTCGATCGGGACAACACCCTGCACGGCAGCCTCAAGTTCGCTGAGTGAACTGTAGGACGTGAGGAAAGCCAACACGTTGCCGTACAGCATCGTCATCTGTTCGACCAGGACGGGAACGATGGCGAGCGCGAATCCGGCAAAAACAGCCAGCAACACGATGACAACGATGACGACCGCGCTCCAACGGGGGAGTTTCTCGCTCTCCAACCAGCGAACAATCGGGTCAAGCCCGAGTGCGAGGAAGAGGGCAAACCCGACGTACGTTATGACGGACCCGAGAGTGAGAACGGCCGACCCGATGGCCAGCGCAGCGAGAACTCCGAGCCCGCCGAGCAAGCCGAATCGAAACGCGCCTTGGATGTTCACTATTCGGTCTTCGCCTTGGGGGCGCGCTTCGCGGCAGGCTTGGTCGCAGTTCCCGCGGTCTTCGCCGCCGCGCTCACGGCCTTGTTGATGTCGCCGATGTACGCGGCAATCGCGTCGCGCTCTGCCTGAAGTTCGATGAGTCGCTTCTCGGCGTCCTCGACGATGGACTTCGCTTCGGAGCGGGCGCGAGTGAGGATCTTCTTCGCGCGAGCTTCGGCGTCCTCGACGAGGTGGCGGGACTCTTCCTTCGCCTGGATCTCGACTCGTTCACGGGTCTTGAGTACTTCCGACTGCAGGCGGTTGTGTTCCTTCTTGAGGGCAGCGACGGCCTTTTGAAGTTTGGTGAATTCTTCGTTCGCTTTCGCGAGGTACGCTTCATTCTGGGCGACCGCGTCACGGTGGTATTCGAGAAGCTTCTCTTCCTCTTCGTGGCGGCGAGCGGTCACTTCCGCAGCGAGGTCCAGCTTGGCGCGTTCCGCCTCGGCGAGTAGTCGCGCGATTTCGGCACGGGCTTCCTGGGCTTCCTTGTCCATGACGAGTCGTGCTTCGGCAACTTCGCGGTCGAAGGCAGCTCGCTTCTCGGCCATTTCACGCTGGGTCGTCGCACGCAGCTCGGCGGCTTCCGTCGACGCGCTACCACGGATACGAACACCTTCGCGAATCGCTTCGTCGTTCATTGCTTGAACGTCACGCTGCGCGATCGCAATGAGGTTGTCGGCGTCAATCGCCGCCGTGTTCGTGGCGTAGGCGGCACGTTCTTCGGCTGATGCCAGAATCGCATCTGCTCGAGAGGTCGCCTCCGCAACGATCTGATCCGCTTCGATTCGAGCATCGGTGAGGAGTCGCTGTGATTCGATGTCCGACGTCGACATGAGAACAGTCGCCTGCTCTTCGGCCGTGCGCAAAACCATTTCCAGCTTGGTGCCGAGCCCCGCGTAGGTCTGGGTGCTCGGTTCTGCAGATTCGATTGCCTGCTGTGTGCCGGCAATGCGGGCCAGCTCGTTCGCGAGTTCGTTGCGTTCGGTGTTGGACGCGATGATTTCGCGACGCAGGTTCGCAATGGCCTTGTCCACGTCATCACGCGAATATCCGCGCATAACGATGGGGAACTGTCCGTCCGTAGCCACTGGTCCTCCTTGAATGGTGACGTTTCAGTTTAGCCGTCAGCACCGACCCTCACGAACTCGGAATTGGCGGCTGGGAACGGTCGGCTAAACTAGCCTTTTGGCGCTCGGAGGGGGTGTGACGTGCGATTCTTATACGCCATTGCGATCTTGATCGCATCGCTCCTTCTCTTCATCGCGAGCCTCGTCATCCGCAACTTCTTTTCTGCGCCGGACACCCTGACGCAGACGATTTCCATCAACGGTGACGCTCCCGTCACGGTGATTGACGCCAAGGAACTGCGTCGAATCGCCAACACCGAGACCATCGCCGTCTCGACCGAGCCGAACGCCGCGAGCCCCGTCACCATCGCGTGGGGTCGTACCCCGGATGTAAAGGCGTGGATTGGTAGCGCGTCGTACCAGCTGTTGACGGTCACGAAGAAGTCGGGTGAAATCACGGAATCCGTTGTGTCCGGCATCGAGCCGAGCGTCCCGGATCCGCGTGGGTCGGATCTGTGGGTTCAGGAGTGGGACGGAAACGCGGACGTCAGTGCTGAACTGGCGCTGCGTAAGGGCAACTCGATTGTCATCGTCAGTGACGGAACCGCACCGGCTCCCCGGTCGATCACCATCATTTGGAACCTTGAAGTTGACCGCACGATTCCGACGATTTTGCTGTACCTCGCGGGAACGTCGGGGCTGGCGGGACTCGGATTCCTCGCGGTCGCCCTGTGGAAGGAACGTCGCCAGCGCCGTCACCGTCAGGGACGCATGCCGAAGTCTCCCAAGCCGCCGCGTTGGCGCCCCAGCAGGGGAGGTCCCCTCGACCGATTCAAGCCGAAGGGTCGCCGCGGTCGCCGATTTGCGGGATTCATCGCCGGTGGTCTCTTGATCCCCGTGGTTCTCGCGGGATGCTCGAGCGATGCGACGCCCCAGCAAACACCGACCCCTGTTGCGACCGGTGACTTGCCCTATGTTGCTGTCACGAGCGAGCAGTTCGACCGCATTTTGGAGTCCATCACGACGACTCTGGCGGATGCTGATTCCAAGCGTGCAGAGAACCTCGCGGGAACGCGCCTTTCCGACGCAGCGCTGAGATTCCGTGGTGCAACCTACCGCGTCAAGTCGATCAGCAAGAAGTTGGGCTCGCTCTTCACCATCCCGAACGGGACTGTCAGCCTTCTCTTGCCTCAGCAGACCGAAACCTGGCCACGCTCGGTGTTCGCGATCGTCGATGACCCCAAGAACCCCGATGCCGCGTCCGTGGCTCTGGTCATGACCCAAGAAGGCCCGCGTTCGAACTTCCTTGTGTCGTACACGTTTGCTCTTGAACCGGGCGTTGTCATGCCCGAGGTTCCTTCCGCCGAATACGGCACCGCGGTATTGCCCGGCGACACCGAACTTCTGTCGTCCACCCCCGAACAGATCGCCAAACAGTACGGAGACCTGCTCCTCAACGGTGACGCGTCGGCGTACGCGTCGTTGTTCGACACCGACACCCTGCAACAGCAGATTGGTGCGGGCGCGAAGGCAACTCGTTCCGATGCGATGGCCGGCAAGGCACGATTCTCATGGACTGAATCGATGGCGGAGGACCCGCCCGTCGTGTTCGCAACCACCGACGCAGGTGCTCTCGTCGCGCTGACGATCACCGAAGCGGAAACGGTTCGCCCGGCAAAGGACGGCGCAGCGATTTCGACGGAGGGTGCCGTTCGTGCTCTGTCGGGCCGGTCGAGTTCGATGCGGGGAATCACCGCGAACTACCAGTACCAGCTGTTGTTGTACGTTCCCGCTATCGGTTCGGCGTCGAAGGCTCGACTCCTCGGTTATTCCTACGCCCTCGTGTCGGCACAGGAAATTCGCTAACTACTTGTCGAGAGACAGCCACAGCCCGCCGAGCGGTGGCACCTGGATTACGGCCGACGCGTCGCGTCCTCCCCACGGAACGTTCTCGGCGACGACACTTCCGAAGTTCCCCACACCACTTCCGCCGAAATCTTCGGCATCGGTGTTGAGAACTTCGCGCCACGTTCCCACTTTGGGCAGCGCGAGGCGGTAGTCATTGAGGGGGTTTCCGCCGAAGTTGAAGACACCGACAATCGGCTTTCCCTTCGCGTCACGTCGCAGGAAGGCCACGAGGTTGTTCTGCGAGTCGCCACCCTCGATCCATTCGAATCCGGCGGGTTCGTTGTCGAGTTCCCACATTTGCGGATGCGCCTTGTACAAAGCGTTGAGTTGCCCGACGAGACGCGCCAATCCCTGGTGCGCCGGCTGGTCGAGAATCCACCAGTCGAGCCCGCGCTCTTCGCTCCATTCGCTTGGCTGCCCGAACTCCTGACCCATGAACAACAGTTTCTTTCCCGGGTGTAACCACATGAAGGACAGGTACACGCGCATATTGGCGAGCTTTTGCCACTGGTCTCCCGGCATCTTGTGTAGCAACGATCCCTTGCCATGTACGACCTCGTCGTGCGAAATGGGGAGCATGTAGTTTTCACTGAACGCGTACAGGAACGAGAAGGTGATCTCGTTGTGGTGGTGTGAACGCCACGCGGGGTTGCGTTCCATGTACGACAGCGAGTCATGCATCCACCCCATGTTCCACTTCATGCCGAAACCGAGACCGCCGGCGGAGGTTTCGGCGGTGACGCCGGGCCATGCGGTGGATTCTTCGGCGATCATGACAATGCCGGGGTAACGCGCGTATGCGGTCGCCGTCGCTTCCTGCAGGAAGCGGATCGCGTCGAGGTTTTCGCGACCGCCGTATTCGTTCGCGTACCACTCGCCGTCCTTGCGGGAATAGTCGAGGTACAGCATCGAGGCGACGGCGTCGACTCGGAGCCCGTCGATGTGGAACTCGTCAAGCCAGTACAGCCCGCTCGCGACGAGGAAATTGCGCACCTGTGGCTGTCCGAAGTCAAACACGAGCGTTCCCCAGTCAGGGTGTTCTCCGCGGCGCGGGTCCGGGTGCTCAAACAGGTGCTGTCCATCGAACTGGGCGAGTGCCCACTCGTCTTTGGGGAAGTGAGCCGGCACCCAGTCCATGAGGACGCCAATACCCGCCTTGTGCAATTCATTGATGAGGTACTTGAGGTCGTCGGGGTGACCGAATCGCGAGGTAGGGGCGAAATAGCCGGTGACCTGGTACCCCCACGACCCACCGAACGGGTGTTCGGAGAGCGGCATGAATTCAACGTGGGTGTAACCGAGTGCGGTGATGTAGCCAATCAACTGCTCGGCAATCTCGCGGTATCCGTGCCCGGGACGCCACGACCCGAGGTGCATCTCGTAAACCGACATTGGACCGTTGTGCGGGTTCGACTTGGCGCGAGACTTCATCCAGCTCGAGTCCGTCCACGCGAACTTCGACTCGACCGTCTTTGACGCGGTCGACGGAGGCACCTCGGTGTACTGCGCGAACGGATCGGCACGGGTTACCCACTCGCCGGCGGCTGTGCGGATTTCGAACTTGTACGCGTTGTTGGGGCCGACACCGGGAAGGAAGATTTCCCACAGTCCGTTGTTCCCGAGGCGGCGCATCGCGCTGGTCGGCCCGTTCCAGTTGTTGAAGTCACCGACGACACGAACAGCCTGCGCGTGGGGAGCCCACACCGAGAACGAGACACCGTCGACGCCTTCGTGCTTTTTGACGTGGCTTCCGAGGACGGTCCAGATTTGTTCGTGACGACCTTCACCCCAGAGGTAAAGGTCTTGCTCGCCGAGAGACGGAACGAATCGGTAGGGGTCGTCGGCGACGAAGTCGGGGGACCCGTCATACGACGCGCGAATGACGTACGCGGCGCCGTCGCCCGAAACCCAGCCGTGCCACAGCCCGTTCGCAACATGTTCGAGCGGAACAACGACTCCGTCCGCGCGTTCAACATTGACCGCTGTCGCGAGCGGACGAACCACGCGGTACGCGAATCCACCGTCCTGTGCGTGCTGACCGAGGTCGGTGTGCGGATCGGGGTGGCGACCCTCGACAAGTGCGAGCACGTGGTCGGGGTGCAGCGCGATGGGAGCCACGGTGTTTATCTCGCGCGCAGCCGCCTTCTTGGTCACACGCTTCTTCGGCGTTTCGGTCATGACGTGTGCCCCTTCGGGTAGGTGACGGCGAGAATCTGCGCGGGCTCGGTGAACGAGTCGAGGCGAATGAAGTTGTCGTTGCCCCACGTATACGTCGTGCCCGTAATCAGCTCAGTGACCTCGAACTGGGTTCCGTTGGGGATTCCGAATAGTTCGGTGTTGAGGCGGATGGTCGTCTCGCGGACAGCGTGGGGGTCGGTGTTGATGACGACAATCACTCCGTCGGGCTTGCCCGTATCGGTGTGGGATCCAGGCAGGTACTTCGAGAACGCGACAATCGCATCGTCGTCAACGTGCTGAATCTGGATATTGCGCAACTGCTGCAGTGCAGGGTGTGCGCGCCGGATTCCATTCAGTGTGCCGATGTATGCCGCAATGGAACGGCCCGATTTGCGCGCCCCTTCGAAGTCACGGAATTTGTACTCGTACTTTTCGTTGTCGATGTTTTCTTCACTGCCGGGGCGAGCGACGTTCTCGATGAGCTCGTATCCGGCGTACACACCCCACGACGGTGCCGACATCGATGCGAGCGCAGCGCGAATCTTGTACGCGGCGACCCCACCAAACTGCAGGTACTCGGTGAGGATGTCCGGGGTGTTGACGAAGAAGTTGGGGCGGAAGAACGCGGCGGTCTTCTGTGACACTTCGGTGAGATAGTCCTGGATCTCCCACTTGTGGTTGCGCCACGTGAAGTACGTGTAGGACTGCTGGAATCCGACTGCGGCGAGCGTGTGCATCATCGCGGGGCGGGTGAACGCTTCGGCGAGGAACACGACGTCGGGGTGCTTGGCGTTCACGCGAGCGATGAGCCACTCCCAGAAGTGCACGGGCTTGGTGTGGGGGTTGTCGACACGGAAAATCTTTACGCCACGCGAAATCCACAACTCAACAACACGCAACACCTCGGCGCTGAGTCCCTCAAAGTCGTTGTCGAAGTTGAGTGGGTAAATGTCTTGGTACTTCTTCGGCGGATTCTCGGCGTACGCGATGGTTCCGTCAGGCAAGGTCGTGAACCACTCGGGATGTTCTATCACCCACGGGTGGTCGGGTGAACACTGTAGAGCGAGGTCCAGCGCGATCTCGAGTCCGACCTTGTGCGCCGCGGCGACGAACGCCTCGAAATCTTTGACGGTGCCGAGTTCTGGGTGAACTGCGTCATGCCCACCTTCGGCCGCGCCGATCGCCCACGGCGAACCGGGGTCCGTCGCCGACGCGTCGAGCGTGTTGTTGGGGCCTTTTCGGTTGGTGCGCCCGATCGGGTGGATCGGCGGCAGGTACAGGACGTCGAATCCGTCCTTCGCAATCTGAGCAAGTCGACCCTGAGCGGTAACAAAGTTGCCGCTCGTGACGGTGCCGTCCTTGGCGCGGACGGCGCCTTCCGATCGGGGGAAAAACTCGTACCAGGCCCCGTACCCGGCACGCTCGCGTTCAACCAGAAGCGGCACTGAATCCGAGTACGTCACGAGACTTACGGGACGATTCGCCGACAGTGCATCGGTTACAGCGACAGCGTGCGCGAGGGCAATGCGGTCGACCGCCGGTTGGCCATTGTCTGCAAACGCCGACTTGAGTGCCTCGAGCGGTGCGGTCTTCGCGCTCTTTCGCGCACCGGACAGTGCGCGGTCGAGCAGCTCGATCCCGATCGTGAACATGAGGTCCACGTCGACGCCCGCAGCGATTTTGAGGTCGGCGGCGTGAAGCCAGGTTGCCCAGTCGTCGGCGTATGCGCGTATGCGCCACGACCACATGCCCTGCTCGGTGACGCGAGCGTTAGTTCGCCACTCGTCAACGCCCTTGTCGGGGTGGGGGAATGGGTGAACGGTTGTCTTTCCGGACGGCGACGTCAACTCGAGGTCGGCACCGATGATGTCGTGACCTTCGCGAAACACCGTCGCGATGAAGGGGATTACCTCACGGACGAACGCTTTGGCCGGCCAGTGACCCTCGGGTTGCACGGGGTACAGGTGCCGGATCGGAATGCGTCCGATGTGTTCGGTGTGTGCGGTCGTCACACGCTCAACCTATCGCGAATTTGCCACGCGCAACAGGTGGGTGTTTGTGACACTTCCCAATGTTTACTATTGTGTAAGCGCTTACAACGAGTGTGGCTCGGGCGAGAAAAATCGCCTAGGCTGGCACACAGTGTGCCCCCGCACCCGCCAGGAGGAATGATTCATGAAGGCTGTTCGTCGCTTTACGGTTCGTGCTGTACTCCCCGAAACCCTCAAGTCAGTCGGCGTCCTCGCCGCCAACCTGCGTTGGTCGTGGCACAAGCCCACCCGCGATCTGTTCCGCGACATCGACCCCAGCGTATGGCGCACTCTCGGGCACGACCCGGTCGGTCTCCTCGGCGAGGTGACGCCGGATCGCCTCGAGGAACTTGGACGCGACCAGGCTTTTATCGACCGTGCCAACGAGCTTGCGGCTGACCTCAACCAGTACCTCACCGAACCGCGCTGGTACCAGTCGCTCGTGGACGCACCGAAAGCAATCGCCTACTTCTCACCCGAGTACGGAATCGCAGCGGCGCTTCCTCAGTACTCCGGTGGCCTCGGAATCCTTGCTGGCGACCACCTCAAGAGCGCATCGGACCTCGGCGTCCCGCTCCTCGCCATCGGCCTCTACTACCGCGCGGGTTATTTCCGTCAGGCGATCGGTCGTGACGGGTGGCAGCGCGAGACGTACCCCGTCTCCGACCCCGACGGTTTGCCGATGAAGCTTTTGCGCGAAGCGGACGGTTCGCCCGCTCTCGTCACGCTGGCGCTTCCCGCAGGCAAGGTGCTCAACGCACGTGTGTGGATGCTGTCGGTTGGCCGCGTCACCCAGCTCCTTCTCGATACCGACATCCACGACAACGCCGAGGAACTTCGCGGCGTCACCGACCGACTGTACGGTGGCGGCGGCGAGCACCGACTCCTGCAGGAACTTCTCCTGGGAATTGGTGGCGTTCGCGCGATCAAGGCGTACACGCGACTTACAGGCGCACCTCAGCCCGAGGTGTACCACACGAACGAAGGTCACGCCGGATTCCTTGGAATCGAACGCATCGCGGGTCTCCTCGCCGAGGGATTGACGTTCCAGGAGGCACTTCGAGTGATCCGTGCCGGAACCGTCTTCACGACCCACACTCCCGTTCCCGCGGGAATCGACCGCTTCCCCATGGAATACATCGACCGTTACTTCGGTACTGACCTGCTCCCCGGTGTTGCCGTCGAGGACATCAAGAGCCTCGGTGTCGAAAACGACGACCCCGAAATATTCAACATGGCCCACATGGGTCTCCGTCTCGCGCAGCGCGCGAACGGTGTCTCGCAACTCCACGGCGAGGTCTCGCGTGGAATGTTTGGCGAACTCTGGCCGGGAATGGACACCGAGGAGGTGCCGATCACGTCGGTCACCAACGGTGTGCACGCAGCAACGTGGACGGACGTTCGCATGATGGCGCTCGCCGAGCGCGTCTTCGGAACAATGGACACCACCACGGTCGATTGGACGAGTGACGCGCTCAGCGATGCGGACCTGTGGACAGTTCGCGGCGACATGCGCGCAAAGCTGGTACAAGACGCTCGCGCTCGCGCGATTGCGTCCTTCCAGGAAGAGAACCCGGGATCACCTGTCCCCACTTGGTACGACTACCTGCTCAACCCGAACGCCCTGACCATCGGTTTCGCGCGACGCGTGCCGACGTACAAGCGCCTCACGTTGATGCTGTCGAACCCGGAGCGACTCAAGCGCATCCTCACGAACCCGGACCGACCCGTCCAGTTCGTCATCGCCGGTAAGTCGCACCCCGCCGACGACCAGGGCAAGGCGCTTATCCAAAAGCTCGTTCAGTTCTCGCAAGACCCCGAAGTTCGTGAACACATCGTGTTCCTCCCGAACTACGACATGGCGATGGCACGCCACCTGTACCCCGGAACCGATGTGTGGCTCAACAACCCGCTGCGCCCGCTCGAAGCGTGTGGCACCTCGGGTATGAAGGCTGCGCTCAACGGGTCACTCAACCTGTCGATCCTCGACGGGTGGTGGAACGAGTACTACGACGGCCAGAACGGTTGGGCCATCCCGACCGCCGATTCGGCCGGTGACGACGCCGAGCGCGATGCGCTCGAGGCCGAAGCGCTCTACGACCTGATCGAAAACCAGGTCGCAGCAACCTTCTACGAGCGCGACAAGGACGACCTGCCGAAGGCGTGGCTGCAGAAGGTTCGCCACACCCTCGCAACGCTGTCGCCAGAACTGTCGGCTGACCGCATGGTGTCCGAGTACGTCAACCGTCTGTACGTTCCCGCAGCCCAGTCGGCCCGCACGTTCGCGGACAAGTCGTACAAGGCGGCCAAGGAATTGGCGGCGTGGGTTGCTAATGTGACCGATCTCTGGTCGAACGTTCACGTCACCCATGTCGAATCGGGCGGTGTCGAGAACCCGCAGGTCGGCGACACCCTCTCGATCCGTGCTCAGGTGGAAATCGACGGAATCGACCCTAAGGACCTCGTTGTTCAGGTCGTTTCGGGTCGTTCGCCTGGCGAGACGGACTTCACCGTTCAGTCGGTTGCAACCCTCGCCTTTGACGGCAAAGAAGACGGAAAGCCTGCACAGTACGTCGGTGAAATCCCGTTGACTCGTGCCGGTTCGTTCGGGTACACCGTTCGAGTACTGCCGAACAACGCGCTGCTGGCGTCGCCGGCAGAGCTCGGTCTCGTCGCCGGTCTCGCCGAGTAGTCCTAGGGCGATTACTCGGCGGATCGGTGATTACCGAACCGCGAAAATCATGACGGTCGTCGGTCCGATGGCGACGATCTCGCCCGGCGCGTAGGTTCGCGCGTCGGGAGCGTGGGCGTGTGCCGATTCCCACAACAACTCGTATTGGGTGACGTCGGTGCGTTTCGGCAGTGCGACCTCGACGGAATTCTCGAGCCCGTGAATGAGGACGAGTACCCGGTTGCGATCCGATTCGACGGCGGGCGTTCCGGCGAGGTACTGCAATGTGCGCTCGGTCGAATCCGTCCAGTTATCGAACGTCATCAACGTGCCGTCCTGCGCGTACCAATCGACGGTCCACGCGTCCTTGGGTGTTCGTGCTTGACGCGGGCGACCCGCCGGCGAAATCTCCATCGACGGGAAAATCCCGCCTTCGGGGCGCAGGGCGCGGTTGTCGCGGCGAATACCGATAAGGCGCTTGACGGAATCGAAATGCGCTTCTTGCCAGTCCCCGAGTTCCCAATTGATCCACGTCAGCGCCGAGTCGTGACAGTACGCGTTGTTGTTTCCGTGCTGGGTGCGTCCGAGCTCGTCTCCCGCGGTAATCATCGGAATGCCGGCCGAGGTGAACAGCGTCGCGAGTAGGGAGCGCATCGCTCGGCGACGATCGACGATGATGTGATCCTCGTGCGAGAACCCTTCGTGACCGAAATTGAACGAGATGTTGTGATCCGTTCCGTCGCGGTTGTCTTCACCGTTCGCAATGTTGTGTTTGTTGTCGAACGAGACGAGGTCGGCGAGAGTGAACCCGTCGTGCGCAGTGATGAAGTTGACGCTCGCGAGGGGTGAACGGTCCTGCCCGAAGGTCGAGACCGAGCCGGACAACGCCGACGCGAGTTTTCCGACACCTTGCGGGGTAACAGTCCACGCGCGCGCCTCGGCGATGTCGTGCAGCCAGAATTCGCGGACGGTGTCGCGGTAACCGTCGTTCCACTCCTGATATCCGGCGGGGAATTGCCCCACCTGCCAGCCTCCCATTCCGGTGTCCCACGGTTCGGCGATGAGTTTGGTCGCCCTCAGAATCGGGTCATTCAGGATTGCGTGCAAAAGCGGATGATCGGGGCTGAACTCGTGATTCGCGCCGCGACCGAGGCTGGCCATGAGGTCGAATCGGAAACCGTCGACCTGACATTCGTCCGCCCAGAACCGCAACGAATCGACAACGAGCTGTGCAACGGCGGGGACGGAGGTGTCGAGCGTATTCGAGCACCCCGTCGTGTCGATGTATTCACCGAGTTCGGTCTGGCGGTAGTAACTCTTGTTGTCGATCCCGCGGAACGACAACGCGGGACCGCCGAATCCGCCTTCGGCGGTGTGGTTGTACACGACGTCGAGAATGACCTCGATACCCGCTTCGTGCAGCAGCCGCACCATGCCCTTGAATTCAGTGAGGATTGCGCTGTGTCCAGCGGCAATGGACTCACGGGTCGCGTAGGAGGGATGCGGAGCAAAGTAGCTCAACGAGTTGTAACCCCAGTAGTTGTCGAGGCCCTGCTTGCGGAGGCGTTCCTCGGAAATGAAGTGGTGAACCGGCAACAACTCGATCGCGGTGACGCCAAGTTGTGTGAGGTGCGCGATGGTCGCGGGGTGCGCGATTCCGGCGTACGTCCCGCGCAAATGTTCGGGAACGCCCGGGTGGGCTGCGGTGAGGCCCTTGGCGTGAGCCTCGTAAATGACGGTTTCCGACAGGGGAGTGCGTGGCTTTTCGACACCGCCCCAATCGAACTCGGATTCGACGATGACGGAACGGTAGTCGCCGGTCACGGTCCGCACAATTCCGCGCGAATACGGGTCAATGAGCGCCTTCTCGGGGTCGAAGACGTGCTCGGGACCATTCGGTCCATCCGCGTGAATCGAGTACACCGCACCGGGAATGAGCAGTTCCGATTCGACCGACCACACGCTCGTCTCATCTGCCGTCATGGGCAGTGTCTCTTCCGGCCAGTCGTGGTCTTTTTCCGACCACACGGTCAGCGACATCGCGGTAGCGTGCGCACTCCAGACGCGGATTGTGCCCCCGGCCTCGGTGCGTCGATACCCGATGTCATAAAACGACTCAGTCGAAGGCACGTGTTCTAGGGTACTGAGAAAGGAGTTCACGTGGCGTATTTCGACTATGCGGCAACTTCGCCGATGCCGACGGCGGTCGTTGACGCGTGGACGCGTGCCGTCCATCAACGCGGAAACGCCTCCGCCACACACCGCGACGGACAGAAGTCCAGGCTGCTGTGGGAAGAAGGTCGCGACAAACTCGCCGCTGCAATCGGAGCCGTTCCGTTTGATGTGACTCTGACGGGCAGCGGGACCGAAGCCATCAACCTCGCCATCAAGGGACTGTTCTGGGGGCGAAACGGAACTCCGGCATCGCGTGAACCCGGTGCACCCCTACCGCGCCCGCGAGTTCTCACGACCGAAGCCGAACACCACGCGGCGCTCGACGCGGTGCATTGGCTGGTCGAGGCGGAAGGTGCGACCGTCGATTTCGTCCGCGTGGACGAGACGGGAACTGTCGACCTGGACGACCTTCGTGCCAAGCTCGGTCCCGACGTTGCGCTATTCACCACGCTGTGGACGAACAACGAGGTGGGTACCATCCAACCCGTCGCCGACATCGTCGCCATCGCGGCCGAGCATGACGTTCCCGTTCACCTCGACGCTGTGGCGACCCTCGGGTACACGCCCATCGATTTCGCGTCCAGCGGACTGGCCGCACTTTCCGTTTCCGCGCACAAGGTCGGGGGACCGGTCGGGGTCGGGGCGCTCGCGGTTTCCCGCACCGCGCCGATTGTTCCGTTGATTCACGGTGGATCCCAACAGCGCCTGCGATCCGGTTCGCTCGACGCAGCCGGCGTGTACGCCGCCGGACTTGCCGCGGAAATCGCGACTGCCGACCTCGAGTCCAAGTCAGCGAGGCTGATCGCGCTTCGCGACCGACTCATCGATGGAATCCTCGAGACGGTTCCCGGCGCCACCGTTCGCGGACACCGCGTCAACCGGACTCCCGGAAACGTGCACATCACGGTTCCGGGGTTGGACTCGGTTTCAGCACTGTTCTTGTTAGACGAAGCGGGTCACGCGGTGAGTGCGGGAAGTGCTTGTCAGGCGGGGGTCACGGCACCGTCGCACGTACTGCGCGCCATGGGAGTCGCTGACTCGGAAGGGCCGTTGCGATTCACACTCGGTCTGTCGAACTCAGAAGGCGAGATCGACGCGCTCCTTCGCCTTCTGCCATCCGTCATCGCCCGCACCACCCACTAGCCGACGCCTAAACTTGACACCGTGAAGTTGTTAGCGGCGATGAGCGGCGGAGTGGACTCCGCGGTCGCCGCTGCGCGCGCGGTCGAAGCCGGTCACGACGTCACCGGAGTGCACCTCGCCCTGTCCCGAATGCCCGGCCTTTTCCGCTCCGGGTCGCGCGGGTGTTGCACCATCGAGGATTCGCTCGACGCTCGTCGTGCCGCGGGACTTCTCGGCATCCCGTTCTACGTCTGGGATTTCTCGGAACAATTCACCGAAGCAGTCGTCGACGACTTCATCGCCGAATATTCCGCCGGGCGCACGCCCAACCCTTGCATGCGCTGTAACGAACGCATCAAGTTCGCCGCCTTGCTCGACCGCGCGCTCGAGCTCGGGTTCGACGCGGTTGCAACCGGCCACTACGCAAACGTCGAATGGGCGGCGGACGGCACCCCCGAACTGCACCGTGCGAGCGCGTGGGCGAAGGATCAGTCGTACGTGCTCGGGGTCCTCACCACCGACCAGTTGCGCCACGCGATGTTCCCGCTGGGGGACACCCCGTCCAAGGACCTCGTTCGTGCCGAGGCGGAGCGCCGCGGACTGTCCGTCGCAAACAAACCCGACAGTCACGACATTTGTTTCATCCCGGAGGGGGACACCCGCGACTGGCTCGCCGAGCGCATCCCGATGGAGCCCGGTGACATCGTCGACACCGACGGTACAGTTCTGGGGCATCACGACGGCGCGCTCGCGTACACGGTTGGCCAGCGCAAGGGACTAAACCTTGGTGTTCCCGCGGCCGACGGTCGCCCGCGATTCGTCGTCACCGTCAAGCCATCCACCAACGAGGTCGTTGTTGGCGGTCGTGACGAACTTGACATCGCGGAAATCGCCGGAGCACGTTTCTCATGGGCGGGTAACGACCCCGTGACCAGCGAAATCGCGACCGAGACGGACAACGGGTTCACCGCCTTCGACTGTGAAGTACAGATTCGTGCACATGCCGACCCGGTTCCCGCCATCGCGGAGAAGGTGGACGGCGAGATCGTGGTTCGTCCGTCAATCCCACTCAACGGTGTCGCGACCGGCCAGACCGCCGTGTTGTACGTCGGCACGCGAGTCCTCGGACAATTCACCATCGACCGAACCGTCAGCGTCACCGCGCTCGTGTGACCACGGGCTGGCAGACTGAACACATGCGCGACGTCATCGTCCTCGGCAGCACCGGGTCAATCGGAACCCAGGCGCTCGACGTCATCCGCAACAACCCCGACCGATTCCGTGTCGTCGGACTTTCCGCGGGTCGCAACCGTGAGCTCGCCGAAGCACAAGCAGCCGAGTTTGGCGTCTCCGACGTGGCGTATGGCGCCGCCGACGCTGTCGCGCTCGTCAACTCGGTCCGCACAGACGTAGTCCTCAACGGGATTACCGGCGCGGTCGGGCTCGAACCCACTCTCGCGGCTCTCGCGACCGGTGCGACGTTGGCGCTTGCGAACAAGGAATCGCTCATCATTGGTGGCTCCCTCGTCACGAACGCTGCGAAGCCCGGGCAGATCGTCCCCGTCGACTCGGAGCACTCCGCGATTGCACAGTCGTTGCTGGCGGGACGTGACACTGAGGTTGCCAAGCTCGTCCTCACGGCGAGCGGTGGGCCGTTCCGTGGGTATTCGCGCGAACAACTGCATACCGTCACACCCGAACAAGCGTCCAAGCACCCGACGTGGAACATGGGGTCGGTCATCACGACGAACTCGTCGACACTCGTCAACAAGGGACTTGAGGTTATCGAGGCGCACCTGTTGTTCGGAATCTCGTTTGACCGAATCGAGGTCACGGTTCACCCGCAGTCGGTTATCCATTCGATGGTCGAGTTCGTCGACGGATCCACGATTGCGCAAGCGTCGCCGCCGGACATGCACCTTCCGATTGCCCTCGGTCTTGACTGGCCCAATCGCGTTGCCGGCGCGACCACGCCTGTCGACTGGTCGAAGGCACACGAGTGGACGTTCGCGCCACTGGACGAGGATGTTTTTGGCGCCATTCGACTAGCACGCCAGGTCGGAATCGCAGGGAGAACGTTCCCTGCTGTGTACAACGCGGCGAACGAAGTCGCGGTGGACGCGTTCAACTCTGGCGCGATCGGTTTCCTCGACATCGTCGACACCATCGAACGTGTCGTCTCCGAACACTCAGCTCCCGATTCGATCGACCTCGAGACGGTGCTCGCCGCGGACACCTGGGCACGTGCCGAAGCTAAGAAGTTCCTGAGCAAGTAAGGTCAGCCGCCGCTCGCGTCCGACCTCGCGGGTAGCCTTGACACATGGATGTTGTTCTAACCGTCGCGGGGATTCTCATCGTCGCCCTCGGCATTGGAATCTCCATCGGTCTTCACGAATTCGGGCACTTCTACCCCGCGAAAAAGTTCGGCCTGCACGTCGGCAAATTCATGGTCGGCTTCGGCCCCACCCTGTGGTCGCGTCGATTCGGGGAAA
>JBDLPW010000088.1:0-26481 GCA_039800905.1 Actinomycetota bacterium | reverse complement strand
TATGACCAAGGTTCTCGCATCCCTTCCTGTCGGCGAAAAAGTAGGCATCGCGTTCTCTGGTGGACTCGACACGTCAGTCGCTGTCGCGTGGATGCGCGAAAAGGGCGCAATCCCCTTTACTTACACCGCCCACCTCGGTCAGCCTGACGAAACCGACATCGAGTCGATTCCAGAGCGTGCCGCCACGTACGGCGCGGAAGCTGGTCGTCTCGTCGATTGCCGCCAGTCTCTGGTCGAAGAAGGCCTCGCCGCGATCGCCTGTGGTGCGTTCCACATCCGCACCGGCGGCAAGGTGTACTTCAACACCACTCCCCTCGGGCGCGTCGTGACGGGAACCCTGCTTGTTCGTGCAATGCACGAAGACGGCGTCGAAATTTGGGGTGACGGCAGTACCTACAAGGGCAACGACATCGAGCGCTTCTACCGTTACGGTCTGCTCGCGAACCCCAACCTACGGATCTACAAGCCGTGGCTGGACGAGGACTTCGTCAGCGAACTCGGTGGACGTCATGAGATGTCAGAATGGCTGCTCGCCCGCAATCTTCCTTATCGTGCCTCGGTAGAAAAGGCGTATTCGACAGATGCGAACATGCTCGGCGCTACTCACGAGGCAAAATTGCTCGAGCACCTCGACCAGTCCTACGAACTCGTCGAGCCCATCATGGGTGTGAAGTTCTGGGATCCGTCCGTCGCGATCGAGCAGGAAGACGTCACAATCACTTTCCGCCAGGGTCGTCCGGTTGCCATCAATGGCAAGGATTTCAAGGACGCCGTCGCGCTAGTTGACGAGGCGAACCGCGTTGGGGGCCGCCACGGACTCGGCATGTCGGACCAGATCGAGAACCGAATCATCGAGGCGAAGAGCCGGGGAATCTACGAAGCGCCCGGAATGGCGTTGCTGCACATCGCGTACGAGCGCCTGCTGACCGCGGTTCACAACGAAGACACGCTTGCTGCGTATCACAACGAGGGTCGCCGCATGGGTCGCCTGTTGTACGAAGGCCGCTGGCTAGACCCACAGACACTCATGTTGCGCGAATCACTCACGAAGTGGGTGGCTTCCGCGATCAACGGTTCTGTCACGCTGCGACTTCGCCGCGGCGACGACTACACGATTATTGACACCCGTGGTGAGGGCTTCTCGTATCACCCCGAGAAGTTGTCGATGGAACGTACAGAGGACGCCGCGTTCGGTCCCGCCGACCGCATCGGCCAGCTGACCATGCGCAACCTCGACATCCAGGACACCCGCACCAAACTCGACCTCTACCGCCAGCAGGGGCAGATCGAGGGCGGTCAGTTCGAACTGACCTGATTCGCGTGATTGCGTCGCGCTAGTCGCACCACAATCACGGCAATCACGACGGCGATAACCCACGTCCCGATGGGGAACCAGAACGCACGTTCCACGCCTGCGGATTCGGCGGTCTGACCCATCAACCACTTCATGACAAAGATCAAAGTGGTTTGCATGACGCTCATTCGAGTCAGTGCTGCTGCGGCGGACATCCCCGAAACCAGCGCGGTTGATGCAAGGAACGAAGGTGTCATGGATGCGGTCCCCAGCCCGGCGATCGCCCACAGGACACTGACGACGAACAAGCCATTCGAGTCGTTCGCCTGAACGAGCGACGGTCCGACGAGCACGCTCGTCGTCATCGCAATCGCTGAAACAGTGCCACCGACAGCGGCCTGCATGCTGATGTGAACCTTCTTGCCGATGGTGTCAATCAACAAACGGCCGACAATCATCGAAATTGCGAAACAGGAATACGGGATTGCCGCTCGAGCAGGGTCGAAACCGAGCGAATCACGGCCGTATACCGAACTCCAGTCCCACATAGCCGCCTCGGGGAACACACCGACAGCCATTCCGATGCCCAACAGGTACACGCGCTTGGGCATCAGACGCCACGGAACCGCCTTGTCGCCCGAGTGGTTTTCCGCGATGAGCCCCTCTTCACGGTCGAGCAGCAAGCGAGCGACGATGTAGAACGCGATGACACCGACCGCGTTGAAAAGGACGAGGTGAATGCCGACGGGCAGGAGAACTGCGAGCGCCCCCGAAATCGACGCGGCGGACGCGGCCCCCATCGACCACGCGGCATGGAATCGGCCGATGATGACTCGGCCGCTCAGTGTTTGAAGCACAACTGTCTGCGAGTTGACCGCGATGACAAACACGCTCATCGAGACGGAGATGATGAAGTTGACGATGAAATAGATTGTCGAATCCGTCCACCATCCGAGCGACATGTTGCCGGCACTGACCATGGCGAACGCTGCCATCGCTACATGTTTAACACCGAATCGTTCGATTGCGCGGTTCGCGAGGAATAGCCCGGCGGCGGATCCGACGGTTCCGAATGCGGAAATCACACCCCAATGGGCGAACGAGATATCGAGGTTGCGAATGATGTCCGGCACTCGCGGAATGATCGCGGCGGACACGAATCCCTGGATGAGGAACACAACAACGAGGGCTCGTTGCGCCTGCGTTTGCCGTTCCTTCGTGATGACCGTCACCCAACGAGCCTAGCCCCGCGGGGGTATAGGCAATGACGGTAGGCTCGGTGAGGATTCACTCAAAGAGGAGCACCACAGTGACCGACTGGCACGGACAAATTCCCCCGATTGACGACGTCGACGGCCTGATTGGCGAATCGATTGACCAGGTTCACCAGTGGGTTAAGGCCGCGTCGGACATTCCACCATCGCTTGCATCCGAACGTCTTGCCGGTGTCCTCAAGGACCCGAACGGTCTCGGGTTCACAGTCGGTTTCGTGGATGGTGTCGTTCGCCCCGAGTCGATGCGCGTTGCCGCTCGTAACCTTCGCGCACTAACCCGCATCATCCCGTCGTTCCTGCCTGCAACTCTTCGCGGACTCATCGTGCTCGGCGCGTTCGCGTCGCGATATGTTCCGGGCATTGTTGTCCCCATTGCTCGCCGCGTCTTGCGTGGAATGGTCCGTCACCTCATCATCGACGCGACCCCGAACAAGTTGGGCGCCAAGCTCAAGTCGCTTCGTGCCCGCGGTGTCGATCTCAACATCAATCTGCTGGGCGAGGCGGTTCTCGGTCCAACGGAAGCGGCCAAACGCCTTCAGGGAACAATCGACCTGCTCAGCCGCCCCGACGTCGACTACGTGTCAGTCAAGGTGTCGTCCGCGGTTGCCCCGCATTCGCCGTGGGCGTTCGATGAAGCGGTCGCGCACGTCGTTGACTCGCTCCTCCCCGTCTACCGTGTCGCGGTCGGATCCGAGACCCGCAAGTTCATCAACCTCGACATGGAGGAGTATCACGACCTCGACATGACGATCGCGGTGTTCCAGAACATCCTCGACCGCGATGAGTTCCTGAACCTCGAAGCCGGAATCGTCCTCCAGGCGTACCTGCCCGACGCACTCGGCGCGATGATTCGCTTGCAGGAATGGTCGAGCGCCCGACGTGCACGCGGTGGCGCCGGCATCAAGATTCGTGTCGTCAAGGGCGCCAACCTGCCGATGGAACGTGTCGATGCCGAAATCCACGGTTGGTCACTCGCAACCGTCCACTCCAAGCAGGACGCCGACACCAACTACAAGCGCGTCCTCAACTACGCGTTCACACCCGGCCGCATCGCAAACGTCAAGATCGGTGTCGCCGGTCATAACCTCTTCGACATCGCGTTCGCGTGGGCACTTGCCGGTCGCCGCGGAGTCCGTGACGGTATCGAATTCGAGATGCTGTTGGGCATGGCGGAAAGCCAGGCCGAGGCCGTTCGCGAAACCACGGGTGGCCTGTTGCTGTACACGCCGGTTGTACACCCTCAGGAATTCGACGTCGCCATCGCGTACCTCATCCGTCGACTTGACGAAGGCGCGAGCCAGGACAACTTCATGTCAGCAGTGTTCAACCTGACCGAAAACGAGCTGTTCACGCGTGAAAGCGACCGCTTCGTGGCGTCGGTTCGCGCTCTGGACGACACGGTCCCGGCACCGCACCGCACCGCGGACCGTAAACCCGTCGACTGGCACCACTTCGACAACGCGTCGGACACCGACCCCGCCGTCGCATCGAATCGCGAATGGGGAACGGCGATCATCGCCCGCGCAAAGAATTCGACCGTGGGTGTCGAGGAACTTGCCGCCGCACAGGTTCGATCGACCGAGCAACTCAATGAAATCATCAGTGCTGCCGTCAACGGCGGTCATGCATGGGGTTCACGGTCCGCCGAGGATCGCGCACACGTGCTGCGCATGGTGGCGAACAAGCTGGAGGAACGCCGCGGCGAACTCATCGAGGTCGCGATGGCGGAAACCGGCAAGACCATCGAACAGGCCGACCCCGAGATTTCCGAAGCGATCGACTTCGCTCGTTACTACGCGGAACGCGCATTCGAACTCGACTCGATGGACGGTGCGCAGTTCCACTCGGTGCCCGTCACCGCGGTCACTCCCCCGTGGAACTTCCCCATCGCCATCCCAGCCGGTTCGGCTCTTGCCGCACTCGCAGCGGGCAGTGCGGTCATCTTCAAGCCGGCGGTTCAGGCAGCGAAGTGCGGTGCCTACCTTGCATCGCTGATGTGGGAAGCCGGCGTTCCTCGCGACGCGCTGTTTTCGATACAGATCTCCGAGAACGACCTGGGTCGCCAGCTCATTTCGGATGACCGAGTCAACCAGGTAATTCTGACGGGTGGTTTCGAAACGGCAGCGCTGTTCCGCGAATTCCATCCCGACCTGCACCTGCTTGCCGAGACGAGCGGAAAGAACGCCATCGTCATCACCGAATCGGCCGATCTCGACCTTGCCGCGAAGGACCTTGCATACTCGGCATTCGGTCACGCTGGACAGAAGTGCTCGGCTGCGTCGCTCGCGATCCTCGTCGGCGGTGTTGCTGACAGCGAAAGATTCCGCCGCCAACTCGTCGATGCCGTGTCAGCCATGGTTGTTGATTTCCCGACGAACCCCGAGTCGCGCATCGGACCGGTCATCGAACCCGCTCACGGCAAACTGCTCGACGCGCTGACGACCCTCAACCCGGGCGAAAAGTGGCTGCTGGAACCGCGCAAGCTGGACGACAGCGGTCGACTGTGGAGCCCTGGCATCCGCACCGGCGTCAAGCGCCGCTCGTCCACTCACCTGGTCGAGTTCTTCGGGCCTCACCTGTCGTTGATGGAAGCACGTGACCTCGAACACGCCGTCCGCATCCAGAACCAGGTTGACTACGGTCTGACCGCCGGCATCCATTCGCTCAACGCGCGCGAGGTGTCGTACTGGCTCGACAACGTCGAAGCGGGCAACGTCTACGTCAACCGTGGAATCACCGGCGCAATCGTTCGCCGCCAGCCGTTCGGTGGCTGGAAGAAATCGGCGATCGGGCCAGGAACCAAAGCGGGTGGACCGAATTACCTGTTCGGGCTCGGCCGCTGGACGAACCGCGAGGCGGCCGCTGCTCCGGCGGGACTCGACACGACCGTCAAGGACATCCTGCTCGTTGCACAGGGTCGCCTCTCGCACGAGGACATGGATGCGCTGTACCGTGCAGCCGTCAGCGACGAGACCGCGATGAGTGAGCACTTCGGCGCATTGCACGACGACTCGGCGCTGGAGAGCGAAGTCAATGTCCTGCGTTACCGACCCTCGGGTGCCGTCCTGTACCTCGGTCCCGAAGCGACCCCGTTCGAGTGGTGGCGCGCGCTCATCGCATGGGTTCGCACCCCCGGCAACGCGGTTGCGTATGCAGCGGAGATTCCGGTTGGTCTGAACTCGACCCTGTCGCTGCACAACAAAGGTTTGTTCAAGATGGGCGAAGCGAACCTGCTCGCCGAGATTGAACACGGACACGACCCGCGACTTCGAATCGTCGGCGCCTCGGAGGAATTCCGTCGCACCAACGGCAAGGGTTCGGTCACGCTGTCGATGTATGACCAGCCCGTCACGGAATCCGGTCGTATCGAACTACTTCCCTATTTCCGCGAACAGGCGGTGTCGATCACGGCACATCGTTTCGGAAACCCGGTTCAGTGGGTTCGCGACCTTCCGCTCCTCTAGCGTCAGTGCCCCTCGGTAGGCTCAATACGTGAAAAAGGACGAGATTGTCGGATTCGATCGCAAGATCGTGTGGCTGGACTGCGAGATGACGGGCTTACGAGTTGGATCGACTGACCCCGAACGACCCGACGACGAAATCTGTGAAATTGGCGTCATCGTTACGGACGGAAACCTTGTCCCCGTCGACAACGGAATCACCCTCGTCATCAAACCTTCTGACGCGGCGCTAGCCCAGATGAACTCGTACGTGCAGAAGATGCACAAGGACAGCGGACTGTTGGCGGAGATCCCCAACGGAGTCACCGTCGCCGAGGCGGAAAAGCAGGTGATGGAGTACATCACGAAGCACGTCCCCGAGCGGCAGACCGCGCAGATGGGCGGGAACACCATTCACATGGACCGTCGTTTCCTTGCGAAGTACATGCCTGCGGTCGAGGACCACGTTCACTATCGTTCGGTCGATGTTTCCGCACTGAAAGAGATGGCGATTCGCTGGTACCCCGACGTGTTCACGGGCGGGCCCTCCAAGAACGGGAACCACCGAGCCTTGGCGGATGCGATCGAATCGATTCGCGAACTTGACTATTACCGAACGGTGTTGCTGTCGGGAGTCTCCCCCAGTGCCGGTGCAATCTCCTCCGCCACGGAAACAGTCACGAAAAAGTGGCAGGCATATCTGTCGTAAGATAGAGGACGTTGCGTTTCACGCAGCATGGTGGCTATAGCTCAGTTGGTAGAGCGTCTGGTTGTGGTCCTGAAGGTCGCGGGTTCGAGCCCCGTTAGTCACCCCAACGTGTATTCGACGATTACGTCGTGACCTGAACAGTCGCAGTTTCTCGCGGTGCGTTCGTTGCGATGTGGTCGGAAACCTGCTGTTCCCAGAGCACCGTGAACTCATCGAACCGGTCGCCGTCACGTGCAGCGAGCCGTTCACGGCGCTGTTCGTCATCACACGAAACCCAGATCGTGACGTCCGCGAGGGCGCGGGACTCAGCGGTGGAAATGCCACATCCCTCGACGATGAGCACGTCACTGGCCGGCACGATCACATCGATTCCCGGTTGATTGCGTTCCCAATCCCAGCGACGCAACCGGCCCGACGTGCCGCGACGCGCGGGGCGCAGGACTCCGTCGATTACCGCGTCGCGCCCTGCAATAAGTCCGCCCCACCCCGGATAGACGTCATCAAGATGCACGACCGTTGCACCAAGCTCATCAGCCATAGTGAGCGCGAGTGTTGTCTTGCCGACGCCGCTTTCGCCGTCGATGAGGATGATGTGCGGGACGCTAGATGGCACTGTTCCACGCCCCCGCCAGTATCGTCACTGCGAGGGCGCAACCACCAATAGCCAATGCACCAAGCACGAGTGACCAATCGCGTCCCGCGAATCGGCGATACGCGACCCATACGCGGTTAGGTGCCGAGAATCCGCGAACTTCGGCAATCTCGCTCATGCGGATAGCGCGACGGATCGCGATGAGGAGCGTGGTCACGACAAGCGAGCCGAAACTCGTCGACTTTCCCGCCGCCCGCCGAGCAACGCGCGTCTCGGCCAGGTCGGCAACAATCACCGGGCTGAGTCGAAGAGCGATGAGCGTCGCGAGTGCCGCGCGCTGTGGGACGACTCGACGAACCACGAGTGTCGCAACTAACTCGTGCGCTTCGATTTCTGGGAAGACGACAATGGCTGGCAGACCAATCGCGATAAGTCGCGCGAACGCCGACAGCGCGACCTCAAACGAACCGTCGCTGATAGTAATGAAACCCCACTCGAGATATACCGCCCCGGACCCGCGCGCGTAAAACAGTGACGCGAGACTGATGACAAACGCGCCGATGATGAGCACTCCGAAACGTCTCCATTGCAACCGAACGGTCGGGGCAACCATGAGAAGCATCGTCACAATCGGCACACCGACCAAAACCGGCGTGAGGGCGTCGACCGACCAGATCACGGTGAAAGCTGGAACGATGCTCGCGAGGAAGAGTGCGAGTGAATGTGGGCGCCGAGCGTTCATCGCGCGACCTCGTCGAGGTTGATGACGCGGTGTGCCAGTGCGGTGACGAGGTTGGCGTCATGCGTCGCGACAACGATGGCGCCTCGACCCGCGAGGAAATCGCGAAGACGCTCAATGAGGTCCAGCCACGAGTTCGCATCCTGTCCGAACGATGGCTCGTCAAGGAAGAGGATGCGGGGATGGCGCGCCAGCGCAGCGGCCAACGCAAGTCGGCGACGCTCCCCTCCCGACAAGCTCTGCGGGTGTCGGACATCGAAGCCCGACAATCCAACGGCGGCGCGCTCATGCGGCGGCGCCTCGTCATCGACGCGTTCGCTGGTGAAGCCATACGCCGGGTTCTGCAACACCGACGAGACGGCATCGACGAGTTCGGCCGGCGCGAGTCGATGAGGTGCGCGGTCGACGCCGACGTACGTGACGGAACCTTTCGACGGTTCTAACAGGCCGCCCAGAGCCCGCAACACCGTGGACTTCCCCGACCCATTCGCGCCGACGAGTGCGATAACTTCACCCTCGTGAATCGTGAGGTCGGGTAACCGCACGCGCTTTGCTCGCGCCGAACGCGCTGTCACGAGCCCCCTCGTTTCCAACACCGGTTGCGCGTTGTGTTTCGGCGCGGTCGGGGTCGGCAATGCGTGGTGGCCAGGAACCCACACGCCAACGGCGATGAGGGACGAGCGCTGCTTGGTGAGTACGGTCTCAATCGGACCGTCCGCGACGATTTGTCCGTTCGCGACGACGACGATTCGATCGACCACGTCACGCCATACGTCGATGTGGTGCTCCACGAGAACGACAGTCGCTTCACGTGATTCCAGAACTCGAGTCACCGCGTCGACGACAACAGTGGTTGAAACGCTGTCGAGGCTGGCCGTTGGCTCGTCAAGGACGATGAGGGACGGTTCCCCCGCCAGTGCACTGGCCAATGCAAGGCGCTGTTTCTCCCCACCGGACAGGCTCGCGGTGGGGTGTCGACGAGACTGCGAAATTCCCGTCGCTCGCAGTGCCGCTCCCACGCGGCGCCGAACCTTGTCGGATGTCGCCACGGTGGTCTCGGCCACGAACTCGACTTCTTCCCCGATCGTCGGGAAGAGGATCTGTTCGTCCGGTTCTTGGCCGACAAATCCGATTGCCCCCGTCGGTCGGGTCAGCGAACCCGTGGTGACGCAGACGGACTCGTCGTGCAATCCTGCGATAGCGCGAATGAGGCTAGATTTTCCGCCGCCGCTCGGGCCGGTGATGAGGACGCGTTCACCTTCGCGGATACGAAGCGAGATATCGGTGAGGGTGGGTTCGCTCGAGCCCGGAAGGGTCAATGACCATTCCGCGAACTCGATGAACCCGTCGGTCACGCTAGCGGCCGAAGTTGGTCAAGATCCCGGTCTTGGCGAGTGCCGTGACGATTGCCGCCGAACCGAGCCCGCCAAGGAGTGCGCCTGAAACGGTCGCGCTACCCGCGTAAATTCCGACGAACAACGGGTCTGCACCGGGGAACCAGTAATACAACTCGATGATTCCCTGGACGATTCCTCCGAGAGCACCTGCCGAGAGCGCAGGCACCCACAGCGAACCGCGATAGCGCCACAGCGCCAGGCCGATTTCGATTGCGACGCCCTGCGCAAGGCCGGTCAGCAGAACCGTGACACCCCACTGGTTGCCGATAGCGGCGGAGACGAGAGCTGCGAGAAGTTCACCGAAAATCGCCGCACCTGGCCGACGGATGATCAAGCCGACGAGTAGACCACCCATCAACCAGACACCATCGAGGATGGCGACGAACCCCGGCGTCAAAAGCCCGAGCCCCACGCTGAGGGGAACATATGCCGCATTCCAGGCGGTGAAAATCACGCCGGCCGCGACGCCGAGCACGGCCGCGACAACCAAGTCGACGGTTCGCCAACGGTTTCGAATCGAATTCATTTCAGTGCACTTTCTCTCGTGCACGGGTTTTACACAGTCCTTCCTCTTCGGCATTACCCGATGAGGTTCGACGGTCGGCGCTTTGCGCCCTCTCAGCCCTCGCGGACTCCCGTGGTGAATACCACTTTACTCCGCTCGCATAGGATAAAAACATGGTTGAGATGCTCTCGAGTCCGGATGTTTGGTTGTCCCTCGTCACCTTGACCCTCCTCGAGATTATCCTCGGAATCGACAACGTGATTTTCATTGCGATTCTCACGAGCAAGCTCCCGACCGAACAGCGCAACCGCGCACAGCTCACTGGTCTCAGCATCGCACTCGTCACCCGCCTCGCGTTGCTCGTGTCTGCCGCGTGGATCATGACCCTCGATTCGGACCTGTTCACCATCGGCGAATATGGCTTCTCGGGTCACGACCTCATCCTGTTGGCCGGTGGAATCTTCCTCGTCTACAAGTCGGTGCACGAAATACACGAAAAGCTTGAGGGTGCCGAAGGAGATGAGACTCCGTCTGGCGCAGCAGCTCGCGCGTTCTGGGGCATCATCGGTCAGATTCTCGTTCTCGACGTCGTGTTCTCGATTGACGGTGTCATCACGGCAGTCGGCATGACCACGGAACTGTGGATCATGATCGTCGCCGTCGTGCTGTCGTCGGTCGTCATGGTCTTCGCCGCCAAGTCGGTCGGTGATTTCGTTGAACGTCACCCCACCGTCAAGATGCTCGCACTGTCATTCCTCGTCCTTATCGGTGCCGCCCTGATTGCCGAAGGATTCGGCGTGCACCTCGACAAGGCCTTCATCTACGGCCCGATGGCGTTCGCCGTGGTGGTCGAGACCCTCAACATCACCTACAAGAAGCGCCAGTCGCAGCGAACCCACCGCGAGACGGAGCCCGTGCACCTGCACCAGCCGATCGTTGAGGACGCGCCGAAGCGCTCGAAGCGTAAGTAATTCGTCGTGCTTCTCGATGACGTCACCCGAGTAGTCAACTCGGTCCTCGATCAGGTCGACCGCGATGAGGCCGTTCGCATTCTCTCGTCGCTCGTCGCAGCATCAAACGCGGTGACTGACGGTGCGACCCTCGACGATTCTCTGCGTGAAGTTGCAGAACTGGGTCGCTCGTTGACCGATGCTCGTTACGGCGCGGTCGGTGTCGTGGACAGCACCGGCAGGTTCACCACGTTCGTCCACGTCGGAATGTCCCCCGCTGAAATCGCCGCGGTCGGACCGCTGCCCGTCGGCAAGGGAATCTTCCGCACGGTCATCGACGAGAAGCGACCGGTTCGACTCGCCAATCTCGGTGCCGATTCCCGTTCGTCGGGAATGCCTGGTCAGCACCCACAGATGACGTCCTTCCTCGGCGTTCCGGTCGTTCACGACGGCGAGACGCTGGGGAACCTGTACCTGACGGAATCGTCACGTGGTGAATTCCGCGAAATCGACGAAGCCGTCGTGGTGGCCCTCGCCCGCATCGCCGCGGAGAGCATCTCGAATGCTCGTCGTTTTGATCAGGGCGAAACCCGCCCGGATAACAGTGACTGGAACCCGTTTGACGGGCTGACGGAACGCGAAATCGAGATCATCACGCTTATCGCCGAGGGGCTGTCCAACCGCGAAATTGCTGGACGCCTCTTCCTCGCCGAAAAGACCGTGAAGAATTATGTGTCGGCCATCCTCGGCAAGCTCGGGATGCAACGACGCACGCAGGCCGCTCTGTACGCGAGCGAATTCCTGCCGCGCAAGCAGTTCTAGAGGCTTGAGATGCGCTTGGAAATGCGCTTACCCCAGTGCATCGTCTTCGCGATCGGGTACAGCGCGAGGAACATCGCCGCGGGCACGCGGAGAATACGGTCGCGGACGCCGTGGTGGTTGTACGTGCGGTCGAATCGACCGATGTACGACACGATGTCGGCGGGGCTGTCGTCCATGCGCCGGCCGCTCATTCCTGCGAGCATCTTGGGTGCGTAAACGATTTTCAACCCGGCTGAATTGACGTGAACGGCGAGGTCGAGGTCCTCGTGCATAAGGTCTTCGACATCCGCACAGGTCTCGTCACGAACCTGCAACCAGGCGGAGCGTGAGATGGCCATGTTCGATCCGAACAGGAACTTGTAGTCGCGGGCAAGTTTGAACATCGCCTTACGAAGCGTGTTGTCCGCGATTTTGCCGAAACGGCGCAGTGGCATGTCGTAATACACGACCGGGCCGGTCGCCGCAGCGACAGTCGGGTCCTCAAACGCCTTGAGCGTTTCTTCAATCCAGTTCGGTTCGATGATCGAGTCAGAGTCAATGCGCCCCAGCACGTCACCCGTCGCGGCGTTAAGGCCAGCGTTGCGGGTCGGGGTGATTCCCTGCGATTCCGACTGCTGGAGCAAGATGATGGGCGACTTCGGGTACAACGACTGGTACTCGCGGACTACGGCCTCGGTTGAGTCGGTCGACTTGTTGTTGACGACGATGATCTCGTGCGCGGGCACTGTTTGTGCAACACACGCCTCGAGACACGGGCCGATTGTGTCTTCCTCGTTATAGGCGGGGATGACGATTGAGAGAGTTTTCACCAGGATCCTTCCGGCGTTCCGTTCGATTTTAGCGCGAAGCCGCGCACGTCGCCTGACTCCGCCGTAAAACCTGCAGTCAAGAATGTTTCACTCCGTGACAAAACTGTTGTGTTTCCCGCTATCAAATTCAACTTTTGTGCAATAGCCTTAACAACGTTGGACATCACTCCCGGAACGTTTCGGGACACAGGGATGACAACGGTGACAGGCGAAGTACGACCTGTCACATCGCAAGGAGCGCAGCAAACATGGCAACTGGTGTCGTGAAATGGTTCAACAACGAAAAGGGTTACGGGTTCATCACCCCCGACGAGGGCGGCGCGGACCTGTTCGCACACTTCTCGTCGATCGTGACTGACGGGTTCAAGACTCTCGCAGACAACCAGAAGGTTGAATTCGAAGTAACTCAGGGCGACAAGGGGCCGCAGGCTTCCAACATCAAGCCTCTCTAAGTCTTCGCACAACACGAAGGCCCGCACCGAACGGTGCGGGCCTTCGTCGTTAAGACTGAGTTACTTGCTGATGCGCGGCAGGATGTACAGCGGAATCATCCACGCGACACACGCCATGACGACACCCCCACCGAAGATGAGCGCCTCATACCCAGGAACCTGGAAGGCATAGCTCATGACCGGGAATGATCCGATGAAAAGAACAGCGGTGAGGATCTTTGCAAAGAGGTTCATAGTGATGCCATTCTAACCACCGAAACACGGATTGGCCGCCTCCCCCGAGACGGCCAATCCAAGTTCAGGACTTTAGCCCTTGCGGATTGCTCCGGTGACCGGAGTCGGGTTCTGGATGATGTCGAGGACAGGGCAGTGCGCGTCAACGGCGGCTTGCAGTTCCTGGTATTTTTCCTCCGACTCGGGCCCAGTGACGGTCACATCGAAGTGGATGTCCTGGAATCCGGCGCGAACACTTTCATCGAAACCGAACAGCTTGCGCGCGTCGAGTCGAGCGGTCGCCTCGATGGAGATGTCATCGACCTGGATGCCGAGCGCGAACGCGTAGAGACGGTAGACGACCACCTGGCATGAGATCAGCGCGCCGAGAATGAACTCGACCGGGCTTGCAGCGATGTCGTCACCGGCAAGAGCCGCGGGCTCATCGACGAAGAACTGGTGCTTGCCGACAGTGATGTCAGTGGCGACTGAACCGATGCCGGTTCCAGTTGCTTTGTAGGTGAGGAGCGCAGAGGACGGCGCGTTATCAACGCGTTCCTTCCACGTCGTGGCGGCGTCGAGCAGGCGAGCCGCGCGGTCGATTTCGGACTGGGTGTGGTCAAAAGTTGTAGTCATGAGACCACCGTACGAACGGCACCTTCACCCGTAAAGTCGGGTTCGTCACACCGCGCAACGATTCGCAACGCGGTGTAACAATCTAGGCGTTTGCGCGCTCGATGACGAGTTCGCGCACGCGCGCCGCGTCCGCTTTACCGCCCATCGCCTTCATGACCGCACCGATGATCGCTCCCGCCGCTTCGACCTTGCCGTCACGAATCTTGCCGAGGACATCAGGCTGGCTTGCGAGTGCTGCATCGATTGCGGTGATGAGTGCGCCGTCATCAGACACGACAGCCAAGCCACGCTTCTCGATGATGTCCGCGACCGTGCCTTCTCCAGCGATAAGCCCAGCGAGTGCTTCACGAGCGAGCTTGTCGTTGATCGTTCCGGCATCAACTGCCGCCTGAAGTTCGGCGACCTGCGCTGCGGTGACGAGCGAAGTAACCTCGACGTTTTGGTCGTTGGCGATTCGGCTCAGTTCACCGAGCCACCACTTACGAGCAGCCGCGGGGGTTGCACCGGCCTCAACCGTTTCGCGAACCTCAACCAGCAGTCCCGCGTTGACGATCGACTGGAAGTCGATGTCACTGAATCCCCATTCGGCCTTGAGTCGACGGCGTTCCGCGGCAGGTGGTTCCGGCAACGCAGCGCGAAGTTCGTCGACCAGTGCGCGCGACGGGCGAATCGGAAGCAGGTCCGGTTCAGGGAAGTATCGGTAGTCGTCCGCATCGCTCTTGGGACGACCGGGCGATGTGGTTCCCGTGTCCTCGTGCCAGTGGCGCGTCTCTTGCGTGATGGCAATGCCCTTGTCGAGGAGTGCCGCCTGACGCTGAATCTCGTATCGAACCGCGCGCTCGATGGAACGCAACGAGTTGACGTTCTTGGTTTCGGTGCGGGTGCCGAGTTTGTCGGTACCACGAGGACGCAGCGAAACGTTGGCGTCGCATCGCAGGTTCCCACGCTCCATCTTCGCCTCGGAAATACCGAGTGCGCGGACGATGTCCCGAATGGTCGCAACGTACGCGCGCGCGATTTCGCCGGCACGTTCCTCGACACCAAAGATCGGGCGAGTGACGATTTCAACGAGCGGAACACCGGCGCGGTTGTAGTCGACGAGCGAGTATTCGGCACCCTGGATACGACCGGTTGCGCCACCGACGTGAGTCAGTTTGCCCGCGTCCTCTTCCATGTGCGCGCGCTCGATTGGAACCGTGATGATGTCACCGTTGTCGAGCTCAACCTCGAGCGATCCGTCGAAGGCGATCGGCTCGTCGTACTGCGAGATCTGGTAGTTCTTCGCAAGGTCGGGATAGAAGTAGTTTTTTCGGGCGAAACGGCACGACTCGGCGATTTCACAACCGAGCGCCAAGCCGAGCGAGATCGAATAGCGAACCGCTTCCTTGTTAACGACGGGCAGGCTGCCGGGCAGGCCCAGGCAGACCGGGGTGACCGCGGTGTTGGGTTCGGCGCCGAAGATGTTCGGTGCGCTCGAGAACATCTTGGTCTTGGTCGATAGTTCGACGTGAACTTCGAGACCGATGACCGGCTCGTAGCGGGTCAGTGCGTCATCGAAATCGACGAGTGCATCCTTAGCCATTACTTGCCACCTCCCACATAGTTCGGGGTGAGCGCGTGGAACGGCTTACCGCGGTGCGCGTCGAGGAGGGCCTCGACCGCAGCACCGACTTCGTACAACTTTGCGTCCTCGCGAGCCGGCGCCATGAGTTGCAGACCGACGGGCAGGTTGTCCTCGTCGGCGAGCCCGATGGGGATCGACATTCCGGGGATTCCCGCCATGTTGACGGGGATGGTTGTGATGTCCGAGAGCCACATCGCGAGCGGATCGTCGAGCTTGGCGCCAATTTCCCACGCAGTCGTCGGTGCGGTCGGCGAAACGAGGACGTCTGCCTGACCGAATGCTGCCGCAAAATCGCGCTGGATAAGCGTGCGAACCTTTTGTGCTGAGCCGTAATACGCGTCGTAGTAACCGGCCGACAGCGCATATGTCCCGAGGATGATGCGTCTCTTGGCTTCGTCCCCGAACCCGACTTCGCGAGTCGCGGACATGACGTCTTCGACGGTCGGGTTTCCGCTCGGCGTGACACGAAGCCCGAAACGAACCGAGTCGAACTTCGCGAGGTTGCTCGAGGCTTCCGCCGTGAGGATCAGGTAATACGCGGCGACCGCGTACTCGATGTTGGGCATGCTGACCTCGACAATTTCCGCGCCTTCGGCCGCGAGCATGCGCAGTGTTTCGTGGAAGCGCGCAAGCACGCCGGACTGAATTCCGTCGGTGTCGAGTTCCTTGATAACACCAACGCGCAGTCCCTTGAGCGATTCACCGCGAGCACCACGTCGAGCGGCATCGGCGAACGAAGTCCACTCGTCTGGGATTGAGGTCGAGTCGTGCGGGTCGTGACCGCCGATGATGTCGTGCACGAGTGCAGAGTCGAGAACCGTGCGGGAAACTGGACCGACCTGGTCAAGCGACGATGCGAGCGCGATGGCGCCGTAACGACTGACTCCGCCGTAGGTGGGCTTCATACCGACCGTTCCGGTGAGTGCAGCGGGCTGACGGATAGATCCACCGGTGTCAGACCCCAAGGCAACCGGCGCCTGGAAGGCGCCGACCGCCGATGCCGACCCACCACCGGAGCCGCCAGGGATTCGTGTGCGATCCCACGAGTTACGGGTGATTCCGTAAGCCGAGTGCTCGGTCGACGACCCCATGGCGAACTCGTCCATGTTGGTCTTACCGAGCAGAATCATGCGGGCTTTACGCAGTCGGGCGACCGGAGTCGCGTCGTACGGGGACACCCACCCCTCGAGAATCTTAGAACCGGCGGTGGCGGGCATGTCGGTCGTCGCGAGAACGTCCTTGATGGCGATGGGGACACCGGCGAGCGGGTTCAGTTCGACACCGTTTGCACGTGCAGCGTCGACCTCATCAGCAACGGTCAGAGCCGTGTCGGAAACGTGCAGGAACGCACCGAGGTCGCCGTCGATTTCCGCAATGCGGTCAAGGTGGGCGCGGGTCAGTTCGACGCTCGACACCTCACGCGAGGCAAGAAGTTCGGCCTGGTCAACGGCCGAGAGGCGGATGAGGTCGCTCACTGCTCCTCCCCCAGAATCGCGGTCACGCGGAAACGCGAACCATCGTGGTCCGGAGCGCCGGCGAGCGCCTCGTCGATCGTCAATTGGTCCGCGATGACGTCCTCACGCCACACGTTCTCCATGGGGATCGGGTGTGAAGTGGCGGGAACGTCGGGGGTCGCTACCTTGTTGACGGATTCAACCGCGGCGGTGATCGCCTGCAGCTCTCCCGTGAGTCGCGTGATTTCCTCGGGGGTCAACGCAATACGCGCAAGACCAGCGAGGTGGCGGACTGTGTCCTCGGTGATGTCAGACATTTCTCTCCGTACGTACAGACCCCTTCAGTCTACCGAGCGACCGTTTCTCGAATCGCGGTGCGATGATGGGGTGATGAAGTTGGAAAAGTGGTTGCCACTCGCCATCCTCGCGGTCATCGTGTCGGTATTCGGGGTATGGACCGCGTTGAACCAGTCCGGCGCGACCGCTCAGCACATCTCCGGTCAATGGACGCTCACCACCGCGAGTGACGCAACCGGCGACATCGACGTGTCTCCAACCGCGCTTGTGGTGACCATCGATGACAAGACCATCAACGGCAAGGTATGCAACGGTTTCGGCGGCGATTACACATTGAACGGTGCGACGGTGAAAGTTGGCTCATTGGCCCAGACCGAGATGTACTGCACCACGCCTGACGGAATCATGGAACTGGAATCGCGATTCTTGACCGCCTTGCACCATGCGAACACCGTGCATTTCGAGGGAACGAATCTTGTCCTGACAGGCGTTGATATTCGCCTGGTTTTTGCGCAATCTACGCCGGATTAATCACCGAGTCGAAGTCGGCCGCGTCAACGATTCGGACGCCGAGTTCTTCAGCCTTTGTCCGTTTGGAACCGGCACCCTCGCCGGCGATGACAAGATCGGTCTTTTTAC
This sequence comes from Actinomycetota bacterium, assembly GCA_039800905.1. GTDB lineage: Bacteria > Actinomycetota > Actinomycetes > Actinomycetales > Microbacteriaceae > MWH-TA3. The sequence continues at coordinate 8,635 of JBDLPW010000088.1, read as the reverse complement.
TGACGGAACCCGCCGTCTTTCCACCGGCCTTGCGCACGGCTTCTTCTGCTTCGTCGCGGGTGTAGCCCGGGATTGATCCCGTCACGACAACCGTCATACCCGCGAGCGGGCCGTCGACGGATTCGGTCGCGACGCCGGGACCCGGGTGGCCGGGGATTTCAAAGCTAACGCCCGCGGCGCGCCAGCGAGTAACGATGTCTCGATGCCAATCAACCGTGAACCATTCGGCGAGGCTCGTGGCGATGATGTCGCCGACGCCCTCAACTGCGGCCAGGTCCCCGACCGATGCTGATTCAATCGCGGCGAGCGACCCGAAGTGCGAGGCGAGAGCTCGCGCGGCAACGGGGCCAACGTGACGAATGTTGAGCGCGACGAGGAATCGCCACAGGTCCTTGGACTTCGCTTCGTCGAGTCCACGGATGAGTTTGCGAGCGTCCTCGCTGGGAACGTAGTCCTTTTTCTCGAGTCGGCGGAACGGGGTCTGCGTGACGGTTTGCCCCGTTGTGTCATCGAGTCGCACCAGCCCGGTTTCGCCGTCCTTCACCGCAACCTCGATCGGAAAGAGGTCGTCCAACGTGAGGTCGAATAGTCCCGCCTCGCTCGTCAACGGCGGAACGGCCGGAACAAGTGGTTGCGTCAGGGCTGCAGCGGTGACTTCGCCCAGTCCTTCGATGTCGAGCCCGCCGCGTGAACCGATGTGTTCGATGCGTCCGCGAACCTGCGCAGGGCAGTGTTCTTGGTTCGGGCAGCGCAGATCGACATCGCCTTCTTTGGCGGGGGCGAGAGTCGCACCGCATTCGGGACATTTCGTCGGCATGACCCATTCACGTTCGTTGCCCGTTCGCAGTTCGGATACAGCACCGAGAATTTCCGGGATGACGTCGCCCGCCTTGCGCAGGATGACGGTGTCACCCAACAGCACACCTTTAGCCGCGACAACATCTTTGTTGTGCAGCGTCGCTTGTCGGACCACGGAACCCGCCACGCGCACCGGCTTCATGACGGCGTACGGCGTTGCGCGACCCGTTCGGCCGACACCGACCACGATGTCAAGCAGTTCGGTGTACACCTCTTCTGGCGCGTACTTGTAGGCAATCGCCCACCGCGGTGCGCGCGACGTGGCACCCAGCGAATCGTGCAAAGCAAGCGTGTCGACCTTGATGACAGCGCCGTCGATTTCGTGTTCGAGGTCGTGACGATGTTCGCCGTTTCGTTCAATGAATGCCCACACGTCGTCGATGGAATCGGCGACGACCCAGTGCGGAGAAGTTGGCATCCCCCACGACTTGAGGAGTTGGTAAATCGCGCTTTGCGTCGACACTGGTGGGTTCGGCCAGGCGCCGATGCCGTGTACATAGAGGCTCAGTCGCGCCAGCCGATCGTGCATCGCGACGAGTTGACGGTCGTTCTTGGACTCCGCCTTCTGTCGGAGACTGCCCGAAGCCGCGTTGCGCGGGTTGGCGAACTGCTTCTCGCCGACCTCCGCCTGACGTGCATTGAGTGCTTCGAAATCGGCGGTGGAAAAGAACACTTCGCCGCGGATTTCGACAACGGGCGGAATGTTGTCTCCCGCCAGTTTCTGAGGGATTCCGGGAATCAGCCGCACGTTTTCCGTGACGTCTTCGCCGACGACACCGTCACCTCGGGTCGCGGCTTGAACGAGAACGCCGTCCTCGTATCGGACCGACAACGCGAGCCCGTCGATCTTGACTTCACACAGCCACTGGAACGGTTCGCCGGCATCGCGAACGGTCTTAGCCGCCCAGTCACGAAGTTCCTGTTCGCTGAACACGTTGTCCAGCGAATACATTCGTTCCAAGTGCGTAACGGGGTCGAACAACGTCGATGACGCACCGACCTGTTGTGTCGGACTGTCCTGGCTTTGCACCTCGGGGAACGCACGTTCCAGGTCCGCCAAACGGCGTTCCAGCGCGTCGTATTCCGCGTCGGTGACGAGAGATTCGTCACGACCGTAATACGCGTCGCGATATTCGGCGATATGGTCGCGAAGCGCCGCGACTTCAGCGTGCGCGTCGGTCGAACTCATCCCATCTATTGGGCGATCGAACGATTCGGGCACGCTCTAATCCTACGAGCGGGCTACCGTGCGGAACTTAGCCGAGACCGAGGATGTCGACAACGAAGACGAGGGTGTCGCCGCCCTTGATTTTGTCGCCCGAGCCTGCGTCACCGTAACCGAGGTCGCTGGGGATGATGACAACAACGCGCGAACCGATCTTCTGACCGACGAGCGCGTCGTGGAATCCCTGGATGACACCCGTGGTCGGGAAGGTCGCGGGCGAACCGCGGTCGAAGCTCGAGTCGAACACTTCGCCCGTGTTCCAGTTGACACCTTCGTAGTTGACGACGACGGTGGCGCCGTCCGCGACAACCTCGCCGTCACCCTGAATGAGGGTTTCGATGTCGTACTTGGTGGGGACGGGTCCATCCGGAATCGTCACGGTCGGGTTACCGTCGGTGAACTCGACGGTCGGGAATCCCGCCTTCGGGTCGACGGGAGTGCCGGTCGCTTCCGCGAGGGGCTTGGGAACAACGCCTTCGATGTCGATGACGAAGAGGAGGACGTCCTGCGCGCCGAGACCGGCCGACGATGCCTGGTCGGCGAAGCCTTCAGCGTTGGGGATGACACCGACAACGCGGGTGCCGACGGTCGAGCAGAGGATGGTCTTTGCGAGCCCCGCAAACTGTGTGGCCTTCGCGTCGACGGGGTAGGAAACTTCCTGGCCGACCGCGTACGCCGAAGTCTCGATGAGGTCACCGGTCGTTGCGTTATACAACGTGTAGTCCATCTTGATGGATTCGCCCGAGGTGACGGGGTCGCCGCTGCCCTGAATAACAACGGTTCGCTGAGTGGTGTCTGCGGTGAGTCCCTTGTCGAACGTCACGGTGGGCTTGACGCCGAAGTCGCCGGTGACCTTGACCGCCTTCGATGCGTCGCCTTCGCTGGCAAGGCAGTCCGCTGATCCGGTCGCGCAACCCGCGAGGCCCAGAGTGGACAAGGAAACAAGTGCAACAGCAGCAAACAAACGACGCATGGACGACCTTCGACGGTGAGATGTCCCGCCAGACGGCACGACCGTTCTAGTTTACGGTCGGTTCAGGTCGCTGGACGACGGCTTCAAGGTGGACGGGGAAGTTCACCGAAGCGCGCATCACGCACATCCCCTTCGCTTCCTCGTGCATCGCCGCAATCGACGCGGGGTCGGCTTCGGTGACTACGACTGGCGCGAGCGTGACGGATGACATGCGGCCCGTTCCGCCCGAAAATTCCATCTCGCCGGTGACCTCGTCGATGTAGTCGACGATTTCGATGCCGTCACGGTTCGCGATGTAAAGGAACGACAACAAATGGCATTGTGCGAGTGCAGTCATGAGCAACTCTTCGGGGTTCCAGAGGTTCGGGTCTCCCCCGAAATCGGTCGCCGCGGTGGTCACGATGGCGGCGTGACCGGGGATTGTCGCAAAGCCTTCGTGTGAATATTCACGCGAAAGATCGCCGTCGAACGCTTGTGTATTTCGCCAACGAAGGTTCACCGCAAAACTGTGTCGCATCTCAACCGTTTCGATACAAATGATTACCAGCACAGGAGTACGCTGGCGGTATGAATAGCGTAGCCATCGATGTCGCGCAGGAGCGCCGCATTGTCACTTCCGTTCCCGGTCCCAAGTCCGAAGCACTCCACGCCCGACGCCAGAAGGTCGTTTCGGCCGGTGTTTCAGCGACGTACCCGATCTACGTTGACCGCGCACACGGCGCAATCCTCGTCGACGTCGACGGTAACCAGTACATCGACATGGGTGGTGGAATCGGTGTCACCACCATCGGTCACACCGATGACGCCGTGATCGACGCCGCCACTGCGCAGGCTCACAAGGTCACTCACACCCTCTTCACCGTTGCCGGATACGAGTCGTACATTCGCGTGTGCGAGCTGCTCGCCGAGCACACCCCCGGTGACTTCGCCAAGAAGTCGGTTCTCGTGAACTCGGGCGCGGAAGCGGTCGAGAATGCGGTCAAGATTTCACGAAAGTACACCGGTCGCTCGGGCGTTGCCGTTCTCGACCACGGTTACCACGGTCGCACCAACCTCACGATGGCCATGAACTTCAAGGCGATGCCGTACAAGCTCGGATTCGGTCCGTTCGCTGGCGACATCCACCACGCACCGAACTCGTACCCCTTCCACGACAAGCTGTCGGGCGCCGAGGCTGCCGCGCGCACCATCTCGTACCTCGAGAAGAAGGTGGGCGCGACCGACCTCGCATGTCTCGTCGTCGAGCCCATCCAGGGTGAGGGTGGATTCATCGTCCCCGCCGACGGCTACCTCCCGGCACTGCAGAAGTGGTGCAACGAAAACGGAATCGTGTACGTGTCGGACGAGGTCCAGTCGGGCATCATGCGCACCGGCCACTACTACGCATCGGAATACTTCGGTGTCGTTCCCGACCTCGTCACCACTGCGAAGGGTGTCGCCGCCGGCTTCCCCATCGCCGCTGTCACGGGTCGCGCCGAAATCATGGACGCCAGCCACGCCGGTGGCCTCGGTGGAACCTTCGGTGGAAACCCGATGGCCGCTGCGGCAGCCGTTCAGGTGTTCGAAGAGATCGAGAAGCGCGAACTGCTCAAGGAAGCACAGCGCGTCGAGAAGACCCTCAAGGGCGCTCTCCTCGACCTGCAGAAGAAGTACCCGATCATCGGTGATGTCCGCGGGAAGGGCGCGATGCTCGCCATCGAGTTCACCGAGCCCGGCACCGACACCCCGATTAGCGATGTCGTCCCCAAGGTCACCGCGTACGGCATCCAGCACGGTGTATTGCTGCTCTCCGCCGGTACCTACGGCAACGTGCTCCGATTCCTCCCGTCGGTCGTCACCTCGGACGAGATTCTTCTCGACGCCGTGTCGGTCATCGACGAGGCACTCGCGAGTCTGTAAATGCATCCCCTTGCGGTCGATGGTTGCGTTGAACTCGCGACCATCGACCGCAATGGTTTAATCGAGTCCCGACACATCGGCGCGTTCGTCGTCATCAACGCGGCGGGCGAAGTTCTCGAGTCCGGTGGAGACATCGACGCGACGATTTTCCCGCGTTCGACTCTCAAGCCCCTGCAGGCAGTCGCACTCCTCCGTGCTGGCGCCGACCTTGACGGTGTGGACCTGGTGTTGTCCAGTGCATCGCACTGTGGATCGCACCGTCACACGGATCACGTCGAGTCAATGCTCGCTCACGACGGTCTCGGTGTTGATGATTTGGGTTGTCCCGCTCAGTGGCCGCTCGGCGTATCCGACAAAGCAGACCGTATCGCGAAAGGCGAGAAGGCCCAGCGAGTGACGATGAACTGCTCGGGGAAGCACGCCGGATTTCTGCGCACGTGCGTGACGAACGGATGGGACACGGCAACGTATCTCGAGCCGTCACACCCGTTGCAGGTGAAAATTCGCGAGGTCGTCGAAGAGTTCACCGGTACGACCGAGTTGTGGCCCGCGGTGGACGGCTGTGGCGCACCGCTGTACGGAATGAGCCTTCGCGCTCTCGGCACTGGGCTCGCCCGAATGTCTGACGGAACCGACCCAGACGCGACCAAGCTGGTTGACGCGATTCGCGAGCACCCGTGGGCGCTTGACGGACCTGGCCGCGACAACACTCGCGTCATCGAGGTCACCGGAACCATCGCCAAGATCGGCGCAGAGGGCGTCCTGCTTGCGGCACGTGACGGAATCGCCGTCGTTATCAAGTGCCTCGACGGTTCCCAGCGCCCGAACACCGCGGTCGCCGTCACCCTGCTGGAGCGTCACGGCGTTATCGACGCCGCCGCGCGTGACACGCTCATCCGCGAACTCGTCGAGCCGATCACTGGTGGCGAGAACATCGTCGGTTCGCTTATCGTTTCAGTATGAATTTTTCAATCCGCGTAGGAATTGCGTTTGCACTCTGCATATCAACATCGATTACTGTTGGTACATTCGCAACTCCCGCATTCGCGGCGACGAAATATAAGAATTGTACCGCACTCAACCGTGTGTATCCGCATGGAGTCGCCCACACTGGATACTCAGAGCGTGGCGGCGGCCTTACTGGGCGCCCCAAAGTCAGTAATGCAATTTACAACGCTAACAGCAGTAAAGACCGCGATCATGACGGTGTCGCCTGCGAGAGATAGCGACGCGACTAACCCTTCCTGACCCGACGAATCGCAACTGAAGCGCCGAGCGCGATTGCGGACAGGGCAACCCCTGCCCATGACGCTGCGAATACCGAAAGCAACCCGAACACCAGGACAATTCGCTCAAATAGCGTGAGTGATCGGAATCGCGCGAACCACTGCTGAATACCCACTACCGCGACGCCCGATGCAGGCTTCGGTGATTTCGTCCACTCCGCAATTCCCACGTTGCGGATATCACGACTGATTCGCTCACCCGAAACGGCTCGGGAAAACGCCTTGTGTGATTCGTCCACCCGTCCGAGTTCACGGAAGGCGATGGCGCGTTGAACCAACAAGAACGCTCCGGCGTCGTCCTGGGTGGTTGCGTCATTCGCCAACATGACGACGTCTTCGAAACGGCCTTTGAGCATGTACAACTCCGCAAGTGAAGCCCCCGCGACAGTCGAGGGCTCCAGACCTTCGGCAATATCAATCGCACGATCGAGTTCATCACCTTGGATCATCTCGATCTGGCTCAGTCGCCACGTATCGTCATCGGCCAACGACAGTTTCGCCCGAAGTCCGCGGGCAATATCAACCGAAATGTAACTCGCGGCGAGGTGTTCCATCACGAACTGATCAGTGGATGGCTTGTAATTCACCGCATCGAGAGCGTAAAACAGTTCTCGAATTCGCGTTTCCACTTTCTCGGGAATCGCAAATTTCATGAGCTCGACATACAGTGCCGTCTTCGACTCCGGCCCTGCGGCAGTTTGGATTGCGCGAACCGACGGCAACGTTCCGTCTGCGAACAACGCGGTCGCTAGTGTTTTCGCCCATGCGGGCCCGGTAGTCGGAATCGGCGAATACGATTCCTCGGCACCGGCAAATTCTTGGGTTCGGCGACGTGGACGGCGGGTGGATCCAAGGTTTCGTGACGTTGTGTACGAAAGTCCCGACCCAGGGATTCCCGCGCTGGTCGTCAACCGACCCGACGTGTTGAGGCTGATATGTGCGCCACGCGGACCGACACTGACACCCAATCCAGACTTCGACGCAGTCAGTCGAATCCCCGGCAAAATCTGCATCGAGCGACGCATTCGAAAGCCCATTAGTCATTCTCCTTTTCGAACGAATAATTTCTTCAAACTAATAGTGGGCTACCCCAAGTCAACCCAACATTTCCAAGACGGTATCGTCATGTGGCAGAAATACAGTGGCAATCCATGTTCTATCGGACTTCTGTTCAACGGTACATTCACAGGCAAGCGCATATCCGTCTCTAGTCCTGACTAATTCGGCGAGCTCGCCGATGAGCGCCGTGATTTCAAAATCTGCCGGTAGATAGCCAAGTTGAACGTGGGCGTTGGGAATCCCAGAACAAACCATCACTGCGTTCTCATCAAATTTGTTAGTCGGCTCGGGGAGTAGAAGCGCGTTGAATGAAGTACTCCCGATACTGGCCAGCGCATCCTGTCGGTAGCCGACGCCGCGGACAAATACATGTTGCTCATTCGGGAGCAATAATGCTTCCGTCGTATCTGGTTGCGCACGCGGAGTCACCGGGGTATCGGCATGGCCGCGCCGCGCGAGCCAATTGGAGATTCGCTCTAACAAAGGGAAGTTCGCCTTTCCAGATTCATAAAGTAAGCACTATTCAGTACTCTAACTCTGTGAAGTTTGAAATCAGGCGATACATCGACATCGTGCTCGCGGTACTCGGATTCGCGTATCTCGCTCTCTGGTATTTCAAGATTGAAGCTACGGATTCAAACGTCCGAGGTTTCGCGGAAGTCGCCATGATTTCGTTAAACATTGTCTTCGCGCTTGATTACGCAGGTCGATTTACGATGTCGAAAAAGAAAGTCGCTTTTGTTAGAAGTAACTTGATCGAACTCGCAGCGATTGTTTTCCCGTTTTTCCGGGCATTTAGGGCGTTTCGAGTCGTTCTCGCAGTCCTGCAGCTCATGCGGATTCGCGGTTCACGTCGCGTCTCGACAAATGTCTTTCTAATGGTTTCCTTGCCATTGTTAATGTTGGGCAGCGCGCTCGCGATCCTCGACGCGGAATCGACCACACCGGGGTCAAAAATCACGAATCTCGCGGACGCAATTTGGTGGGCATTTTCGACACTCACGACCGTTGGTTATGGCGACATCTATCCGGTTTCAGTCGAAGGTCGGGTAATCGCAGCAGTGTTGGTGGTCTTCGGTCTCGGATCACTTTCGGTAATCACTGCAAACATTGCAACTTGGTTCATGGAAGGAGACCAAAAGTCCCGTTCAGAAAAATCGGAGTTTTAGCAACGAATTTCGAAGCATTTCCGCGATTTCGTTGCGGATTCCATAGCAAAACGGAATAATGGCTTAGGGATTTCTACCCCGTTCTAATGTCATAGGAGACAACAATGCGGATTGCAGTACCCGCCGAAATCAAGAACAACGAGTACCGAGTCGCCATCACCCCCGC
>JBDLPW010000087.1:0-8929 GCA_039800905.1 Actinomycetota bacterium | reverse complement strand
CCTTCGGTCGTTGAATCAGCCCGCCAGAATCGGTCGAAGGCTCGTTCACACTGCTCCGGCGTGAGGCCGGTACCCGAGTCAATCACTTCAACGGTGACGGAAGAGCCGGTTCGACGACATCGAACAACAACTGAGGTACCGCTCGGACTATGGGCAATGGCGTTGTCGATGTAATTGTCGATGATCTGCTCGGGCGCGGAAGCAATCGCCCGCGCAACAGCGGATGTCTCGCCGTCGTATGCCATGGTGATTCCTCGTTCTTCGGCCAAAGCACGCCACGATTCCACGCGATCCTGCGCGATGACCGCGACATCGAGGCGTTCGAGTTCGCGGGCACCGCCCTCGGAACGCGCGATTGCGAGAAGTCCCTCGACGATGGTGTTCAGGCGGGCCACTTCAGTTTCGGCGTCGGTCAACCGATCGGCCGCGACCCTCGCCGATTTAGGCAACGCTTCACGCGCTCGTTCCAGTCTCAACAGCAATGCGGTGAGAGGAGTGCGTAATTGGTGGGATGCGTCCGAGGCGAACGCTCGTTGTTGGCGCAACAGTGATTCCAACCTGTCTGCCATTGTGTTGAACGCGGTGGTCAGCGATTCGATTTCCGACGCTCCCTTGTTAACGGGGAGACGCGTGGAGAAGTCGCCTGTAGCCAGGGTGTTCGCTTGCTTTTCGATTCGGCGAAGCGGCCCGGTAACAACTCCGGACAACACCCACGACATCACGATGGACAGCGCAATTGCCGCCGCCGCGACCCACCACAGGAATTGTGTTTGTTGGGCTACCGCTGCGTCGATTCCACCGTGCGGGAATGACAGTCGAACGACTCCGTAAATGGTGGTGCCGGAAATCACCGGAACTGAGACGTAAACCAAGTTCGATTGGAGAGTCTTTGACCAGCGTTCACCGGATGACACGTTCCCCGACAGGGCAGCGGCGATTTCGGGACGGTTGGTGAAGTCGTCGCCGATCGCCAGTTCTGCTGGGTTGCTCGTCAATTCGACGATTCCGGCACTATTGGTGACGATGACTTCGGCGTCCTTGGAGTCTGCAAACTTGGTGATGAGATTCGTCAGAGTGGTTCGCGCCGACTCGAGCTTCGCGGAAGTGGCGAGAAAGTCTTCGGCCCGTCCGCCCAGAACGAATGCGTCGCGTTCAAATTCGGTGATGACTTTGCGTTGCTCGGTTTTCACGACATAGTCAAACGTGATGATCCCTTGACCGAGGGTCAGGGCCGTACTCAACCCCAGAATGCTGGCGAGGAAGATCTTCCTCATCGAACGGCCTTGAGAGCAAAGCCCACTCCACGAACGGCCTCAATCCACTCGGGGTCGCCCAACTTTTTGCGGATGGACGCGACATGCGCATCAAGCGTCTTGGTGGTCCCGTACCAGCTGGTTTGCCACACGTCGCGAAGGATGTCGGCGCGACGGAAGACGGTACCGGGCTCACGTGCCAGATATTCGACCAGATCAAACTCCTTGGGCGTGAACTGAACCTCCGTACCCGCGAGCGATACGGACCTGGTCTTCGAATCGATGATGAGCGAACCGACGGTGAAGTGGGTGATCGGTGCCGATGTTCCTAGTGCGCGACGCATCACCGCGTGGATGCGGGCAACAAGTTCTTTGATACCGAACGGTTTGACCAAGTAGTCGTCGGCACCGAGCTCGAGCACATCGACTCGGTCCATCTCGGATTCCCGCGCACTCGCAACAATGATCGGGACATGCGAGAACGCGCGAATCTGACGACACACCTCGGTTCCGTCAATGTCGGGCAAACCGAGGTCAAGAATCACGGTCGTGATTCCTCCGCGCTTCACTTTGGCGACGGCCTCGTTTCCCGAAACGACATGGTCGACGGCATACCCGTTATCACGAAGCCCGTCGAGCAGCGCATCCGCAATCGCTCGATCATCTTCGACCAACAAAATCGTCATATTTAGACTGTGCCACGAATAGCGGGGCCGCGCATTCCGCAATAACCGTATTACTGAGAATCTTTGACGTTTCTTGGACAAACCTCGTTGCTCGCGCTCACGCGCATTGCGACACTGAACTTATGAACATCCAGCTTCCCCTCGTTTTGTTGGGCATTACCGCGACTACCGGTATTGGTGCAGGCACGATTGCCGTTAACACTGGCGCGATCAGTATCGAGGATTTGACCGCCTTCGCGACCACTTCGACGACGAGCACGGATGTGGCTACTCCTGTTGATGTTGTGACTCCGGTGGTCGAGCAAACGCTCGCCCCAACTCCGACGGCGACCGATGTCTCGGTCGATGTTGTGACAACCGGGACCGAGTCCACTTCGTCGGCCAAACCGAAGTCGAAGAAGCACACAACGAAATCGACGACGTCGACGGGAACCACGTCAACCACGACACACGGTACGAGCAGCGGGTCAACGACCGCCTCGGGCGGCGGAAGCCGCGAAAATGAAGATGACGATTCGGGACGCGAAGACCGCGAGGACAGCGATGACCGCGAAGATTACGAGGACGACTAGATCATGAGCTACAAATCGGCACCCAAGACTCGCGTCCTGATGACGGTATTGTCCGTCGGTCTGCTCGTTGGAGGCGTTACCGGACTCGAGGCCCAGGCGGCTGAGAAGGCACGACTCACGGCCCTCGCTGAGGCGAAGGCTGCCCGAGCGGAAGCAGAAGCTGCCGCGAAAGCCGCAGCCAAGGCCAAGGCAGATGCAGCAGCGAAAGCCGCCGCTCAGGCCGCCGCGGATGCTGCGGCGAAAGCGGCCGCGGCTAAAGCAGCCGCCGCCGCAGTAAAGGCACCGACAAAGACGGCCACGACCACAACCAAGAAGACGACGACCAAGAAGAAGACTTCTACATCGAGCACGTCCTCGTCGAGTTCGTCGACGAACGGGACGTCGAGTGGCTCAAAGTAGCCTCTCCGCGGCGGACATTGCGGCCGACGCACTCCGAGCAGCACACACCCCTGGAGAAAGTGTTGTTGTCACGCGCGAATTTCGCGTCATGGGGACGACGGCCCATATAGTCCTCGTGGCCGGGAGTGAGACAATGGCCGACGAACTCGTCGACATCGCGAACTTTCTGCACCGCACATGGTCGCGTTTTGAAACGACGAGCGATATTTCACGATTGAACTCGGCCGAAGGCGCCCCGACTGAAGTGGATCCGGTGACCGTCTCCTTGGTGATGGAGATGCTGGCCGCTCGAACCCTCACCCACGGTTCATATGACCCGACGATTTTGCCGCGATTAATTGCAGAAGGGTACGACCGTTCGCGCGTCAACCCCGATCTTGTGACGGTGTTGCCCGCAAGTGCACGGTGGCCGGTCGACACCGCGGGGACCACGGTGTCGGGAAACACCGTAACCCTACCGATCGGAATGACGCTTGATCCGGGCGGAATCGGTAAGGGATTCGCGGCGGATGTGCTCGTCGCCCGCGCACTGGAACTCGGCGCCCTCGGCGCTCTCGTTGAACTCGGGGGTGACCTGCGAATCGATGGAACCGCGCCGGACGGAGAAAACTGGCACATCGGGATTGAAGACCCGCACAACTCGGGCAAACATCTCGTTGTCGTCAACCTCGTCGATGGTGCAGTTGCAACGTCATCGACGCTCACTCGCACCTGGGAGAAGGACGGATCGACACGTCATCACCTCATCGACTCTGACAGTGGTGTTGCGATTGAGTCCGATATCGTCTCCGTCTCGGTAATCGCAGTGTCGGCAGCAATTGCTGAAGTTGTCGCGAAATGCGGTTTCACGCGTACCGATTTTTTCCAGTGGGCGCCTAGTCTCGGAACGGCGGCTTTCGTCGTGTTTCGAGACGGATCGATGGCAGAGACCGAGAACTGGAAGGACTACTCGTGACCGACCCGCATGTTTGGTGGTACCTCTCGCGCATTTCGGCGATGATCGCCTGGGCGTTGATGTCCGTGTCGGTCATGTGGGGAGTCCTGCTGTCGTCCCGAGTCTTTCGAGGCCTGGACAACCCCGGTTGGCTCAAAGACGTTCACAAATACCTGAGCACGTTGACGCTATTGATGGCGTCCATCCACACGTCGGCTTTGATGCTCGACCCGTATGTTCACTTCACGGCGCTGGACCTCGTCGTTCCCGGTCACGCAACGTATGACGGGGCAACTCCGACCATCGAACGTGCACTGGCGGTTGGTGTCATCGCGTTCTGGGTGATGTCAGTGATTTATCTGACCAGCCTGATCATGGACAAACTTCCGCGCTGGTTGTGGAAATCGATTCATTACCTCGCTTATGGCGTCTTTTTCGCGGTGGGAATTCACGCCGCGTTCGCTGGCACCGACGTTGGCTCCTGGTGGTACAGCGCAGTCACGATGTTGGTCATCACGCTTGGCATGCTCGCGCTCATCATTCGTTTTGTTGTGGTGGCCTTGTCTGCCCGTCGGGCCGAACGAGACAGGCTCGTCGCGGCTGCGCGCGCGAAGCATGCAGTTTCCGCAGACGAAACCGAACTTGTCACCGCCGACGAAAACAGCCGCGCCAAGCGAACAATGGTGGTTCAGTCCGCAAGGGTGATCGCCGAGGACGTCCTGTCGATTCGCTTGATCCCCGTTGGTGGCGGCCGTGTTGCCTGGTGGGACGCCGGCTCGCACATCACGCTGCACCTTCCCGATGGCAGGGAGCGCCAATATTCACTCTGTGGCGAACCGACCGATCGCAGCGGTTACGACATCGCTGTTCTCGATACACACGGTGACGGTGCCGCATCGACGTGGATTCACCAGAATGTCCGACCGGGCACGACTATTACGGTAAGTGGTCCGCGTAACCACTTCCCGCTCGTACCGTCAAAGGAATACCTCTTCATTGCGGGTGGAATCGGTATCACTCCCATCCGCGCGATGATCGAGTCCGTTCCGGCCAAGCACACGTGGTCGCTCATTTATCTCGGAAAGGACGCGAAGGGAATGGGCTTCGTCGACGAGCTCGTCACTCGTTACCCGAACAAGGTGACGGTTCACGAATCGGCAAAGTCGGGCCGACTTGATCTACAGCCAGTGCTCACCGCGACCAAGGCGGATGTGTTTTGTTGCGGACCCGAGTCGCTCATGGATGAAATCGAGAAGACTGTCGAAGGCCACAAAGCACACGTCGAACGATTCAGCCCGGTCGCGCGCGAAATTGAAGGTGGGGCAAAGTCGTTCGTTATCCGACTTGCGTCTACAGGCCAGAAAGTGCCCGTTGCGCCGAATCAGTCTGCTCTCGACGCTCTCGCGAAGGCGGGGGTTCGCGTCGAATCGTCCTGTGGTCGTGGAGTGTGTGGAACGTGTGAGGTTCGCGTCGTCGACGGCAATCCCGCACACCTTGACAGCGTCATGCCGGACTCGGTGAAGGACGAAATGCACGTCTTCTATCCCTGCGTGTCGCGGTCGACGACACCGGAACTCGTTATCGACGCTTAGTCGACCTCAAACTCGTCGTCGACCCACGCGTCTTCGTCGGTGCGAAGCGCCTGCCATGCGACGTAGGCGACACCGGCGACGAGTGCCACTGCGAATCCTGCGGCAATGAACGATCCGAGTCCAGACTTCTTTTTGGGCGCCGGAATCGGTGCAGCCGAGAGGTATCGGCGACCTGCGGCCAGACCGGTGGCAAGCAGCGGCGCGAGGTGCTCGGCATATTCACTGCGAGCGCGTGGAGCAATTTCGTCACGGGAATAGCGGGCGGCGAGCTTTGCCGCGTCCGCAAGGATTCGTCCCGCACTGCCCAGTGCGTCGCCACTCGCCGCACCGAGGTCCGCGAGCTCTCGTGAATATTTCTTGGCCATGACGCCTCCTTAGGGTTTCATTATCGCCCCGCTCTCGGTGCAGACACAACTTGAGGGGTGCGAGAATGGTGTCATGTCGATTCACACCAACGTAGCCACCCTGCACACCAACCTCGGGGACATCCGCATCAACCTCTTCGGGAACCACGCTCCCGTCACGGTCGAGAACTTCATCGGTCTCGCGACCGGGTCGAAGGAATGGACCCACCCCAACACGGGCGAGAAGATGTCGACCCCGCTGTACGACGGTGTGATTTTCCACCGCATCATCAAGGACTTCATGATTCAGGGCGGGGACCCGCTTGGCATGGGCTTTGGTGGTCCCGGTTACCAGTTCAACGACGAGATTCACCCCGAGCTCGCGTTCACCAAGCCGTTCCTACTGGCCATGGCAAACGCTGGTCCTGGCACCAACGGCTCGCAGTTCTTCATTACGACCGTCCCCACTACGTGGTTGCAGGGCCGTCACACCATTTTCGGCGAGGTCGCCGACGAAGCCTCGCAGAAGGTCGTCCTCGACATTGAGGCCGTTCCGACTGGTGCTAACGACAAGCCCGTCGAGCCCGTCGTCATATCGTCCATTACCGTCGAGTAATGAGCGATCGCGCCGGCGTCTGTTACCGACACCCGAACCGTGAATCGTGGGTGTTGTGTCAGCGGTGCGGCAACACGATTTGTGGTGATTGCCAGCGTCCGGCCGCGGTCGGGTTTCATTGCCCCGATTGCGTAAAGAGCGCCGCACCAGCAACTGCTCGGGTTGTGTCTGGTGCGAAGCTACGCCGTGCCGTGCGTGGACGGACCACCGCAACCACTGCGTTGTTGGTGATTATGGGGCTTACGTACGCGGCTCAGTTCCTGACGGGTGGCTTCGATCCTTACGGGCTGGTCACGTTCTATCTCAGTTACATCCCTGAGTGGACGTGGCAAGAACCGTGGCGACTCGTCACCGTTGCTTTCGTTCACGGTGGACTTATGCACATTCTCTTCAACGGCTATTCGTTGTGGGTGATGGGTAATTTGTTGGAGCGGACACTCGGTTCGGCTCGTTTCCTCATCATCTTCTTTGCATCCGTCATCGGGGGAAGCCTCGCGGTGCTCGTTGTGGGACAATCAAGCTTCGTTGTGGGTGCCTCGGGTGGAATTTTCGGTCTTTTTGCTGCACTTTTCGCCGTAAATCGCGGTTTCGGCGGCAATAACGTCTCGTTGGTTGTGATTGTGGGCATCAACCTGGCGTTGGGATTCATCGTTCCCGGCGTCGCGTGGGAAGCCCACATCGGTGGCCTGATCGTCGGATACCTGACGACCGTGATCGCGCTCAAATTGCGGCGATAAACAGAGTTATGCACGAAGTTATCCACAACCGTGGATAATTACAGCCGTGTAAGTAGAACTAGCGCCAGCGCGTAGTCATCAGGAAGCCGACAAACATCAAGCCGAATCCGATGAGAATGTTGGCGGCGTTGATGCCCGGGATGGGGAACGCGCCCGCGCTCACATAGAACGTGATGATCCAGAGCAGGCCGACGAGCATGAAACCGAACATGATCGGCTTGAACCACACGGGGTTCGGTGCATCGTGCTTGTGTGCGTCCGACTCGTTGTGTGACGAGTGCTCGTTGCGGTCCTTCTGTGACATGTTGACCAGCATACCGATGGTCGGTCGCGCATAGAAACCCTCTGTAAAATCAAGCACGTGCCTGTTCGCGACAAACTCCCTCGCTTCCGCGCGCCTCGCCCTGCAGGCAAGCGCGGTGTGCCGATGAGCATTCGAATGAGACGTGTTGGTGCACAAATCAAGGCCTTCCGTTTCACTCGAAACGTCGTGGATCGAATTATCGGAGTCGTCGGCGAACTGTTGATGACGGCGGGTGTGTTTGTTCTTCTTTTCCTTGGTTGGCACGTCTGGTACAACGATGTGGTTGCTGGACTTGCGCAAGACAGCGCCGGTTCGGAGTTGAGCAACGAGTGGACGGTGTCCGAGATTTCCACCGTTGAATTCGACCGTGCGGTTGGGTCGTCCGACGGAGTTTTCACAGCCGCGAAACCGCCGGTCGTCGAGGTCGGAAAGCCCGCGTCGCGTTTCGCGAGCCTGCTTGTGCCGCGCTTTGGACCCACCTTCAATCGCGCAATTGCGGTGGGTGTTGATCGCGAGACGGTCCTCAACATCCGCAACGCGGGCATCGGGTACTACCCCCAGACACAGCGCCTTGGACAGGTCGGAAACTTTGCGGTTGCGGCGCACCGAATCACGTTCGGTGCACCATTTGCGGACATCGAAAAGCTTCGTCTCGGTGACCGCATTTATGTGGAGACACCGGACGGTTGGTATGTCTATCGCTTCCGCAATCTCGAGTATGTGTGGCCGAATAACACCCGCGTCCTTCAGCCCGTTCCCGAGTCGAACGCAAAGGCCAAGGATCGCATCCTCACGATGACGAGTTGCCACCCAGTCCTCACCTCGGTAGAGCGCATCATCGCCTACTCGACGTACGAATCGTTCATTCCTCGCGAGAACGGTGCACCCGCCGAGGTCGCCGCGATTGAAGACGGGCGGTAGTCATTTATGTATGCAGCGTTGTGGAAAGTTTTACCCGGTAGCCGTGGCATGAAGGTGCTTCAGCTCGTTGTTCTCGTCATCATCGTGTTGTCCGTTGCGGTGGAATACGTTTTCCCGTGGGTCGCAAACACGTTCATTCAGCCCGAGACCACTGTTCAGCAATGACGTCGATCTTCGTCCTCGACAACTACGACTCGTTCGTCTATACGCTTGCGGGGTATTTGCGCCAGCTTGGAGCGGACGTCGATGTGGTACGAAATGACGCATTCTCCGAGGCCGAAATCGGCGAGCGACTCAAGGGGTATGACGGCATCCTCATCTCTCCTGGCCCGGGCAACCCGCGCGACGCGGGCCTGTCCATCCCGATTATTCGCTTCGCCCGCAAGCAGGGAATTCCGTTGATCGGAGTCTGCCTCGGTCACCAGGCGATTGCTGAGGCGATGGGCGGCATTGTCACTCACGCGGACGAGCTCATGCACGGAAAGACCAGTCAGGTCACGCACCTCGAATCCGCCATGTTCGACGGCGTTCCCAATCCCTTCACCGCGACGCGGTATCACTCTCTGGCCGT
>JBDLPW010000086.1:0-6045 GCA_039800905.1 Actinomycetota bacterium | reverse complement strand
ACTCGGTAGGCTGGACGGCATGACCGATGTTCAATTCCGCAGCGACGTCACCGTCGAGCTGGTTCGATCGTCCGCCCACGATAGCGACGTCCTTTTCGCCGCACGTGTTTCCACGCAGGGTGAGCAGTCGCTCGCCGGCGCTGAAGAGGAAGCGGGCGAACGCGACAAGGGTCTCATCAACTACCTCATGCGTGACCGTCACGGTTCACCGTTCGAGCACAACTCGATGACCTTCTACGTTCAGGCACCGATCTTCGTTTTCCGCGAGTTCATGCGTCACCGCATCGCGTCCTACAACGAGGAATCGGGTCGTTACCGCGAATTGCGCCCCGTGTTCTACGTTCCCGGCCCCGAGCGCAACCTCGTTCAGGTCGGTAAGACCGGTCACTACGAGTTCGTCCCCGGCACCCCGGAACAGTACGAGCTTGTCGATCGCGAGGTTCGCCAGTCGTGCACCCAGGCGTACGAGTCGTACCAGCGCATGCTCGACGCCGGCGTCGCCCGTGAGGTCGCTCGCGCGGTCTTGCCCGTCACCATTTACTCGTCGATGTACGTCACGATGAACGCTCGTGCTCTGATGAACTTCCTCTCGCTTCGCACCATGCGCGAAGGAACGCACTTCCCGTCGTTCCCGCAGCGCGAGATCGAAATGGTTGCCGAGAAGATGGAGAACTTCTGGGTCGACCTCATGCCGATGACCGCCGCCGCGTTCAACGCGAACGGCCGAGTGGCCCCGTAGTAGCCTTGTAGCCATGTCATTCCACAACTCGAACCCGTTCGGCCAGGTGCTCGTCGCGCTGGTCACGCCGTTCGATCACGAGGGTGAAGTCGACTGGGCGGCCGTCGAAAAGTTGATGGATGACGTCATCACGGCGGGTGCGGACGGAATCGTCGTCACCGGCACGACCGGTGAAACATCGACCCTCACCGACGACGAAAAACTGAAACTCGTCGAGGTCGGCAAGTCGGTTTCGGCGGGTCGCGCCAAGATCATCACGGGTGGTGGCTCGAACGAGACCGCTCACGCGATCGACATTTACAAGCAGTCCGAAAAGCTTGGTGCTGACGGAATCATGATCGTCACTCCGTACTACAACAAGCCGACCCAGGCGGGTGTGCTGACGCACTTCCGACTCATCGCGGACTCGACCGACCTTCCGGTCATCCTGTACGACATCCCCGGTCGTGCGGGCATCGAAATCAAGTACGAAACGTTCCTGCGCGCGTCGGAACACCCCAACATCGTTGCGGTCAAGGACGCCAAGGGGAACGTCGCCGAGGCGTCGCGTGTCATGAACGAGACCGACCTCATCTACTTCTCGGGCGATGACGCCAACACCCTGCCGCTCATGTCGATCGGGGCGAAGGGCGTCATCGGTGTCACCGCGAACATCGCGGCAACGCCGTATCGAATTATCGTCGACGCGGTCAACCGAGGCGACCTCACCACCGCGACCGAACAGCACAAGCTGCTGGAACCGCTCGTTCGTGCAACGATGAGCCACGTTCCCGGCACGGTCGCCACCAAGTACATCCTTCACGGATTGGGTCGAATCACATCGCCGCGCGTTCGACTCCCGCTCGTTGGCCCCGAGGACCACGAAGCAGCACTCATCGAGGAATCGATCTCGAAGGTGCAGTCCATCGCCGGCGTTGACTTTGCCAATTTCCGTCCGGACCGCAACGCCGCAGCTGGTGGCGCGCTTCCGATGGTTCACGGCACCACGCGCTAAGAAGGGGGCACATGCCTCGGTTCATCAGTGAACCTCGACCACTCGAGTCGGGCTCACTTCGCATCATTCCGCTCGGCGGTATCGGCGAAGTCGGCCGCAACATGACGATCTTCGAATTCGACGGGCGTCTGCTCATCGTCGACTGCGGAGTTCTGTTCCCCGAGGAAACCCAGCCCGGTGTCGACCTCATCCTTCCCGACTTCTCGCCGATCCGAGACCGTCTCGACGACGTCGTGGGAATCGTCCTCACCCACGGTCACGAAGACCACATCGGCGGTGTTCCGTACCTGCTCAAGTTGCGCGAGGACATCACGTTGTACGGGTCGCGCCTGACGCTCGCCCTCACCGAAGCGAAGCTGGCGGAACACAAGATTCGCCCCGAATTGAAGCGCGTCGAGGACGGCCAGCGACTCAACGTCGGGCCGTTCGACCTCGAGTTCGTCGCCGTGAACCACTCCATCCCGGACGCGCTCGCAGTCGCGATTCGCACGCCTGCCGGACTGGTCCTCGGAACCGGCGACTTCAAGATGGACCAGTTGCCGCTCGACGGTCGATTGACGGACCTTCGCGCGTTCGCCCGCCTCGGAGAAGAGGGCGTCGATGTCTTCATGACGGACTCGACCAACGCCGACGTTCCCGGTTTCACGCCGCTCGAAAAAGACATCGGTCCCGTCATCGAACAGGTCATGCACCGAACCCGCGGAAAGATCGTCGTCGCGTCGTTCGCCAGCCACGTTCACCGTGTGCAGCAGGTCATCGACGCCGCTATCGCGAACGGCCGTCATGTTGCATTCGTCGGTCGTTCTATGGTCCGCAACATGGGTATCGCGAAAGACCTTGGGTACCTGTCGATCCCGGACGGTGCGATCGTCGACCTCAAAGACGCGCTCGAGATGCCCGACGATCGAATCGTGTTCATGTCGACCGGTTCTCAGGGCGAACCGATGGCCGTCCTCTCGCGCATCGCAAACAAGGAACACCAGATTGAAATCGGCGAGGGCGACACGGTCATCCTCGCGTCCTCGTTGATTCCCGGAAACGAAAACGCAGTGTTCCGCGTCATCAACGGGCTCATCGCGATCGGTGCTCACGTCGTCCACAAGGGCAATGCGAAGGTGCACGTGTCCGGTCACGCCGCCGCGGGCGAACTGTTGTACTGCTACAACATCGTCAAGCCGCGCAACGTTTTCCCGATCCACGGCGAGACCCGCCACCTGTACGCGAACGCCGAACTGGCGATGCAGACAGGCGTTCCTCGCCAGAACACGATCATCGCGGAGAACGGCACGGTCGTTGACCTCGCCGACGGTGTCATGAACGTCGCCGGGCAGTTGGATCTCGGGTTCGTCTACGTCGACGGCTCATCGGTGGGAGAAATCACGGACGCAGATCTCAAGGACCGCCGAATTCTTGCGGAAGAGGGGTTCATCTCCATCTTCGTCGCCGTTGACCTCAACACGGGAGCTGCGATTGTCGGTCCCGAAATCCACGCTCGCGGCTTTGCGGAGGATGACGCGGTATTTGATGAGGTCAAGCCCCAAATCCTCGAGGCGCTCGCCGACGCCGCGAAGGGTGGAATTCGAGACACCCACCAATACCAACAGGCTGTTCGTCGCGTTGTCGGTCGGTGGGTCAACACCCAGCACCGACGTCGCCCGATGATCGTGCCCGTCGTTATCGAGGCGTAAACAGCCCGCATTTGTGCTGTGTCGCGCCGTATTGGCGGGGCAGCCCGCGGGTATCGTTACCGACATGGCTCGTTCGACGCGCCCGAAAGCGGGCAATTCACGAGGCTCGGGCGGCACACGCCCGTTGCCGCGAGTATCGGCGTCGACCCCTCGAACCGGTCCCGGAATCCTGTCTCGCATCTGGATGGCGTTCGCTCACGGAACTGGTGCGACTTTCCGCCTGTTCATGACCGACAAGGTCGCACCGGAGGATCGCCGAGACGGACTTCCGTTCACGCTCATTGTTTTCGCGATTATCGGTATCGCCATCGAATGGTTCTTGCCCTCGGCCGGTTGGGCACAAGCGGTCGAAAACTACACGATGGGCGGATTCCTGGGGCGCATCGCGTTCGGATTCCCAATCGTCCTCATCCTCTTCTCGATGTGGTTGTTTAGACACCCGACCCAGGACGTCGACAACCGTCGAATCGCTCTCGGACTCGGTGTGTTCATCGTGTCCGCATCCGCATTGGCCCACATCGCCGGCTCGATGCCACAGCCGTCCGACGGCGCCGCCGCACTTTCTGGCGCTGGTGGTTTGCTCGGCTGGATTGCCGCGGACTGGGTCACGCACGCCGCGACCGCGTGGGCGTCGGTGCCGCTCTTCGTCCTCTTGATTGGCCTTGCGGCACTCATCGTCACAAAGACCGCTCCGTCGCGCGTCATTGAGCGCGTGCGCGAATTGTGGGCGCACCTGTTCCCGAACAACCCCAAGCCCGCGCCAGTTGCCGCCGCACCAACGAGCGACCTTTCAGGAATCACCAGTCACTCGGAAATCGGCGACGGCAAGCCGTGGTGGACCGTTCGCAAAAACAAAGACAAGCCGTTCGACTCCGCCGTGGAAGAGGAACAGTCGGCGACGGGAATTATCGCCGACATGTTCCGCGCCGAAGAGGCCGCTCGTAAGTTCAACAACGAACCCGCCCAGGCACAAGCCGCAGCCGACGAAGCACCCACCGAGGTCCTCGCGCCGGCAAAGACGACCAACGCCGAACCCGGCAACGACGTTGAAACAGGCACGCGCGTCACGCCCGTCCGCACGGGTCGTCCGTACGCACTCCCCAAGGATTCATTGCTTTCCAAGGGCGCTCCGCCGAAGGGCGCGACCCCCGTCAACGACACGATCATTGCCGCGATCACCGAAGTACTCAAGCAGTTCGAGGTCAACGCACAGGTGACGGGTTTCACGCGTGGCCCGTCGGTCACGCGGTACGAGGTCGAACTCGCGCCGGGCGTCAAGGTCGAACGAGTCACGGCCCTCAGCCGCAACATCGAATACGCGGTCGCTTCGAACGAGGTCACGTTCCTTACCCCGATCCCCGGAAAGTCGGCGATCGGTATCGAAATCCCCAACACCGACCGCGACATCGTCACACTCGGTGACGTTCTGCGTTCCCCGCAAGCAATCGCCGCGACTCACCCGATGTCGATTGGCGTCGGCAAGGATGTCGAAGGCCAGTTCGTCGTTGCGAACCTCGCGAAGATGCCGCACCTCCTCGTCGCCGGTGCGACGGGTGCCGGTAAGTCGTCGTTCGTCAACTCGATGATCACGTCGTTGCTCATGCGGTCGACGCCGGCCGAGGTTCGACTCATCCTCGTTGACCCCAAGCGCGTCGAACTGTCCGCGTATCAGGGTGTTCCGCACCTCATCACGCCGATCATCACAAACGCCAAGAAGGCCGCCGAGGCGCTGCAGTGGGTCGTCAAAGAGATGGACATGCGTTACGACGACCTGCACTCGTTCGGGTTCCGTCACGTCGACGACTTCAACAAGGCAGTCACCGAGGGGACCGTCAAGGTGCCGGAAGGCTCGGAACGAGTCCTTCGCCCCTACCCGTATCTGCTGGTCGTCGTTGACGAGCTCGCCGACCTCATGATGGTTGCCCCGCGAGACGTCGAAGATTCTGTCGTTCGCATCACACAGCTGGCGCGTGCAGCCGGTATCCACCTTGTTCTTGCGACGCAACGCCCGTCTGTCGACGTTGTGACCGGTCTCATCAAGGCGAATGTCCCGTCGCGTCTCGCGTTCGCGGTGTCGTCGATGACTGACTCGCGCGTCATCCTCGACCAGCAGGGCGCTGAGAAGCTCATCGGCCAGGGCGACGGACTGTTCCTGCCGATGGGGGCGTCGAAGCCGATCCGTGTCCAGGGTGCGTGGGTGTCCGAGGACGAAATTCACGCCGTGGTCGAACACGTCAAGCGCCAGGCCGACCCCGATTACCGCGAGGACGTCCAGGCTGGACCCGCCAAGCGCGAGGTGGACGCCGACATCGGCGACGACCTCGATGTGCTGTGCCAGGCAGTCGAACTCGTGGTCAACAGCCAGCTCGGCTCGACGTCGATGCTGCAGCGCAAGTTACGTGTCGGCTTTGCCAAGGCCGGTCGCCTCATGGACCTCATGGAATCGCGCGACATCGTCGGCCCGTCCGAAGGGTCCAAGGCGCGAGAGGTACTCGTCACCCCCGATCAGCTCGGCGCGATTCTCGCGAACCTCCGTGGCGAAGACCTTCCCGTAGCGAAGGCGGCCCCGGCGCCTGCGCCTGTCGCTGCGGCAGAGCCCGAGCCGGAACCGGTCGCCGAATCAA
>JBDLPW010000085.1:0-6741 GCA_039800905.1 Actinomycetota bacterium | reverse complement strand
GGGTCGACGGTCGCAACGTATGTCTCGGGGATCGTCGCTCGGTACCTGCCCAACGCGCACATCGACGAAACCCACCACATCAACAAGGTCGACGCCCCCAGCGGCACGAGTGTGAGGACCGCGGAGGTCATTGCGGCGGAACGGTGTTGTGCGCCGACCAACGCTCCCGCGGCAGAGGGTGACGCCGTCGTTGCCGATGTGCCGATCACGAGCCACCGTCTGCCGGATGTCATCGCCGAACAGGTCGTCACCTTCACGGGTAACGGTGAAACCATCACGGTGGGGCACAAGACCACCAGTCGTGATTCCTATGACGAGGGAATCCGCGCCGCCGTCGCGTACGCGGCCACACACACCGGGCTGACCGTCGGTCTCGATCAGGTTTTAGGAATTCGATGAAGCAAACCCGCACCATCATCGGTGTCGTCGTCATGGCGACCCTTCTCGTCTTGTACATCGGTTTCGCCGGCTATGAAGCCGTTTTGCTCGTCGCGACTGGACAGCCGCTCGCCATCACGTTCGGTGCCGCCCTGTTCGTTGCCCCCGCGATCGGGATTTGGTCACTTGTCCGTGAACTGAAGTTTGGCCGTGAGGCAGGAGCGCTGCTCAACCGGTTTGTCGCCGAGTACGGCCCGATTGCCATCCCAACCCTCGACAAAGGCTCCGATGTTCCTGAACCGAACAACCCGACGTGGGACGACCTGCTGATTTTCGGGCTCACCCTCGATTCGGTCGGCAAGCGACGAGAGGCCCGTGCCGCCGTCCGCAGGGCTATCGCAACGGCGAAGGTAAACTCGAACGTATGACGAAGGCGCCTGCACCGAAGCTGACGGTCGCCTATGTCATGCCGGTGCGAAACGATGCGATGTACCTGCGAGGTGCGGTCGAGAGCATCATCGCCCAGGACAATCCTCCGAAAACGTCGGTCGTCTTGTCGGTCGGGCCGTCGACGGACAACACCCGCGAGGTGGCTGACCAGCTGGCGAAGGAATACGGCGTCACCGTCGTCGACAACCCGCAGGGGAACACGCCCGCGGCACTCAACATCGCGATGCTTGCAACGAACGCGGATGTCGCCGTTCGTGTAGACGCCCACTCGGAACTCGAGCCCGGATACGCGAAGCGCGCGGTGGAGATTCTCGAGAAGACGGGCGCGTCGAACGTCGGCGGGATTATGGAAGCCCGCGGTCGCACGAACATTCAGAAAGCCGTCGCCTGGGCGTACGGAAACTTCATCGGCTTGGGCGGTGGCCCGATCCACACCGGTGGAACGGCCGGTCCTGCTGACACGGTGTACCTCGGTGTGTTCCGCCGCCTCGACGTACTCGACATCGGTGGGTTCAACGAGCAATTGATCCGCGGACAGGACTGGGAACTCAACGCCCGCCTGCGCGAGCACGGCAAGACGGTCTGGTTCGACCCCAGCCTGCGCGTCGGGTACTACCCGCGCCGCGACATCGTGTCGCTGGCGAAGCAATTCTTTGGCACCGGCGTTTTCCGCGCGTACATCCTCATGGCGAACCCAAAGCGCACCCGCATCAAGTACCTCGTCCCGCCGACGTTTGTTGCGTCGGTTCTCATGGGTCTCGTCGCCCTCGCGGTCTCGGGCAGTTGGTGGATGCTCCTTCCGGTCTACGCGTACGCCGCACTCGTCCTCTTCGGTGCGCTCACCGCGAAGGGGCTCAGCCTCAAGTCACGCATCGCTCTGATGGCGGTTCTGCCGACGATGCACATCTCGTGGGGCGCCGGTTTCTGGAAGGGCGTCTTCACGTTCGGCAGCCGCGGCGACGACATCGTGCTCAACACGGCGGCGATCTCGGTCCATTCGTAAAGCCCCGACCGATAAACTCGCAGTAGTTATCAGGGGAAGGCCGTCATGAGCAATATCGTTGTGTGCTCGTTCTACACGGACGACGAGTATTACCGCAACGAGGCCAAGGCCCTTCGCGCCGATCTCGAGAAGCTCGGGGTCGATTATGTGCTCGAGGAAATTCACAAGGAACCCGGTCAGGACTGGGCGGACATGTGCCGCAAGAAGGTTCCGTTCCTGCACTCGGTGTGCGAGCGCTTCCCGGACAAGAAGGTCTTCTGGATTGACGTCGATTGCCGACTGCTGAGCCTGCCCGATTTCGTTCGCGAGTCCAGCGCCGACATCATCGGATTCCAGCGCGGTTTCGGGTCGTCGTTGACGATCGGCTACCAGAACCGCACCCGATTCTGGGAGCCGTGCTTCTGGGGAGTCGGCACCGGTGCGAACGCCCGCAAGATGATGGCGGACGCCGCTCGTATCGAATCGACCAGCACACTCAAGGCGACGGACGACTACTTCTTCGAGGACGCCTGGCGTCAGAACGCCGATTCGCTGACCTTCCAGTTGATTCCCGGTGCCTGCGTGTTCGGCAAGGGTGACCCGTCGCTCAACCTCGAGACGTTCTTTGTGTTCGGCTCATCGGGAAATGTCGCCGAGTTCAAGGGCAAGGTTGAACAGCACAAGGGGATGTCGGCGCCGACGTTCCGCCAGAAGGTCACCAAGTTGGGCAAGTCGATACTGTCCCGCATGCCGCAATCGCTCTCGCGTCGAATTGTCAACATTGCTGACCGTATCGGCGTCACCGCGATCCTCACAGGACGCGGTTCGGTCGGCACCACGTTGTCGCGCCGCGCGCTGACGCACAAGGTTTTGCGTGCCGGTTTCGACGGCAACCTGGTCGAACTCGAACGCGTCGCCAGTCAGCTCAACACCGAGGGTGTGACGACGCCCGAGGAGCGCGCGACCATCATTGCCGCCCGAACTTTCGGCCACTATTCCAGCCGCGACAGCGCGGACACCGTCACCCTGACGTGGTGGGCGCGACCGTTCCCCGGCAACTTCGGGGACTGGCTGAGCCCGCTCATCATTGGGAACTACACGGACGACCGAATCGTGTATCACTCGCCCGCTGCGCCCATTACGGAACCGCACCTCATTTCGACGGGGTCGATTGGTCGATTCATCACACCGACGTCGATCGTCATCGGAACGGGTATCTCGTCGGACGACGTTGAATTGCACCCCAAGGCCGCTTACATGTCGGTGCGAGGACCCATCACGGCGAAGCTCGTCAAGGAATGCGGCGGTCCCGACGTCGAATCGTTCGGTGACCCCGGCGCGATCATGTCGCGCATTTTCCCGATGTCGCGCGGAAAGACGAACGGCAAGACAGCATTCGTTCGCCACTTCACGCATGCACAAATTCCGATGCGACTGCCCGACCACTTCGTGGAACTCTCGGTTCTCATGTCGGCACCAGACCAGATCGCCGAGTTCATCGGAACCCTGATCCAGTACGACCGCGTTGTCACCAGCGCGATGCACGTCTTCATCGTCTGCCAGTCGTACGGAATCCCGTGTTCACTCGTCACCTTCGACGGCTTTGAGGATCAGGTCCACGGAACTGGACTCAAGTACGGCGACTATGCGTTGGGTGTCGGGCTCGAGACCGTCAGCCCCGTCGTCGTTCCGCTCGACCTGACGAAGTTTTCGTTCGCGAACATCGAACGCGACGACGCGGTCAGCGAGAAGAAGAAGGACGAGATTGTCGACGCGATTCGACGAGGTTTGTCGACGCTGGAGAGTCGACGCTAGGTCCCGCTCATGTGGACACTCATCCGGGAACTGAGGGCGGCCCTCGCCGACCTCTTCCCGACGAAGCGTGACAATCTCATCGTCACCGGCTTGGTCGTGTTCGGCGCAATCGTGTCGGGTGCGGAAATGCTCACCGCGAAACTGTTCTCGGACATCATCTTGCCCGGCGGAACTTCGACTCGACCAATGGCGGGAACAATCGCGCTCGCGGTGCTTTTCCTGGTCGTATTCGGTGGTTTGCGTGTCATCAACTACGCCCAGAACCTCTACCGCGTCAACGTGTTTGAAAAAGCATTCCACGGCCGTGACGATGTCAAGGGTTCCGAGGAATCGTGGCGGTGGGCAACCGCGATGGAACTGACATCCATCCTCACGATGGGCGCCCGCATCATTGTCATCGCGGCGGTGCTGTTCCTGTTGTCGCCGATCTTCGGGCTCGCGAACATCATCGTCATGTTGGCCATCGCCGAGATTTTCGGTGCCGCTGTTCGGCGCCAATTTCTCACCCAGCAGGGATTCCGCGACCGCCAAAAAGCGAAAGCACCGGCGTCCTCGGCCGAGAAGGTACGCGCCCGCATCAAGGCGGGAGAGGCATCTGCACTTCTCGCCAGCCTCGGTGTTATGGGGTTGATGGGCGTACTCATCGCCTTCGCCATCACCGGTGTCGTCGACGCTGGCAATGCTCTCGTGTTGTTCCTCGCAGTGCGCATGATCGGTCAGATGTATTCGGGAATTTCGACGGGCTTGATGCGTTTCGCCCGCGCGCGAGTCAATGGCCGTTAAGCCCGCGCTGACGATCGCCTACTCGGTTCTCGCCGACGGCATCGGAAACGTCATCCTGCCCGAGCAGCGACCCGATACAGAGATCCTTGTCATCGTGCAGGGGAGTGGCGGGAAAGTTCCCGTGCGCGAGGACGTGCGCGAAATCCGACTCGATTCCCGTGGTGTCACGCGCAGCCGCAACGCGGCAATCCGCGAAGCTCGCGGCGACGTGCTTATCTTCGGCGAGGAGAACGTCGAGTGGGTGCGTGCCGGGCTAGACGAGACCGTCGAGCTGTTCGCTGACAACCCACGACTTGCCGTGTTCCTCGGCCGTGCCGAGGACGAAACGGGCGCACTGCGCAAGCGATACCCCGAATACCGTGAACCGGCGACGATTCTCAACTCGGCCCGCGTGGGAACCATTGAACTTGCCGTGCGCCCTGACCTCTTGCGTCGTGCGAAGGTGCAGTTCGATGAAAACTTTGGTGCCGGTACCGAGAACTACCTGGGGGATGAATACATCCTGGTCGCTGACGCGAACCGCGCCGGTCTCAAATGTGAATACTTTCCCGTCACGATTTCACGTCATCCGCGTGAATCGTCGGGCACCCGTTTCGGAACCGCCGCAGATGCCCGCGCGCGCTCGCGTGTTTTCACGCGTGTGTTCGGCTGGTTCGCCATCGTCCCGCGTGCGTTGATGTGGGCACGCAACCCGAAGCTGTTTGGGCGCCACGGACTCCGATTCGTTATCGGTTACTGATCGCCCAACGCACCGCGTCCTCCGCGGTGGTCTGCTCGAAGGTGAACCCGTCTTTGATGAGCACGGTTGGTTCGATGCGGGTTGACGACTGAAGAAGTTCACGGCCGGCTTCACCGAAAAGCGAAAGAGCGAGCGGCGGAATTCCGAGCAGGTGCGGGCGGCGAAGGATTTTCGCCAGCGCTTTCGTGATCGTGGTCGCTGTTGCGGGTTCGGGCCCGACGAGGTTCACCGGCCCAGAAACTTTCGAATCAATCAGATGAACGATCGCACGAACCTCGTCACGGAGCGAAATCCATGGCCACCACTGCGTGCCCGTGCCCACGCGACCACCGACGAACGCCAGCGTTGCGAGAGCAAGTGGTGCCATCGCTCCACCCGACCCCAGGACAAGCCCGGTGCGAACGAGGACGGTTCGACACTTCGCGGGCTCTGCCCATTTCTCCCAGTCGACGACAACGTCAGACAGGAAGCCGGTTCCACGCGCGGACTTCTCGGTCAAGACCTCGTCGCCGCGGTTGCCGTAGATGCCGATTGCCGACGCATTGATGAGGACGGCAGGAGTTGTCGTCGCTGTGTTGATTGCGGTCACGATGGTGGTCGTCGCCTGTCGACGAGACTCGAGGATGTCTTGTTTGATCGCGGCGGTCCACGGCATCCGCGAGATGCTCGACCCCGCGAGATTTATTACGGCGTCGGCAGCTGACACCACACTGGGGTCGAGTTCGCCCGTGGCCGGGTCCCAGTGAACTTCACCCTCCGCCTTGGGTGCGCGGCGGACGAGCGTCGTGACATCCCACCCTTGCGCGCGCAACTCGCGAACGAGAGCGCGACCAATGAAACCCGAACCGCCCGCAACGACGGCGTGACGTGTAGCCATGAGCACCTCCTGTGTCGGTGCTCGCAGTCTAAATGCTGGGGTCGATTCCCGGACGGCTGTGCTGTGCGGTGCCCGGCTTTTCAAGACCGAACGTGATCCCGCGACGCGCGAACAACAGGTAGATCTCGCAACCTAGGCAGTACCCGAAGGCGGCGTTGAGGAACGCGGCGACGAACGCGGCGCCCGCCGCGATGGGCAGAGCGATTGCAACCCCGGCGACGTAGAGGACGACACCGACGATGGTCACGATGAAACCGACTCCCTGCGCGAAGGTCGGACCAGCGGGCGATTCGACGTACTCGGGTGCCTTCAGGCGGGGACGGACGAACGCCTTGAAGAAAAGGCCGTACGGGTGGTTCTGGACTCCGCCGATTGCGCCCCACAAGAAGATCGCCGACAGGATGACGAGCAGCAGATAACCGGGCGCTTGCAGGTCGATGGGTTGCGATGCGAGGCCGATCGACAGCCACACGTCAACGAGAAGGAGAGTGGCGGTGATGGCGGCGCCAAAACGCGGGCCGCGGGGATCGATGCCGGACTGGGTGCTCAAATGCTGACCTCCTCGGTGGTCTCGACGGACTTTCCGTCGATGGCGTTGATAAAAACTTCGGCGGGCGCAACGCCGTGAATGCGGGCGCGGATTTGGCCGTTCGGGTCAATGATGAACGTCGTCGGGGTGGAGCGCACCGAGAGGTTGTTCGCCAGGTCAAGGTGTTC
>JBDLPW010000084.1:0-3681 GCA_039800905.1 Actinomycetota bacterium | reverse complement strand
TCCGAACACCACTGGCAAAGAAAAAACTCCGGCGCGCGCGCACGGAGTGAGAATGGCTTTCGCCACGGAACTTCGTTTGCCTGCGCGGGTCTTCACCGGGGTGAAACTTCGATCGGGGATTGCTCCTCGATGACCAGCGGTCTTCGGTTCGTTAAGAGTAACAGCGGGCACGCATCCCGCGCAAATCGGTTCTAGCTCGCTCGCGGCAAGGTGATGACGAATCGGGTGTTACCCGGTTCGCTTTCGACCGTGATCGTTCCGTTGTGCGCACGCACCAGTCCGTCCACGATTGCGAGGCCGAGTCCGGTCGAGCCCGTCGCGCGCTGGCGTGACGTGTCGGCTCGCACAAATCGTTCGAAGAGTGTCGCCTGAATGTCGGCGGGAATTCCGGGACCGTTGTCGGCAACGACGATTGTCACTGTCGAGTCCGCCGCTGTCGCCGTGACGTTGACGACTGTTCCGGCGGGGGTGTGCGTTCGTGCGTTCGCGAGCAGGTTCGAGATGACCTGGTGCAAGCGGTGCTTGTCGGCAGCGACCTTGAGGCCCCGCGCCGCTTTGACCGTCCACGTGTGATCGGGGCCGGCAACCTGCGCGTCTTTGACCGCATCCTTGACGAGCGCCGACACATCAAGCGGGCGCAGTTCCAGACCGCGTCCCTCGTCAAGTCGAGCAAGTAACAGCAGATCTTCGACCAGTTCGGTCATGCGGACCGATTCGCTTTCGATGCGTGACAGTGCGTGACGCACATCCTCGCTAACGTCCATGTTGTGGCGACGGGTAAGTTCCGAATACCCGCGGATCGCGGTGAGCGGCGTACGCAACTCGTGGCTCGCGTCGGCGACGAACTGTCGAACCTTCGCTTCGCTCGCACGGCGTGCGGTCAACGCTTCATCGATGTTGTCGAGCATGTGATTGAACGATTGACTCAACTGCCCAACTTCAGTCGCCGGATCGTCGACCTGAACACGTTCTGTTAGTGCAACCTCACCCGAGGACAGTTGCATTCCCGAGATGCGTTGTGCAGTTTCGCGCATTCGCTCCAGCGGGCGCAACGCGACGGTGACACCCTTGCGGCCGGCGAATACCACGATCCCAATAATGATGAGAATGAGGACGAGCTGGAACGTCGCGATTCGCGACAGAGTTCGGTCAATCGCGGCAGTCGGCAAGCCCATCAACAACGTCATGTCGTTCTGAGTGCCGATGGCGGCCATTCGATAATCGCCCCCGCCATCGATGTGGACCGTTCGGATTTCTCGGCCCCAACCGTCGACAGGCACGGATGCCAATTGCTGCGGTGTGAAACGTCTCGAGGTGGCATCAGTGTTGAGGTAAGCGGCCGAGATGTCACCCTGTGCGTTGAACGCAACGATGACGGTACCCACGGTTGTCCCGGGACCGTTCAACTGATAACCGATGTCGCCGTCCTTGTCGCGATCCGGATTGTGAATACGCCCGACCGCCTGAACGAGTTCCTCGTCCAACTGTCCGACCATGTACGAACGGATTCCGACGAGCGTGGCCACACCGATCGCGACACCGGCGAGCGCGGTGATCGCCGCCGTCAATGCGATGAGGCGTTTGCGGAGAGGCCACGACGAGAACATGAATTAGCTCGCGGGTCGAATCACGTAACCAACGCCGCGGACGGTGTGGATTAGTGCGGGACCGAGGGTGTCGATCTTCTTTCGCAGATACGAGATGTAGATCTCGACGATGGACGAACGTCCACCGAAGTCGTACGACCACACACGGTCGAGAATCTGCGACTTGGACAAGACGCGCTTGGGGTTTCGCATGAGGTAGCGCAGCAGTTCGAACTCGGTCGCCGTCAGTTCGATGCGGTGGTCGCCACGGAACACCTCGTACGTTTCTTCGTTGAGTACCAGGTCTGACACGCGAATCTCGGGGTTCTCTTTGACGATCGCGACCGACAGCGTGCGGCGAACGATTCCGCGGATGCGAGCAACCAGTTCCTCGACCGAGAACGGCTTGGTGACGTAGTCGTCGCCACCGGCGGTCAGCCCCGCAATGCGGTCCTTCACGTCATCCTTCGCGGTGAGGAAGAGGACGGGGACGTCGGCACCGCTCGCGCGAATGCGCTTCATCACTTCGAGCCCGTCGAAGTCGGGAAGCATGATGTCGAGGATGATGATGTCCGGATCAAATTCGCTCGCGGCGGTGACGGCCTGCTGGCCAGAGGCGGCGGTACGAACCTCGAACTTTTCATAGCGAAGTGCAAGGGCGACGAGGTCGGAGATAGCCGATTCGTCATCGACGACGAGAGCGCGGATGGGCTTCCCGTCGGGCTTTACGAGTTCAGTTGTGTCTGTGGTCACATTTCTAGTCTTATGACTTTCCTGTGAATTTCCCTAACGCGCCCCGAAATTGGCCTGTGAAAATCAACAGTGCCCGAGCCGAAGCCCGGGCACTGTTGATGGATAACTATTAGAGCGACGCGAGGTCGAGCGGGATGCCCGGTCCGAAAGTCGTCGAGATCGACGCCTTCTGGATGTAGCGACCCTTTGACGACGACGGCTTCAAACGCTGAACTTCGTCCATCGCTGCGCGGAAGTTGTCAGCGAGCTGAGCCTCCGAGAACGATGCCTTACCAACGATGAAGTGAACGTTCGCGTGCTTGTCGACGCGGAACTCAATCTTTCCACCCTTGATGTCGGTGACAGCCTTCGCTGCGTCCGGGGTGACAGTTCCGGTCTTGGGGTTCGGCATGAGGTTACGGGGACCGAGAACCTTACCGAGACGACCGACCTGACCCATGAGTTCGGGGGTTGCGACGGCTGCGTCAAACGCGGTGTAGCCACCAGCAACCTTGTCGATGAGCTCGACGCCACCGACCTCGTCAGCGCCAGCAGCGAGAGCTGCTTCAGCTGCGGGACCGGTTGCGAACACAATGACGCGAGCGGTCTTACCGGTGCCGTGGGGCAGGTTGACGGTTCCACGAACCATCTGGTCTGCCTTACGCGGGTCGACGCTGAGCTTGAGTGCAACCTCAACGGTCGAGTTGAACTTGGACGAACCGGTCTTCTTGGCGAGTTCGACTGCCTCGACCGGGGTGTAGAACTTGCCGTCTTCGATGAGAGCGGCGGCGGCGTTGTACGCCTTCGACTTCTTAGCCATGTTGGGTTTCTCCTTATGAGAATCGCGGTGATGTGAGCCTGGCGGCTCTCCCGCTAATCGGAAATGGGTTATTCGACCGTGATGCCCATGGAACGGGCAGTACCGGCAATGATCTTCGCTGCTGCGTCGATGTCGTTCGCGTTGAGGTCCGACTGCTTTTCAGTTGCAATCGCACGCACCTGGTCCTGGGTCAGCTTTGCGACCTTGACCGTGTGAGGCGTCGACGAGCCCTTCTGGACTCCGGCGGCCTTCTTGATGAGTTCCGCGGCCGGCGGGGTCTTGAGGATGAAGGTGAACGAACGATCTTCGTACACCGAGATTTCAACGGGAATAACGTTTCCGCGCTTGTCCTGCGTGGCGTTGTTGTACGCCGTGCAGAACTCCATGATGTTGACACCGTGCTGACCGAGCGCCGGACCGATCGGCGGTGCGGGGTTAGCCGCGCCTGCCTGGATCTGGAGCTTGATCAGGCCAACAACCTTCTTACCTGCCATTTTCTTTTCCTTACTGTCGTGTGTGACGGGTGTCACACGCTCCCACATC
>JBDLPW010000083.1:0-15851 GCA_039800905.1 Actinomycetota bacterium | reverse complement strand
TTCCGGTCCTCGCAGGTTACATCGCCTACGCAATCGCTGACCGCCCCGGTCTTGCTCCCGGCTTCGTTGCCGGTGCGCTCGCAACCGGTGTCGACGGCAACCCCCTCGGAACGGGCACCGGCTTCCTCGGCGCCATCCTCGGTGGTTTCGTCGCTGGTATCGTTGCACTCTGGATCAGCCGCTGGCCGGTCCCGAACTGGATCAAGCCCCTCATGCCCGTTGTTGCGATCCCGCTTCTCGCGTCGATCGTTGCTGGTCTTGCGATGGTCTTCGTCTTCAAGGGCCCCATCGGCGCCTTGATGACCGGCCTCACCGACTGGCTCAACGGCATCGGCACGACCCAGCTCATCCTCCTCGGCATCATCATCGGTCTCATGATGGCCTTCGACATGGGTGGACCCGTCAACAAGGTTGCGTACACCTTCGGTGTTACCGGTCTTGCCGCTGCTGGTGCAGCGACGTCGGCTCCGCAGTTCCAGGTCATGGCAATCGTTATGGCTGCTGGTATGACCCCGCCGCTCGGTCTCGCACTCGCAACCGTTCTTCGCAAGTCGCTGTTCACTGACAGCGAGCGTGAAAACGGTAAGGCTGCATGGCTGCTCGGTGCTTCGTTCATTTCTGAAGGTGCGATTCCGTTCGCCGCTGCAGACCCGATTCGCGTGATCCCCTCGATCATGGCTGGTTCGGCTGTTACCGGTGCACTCGTTGCCGTCTTCGGAAACGAACTGCGCGCTCCTCACGGTGGAATCTTCGTGTTCCCGCTCGTGTCGAACCCGCTCACCTATGTTGTTGCCATCCTCGTTGGTACGGCTGTGACCGCTGGTCTCGTTGTCGTCCTCAAGGGACTCGGCGCCAAGAAGTAGGTGCACATACTGCGATGACTCGCACGTTGTCATCGCGGGGAGGGCCCGGGGAAACCCGGGCCCTTTCTCTGTGCCCGGACGCACGGAACGTAGGATTGAGACATGGTCACACGCATTGTTTCTGTCAACGTCAACGGGGTGCGTGCCGCCTACCGCAAGGGAATGGGCGACTGGCTGGACGGTCGCGGAGTCGACATTTTGTGCCTGCAAGAAGTGCGCGCGGAGACGACCGATCTGGTTCCGCTCCTCGGGGATGGCTGGCACGTCGCGCACGACGCGGCAACCGCTAAGGGGCGTGCCGGTGTCGCGATTGCATCCCGTGAGGAGCCTCTCGCAGTTCGCACCACGTTCGGGGCAGACGATTTCGACAGTGCCGGTCGCTGGATCGAGGCGGATTTTCGCATCAACGGCACGCTCGTCACTGTTGTCAGTGCGTACGTGCACGCGGGCGAGGTCGATACGCCCAAACAGGTGGAAAAGTACAAGTTCCTCGACGCACTGGAGATTCGACTTGCGGAACTCGGAGCCAACGGAGCGTTCGCTCTCGTCGTTGGTGACCTCAACGTCGGCCACCGAACCCTTGACATCAAGAATTGGAAGGGAAACCTCAAGAACGCAGGGTTCCTTCCCGCCGAGCGCGCGTACTTTGACCGTTTCGTCGGCGCCGAGGACGACGAGGCGTACAACGCGGGCGCGGGACTCGGCTGGGTCGACCTCGGTCGCCGATTCGCGGGAGAGGTTCCCGGCCCGTATACCTGGTGGAGCCAGCGCGGGCAGGCGTTCGACACCGACACGGGTTGGCGTATTGACTACCACCTCGCGACACCGGCGCTCGCAGCGAAAGCCATGAACTACGCCATCGACAAGGCGGGCTCGTGGGATACTCGCTGGAGTGACCACGCACCCGTCGTGATCGACTACGACATCTAAGGACGACATGACTTCGCCACGACTGTTCTCGGGAATGCAGCCCTCCGCCGATTCGCTTCACCTCGGCAACTACGCGGGTGCGCTCCTCCAGTGGCGTGACATGCAGGCAAGCCACGACGCTGTCTTCTGCGTCGTCGACCTTCACGCGATCACCGTCCCCCAGGACCCCGCAAAGCTGCGTGAGAACACGCGTCGCACTGCCGCCCAGTACATCGCGGCGGGGATCGACCCCGACAACTCAACTCTCTTCGTTCAGTCGCACGTGCCCGCGCACGCGCAACTCGCGTGGGTGTTCAACACCATCACTGGTTTCGGCGAAGCGTCGCGCATGACACAGTTCAAGGACAAGTCGGCCAAGCAGGGTGCCGACTCGGCAAGCGTCGGCTTGTTCACCTACCCCATTCTGCAGGCGGCAGACATCCTCCTCTATGACGCGAAGGTTGTACCCGTCGGCGAAGACCAGCGCCAGCACGTCGAATTGACCCGCGATATCGCAAACCGGTTCAACTCCCGATTTGGCGACACCCTCATCGTTCCCGAGGTGCGCATTCTCAAGGAATCGGCGAAGGTATTCGACCTGCAGAACCCCGGTTCCAAGATGTCAAAGTCGGGCGAATCACCGCAGGGAATCATTTGGTTGTTGGATGAACCCAGCGTCACCGCGAAGAAGATCAAATCGGCTGTCACGGACACCGATCGCGACATTCGTTTTGACCCGGAAAACAAGGCGGGC
The DNA here is from genome assembly GCA_039800905.1 of Actinomycetota bacterium. Taxonomy (GTDB): domain Bacteria; phylum Actinomycetota; class Actinomycetes; order Actinomycetales; family Microbacteriaceae; genus MWH-TA3. Next base: position 13,325 of record JBDLPW010000083.1, on the reverse strand, counting down.
GTGAGCAACCTGCTCGGCATCCTGTCACTGTTGAGTGGCACGAGCGTCCCCGCTCTCGAGTCCGAATTCGCCGGAAAGGGTTACGGCGACCTCAAGGGGGCCGTTGCCGACGCCGTCGTCGCGGAGTTCGAACCGATTCGTGCTCGCGCACTGGAACTGCTTGCCGATCCGGCCGAACTCGACCGCATGCTCGCACTCAACGCGGCACGCGCGAACGAGATCGCCGAAGCGACACTGGCCCGCGTGTACGACGCCGTCGGTTTTCTACCGCGCGGCTAATTTCATCTCAAGGGAGATTCTCAGCATCTCGGTAGTGCAATCCGCCCGAACGGGGCTACCATTGAGATGAGCACGTGCTCCGGGGTCAGTGAAAATCTGAGCCGGCGGTTAAAGTCCGCGACCCGGGTGGCTTCGGTCACACGGTTGACTCGGTGAAATTCCGAGACCGACGGTTAAAGTCCGGATGGGAGGAAGCACGGTGGGTTGACCGTCAGTTGGCGGACAGCTCGCGACCTCTCGTCGCATCCCCGGACCCTGCTCAGAAGGAGTCCGAGATGACATCACCGTACGAAACTGCTGTCCGACGTGCCGCCGAGTTAGCGCTGCGCGGTCCACGAACGGGTGAGAACCCACAGGTCGGATGTGTACTGCTCGACGCGAGTGGCACCATCGTCGCCGAGGGTTGGCACCGTGGTGCTGGCACTCCACACGCCGAAGTCGATGCACTGTCGAAAGTGGAAGACGCACGTGGATTGACTGCCGTCGTCACACTCGAACCGTGCAATCACACTGGACGCACGGGTCCGTGTGCACTGGCGCTGATCGATGCCGGAATTTCCCGAGTTGTCTTCTCGCAGCGCGATCCCGGCGTAGTCGCCGGCGGTGGTGCCGAAACTCTTCGCGCCGCTGGCATTGAGGTCATCGGTGACGTTGCGCCCGAGGTTGGAGCTGAACTCATTCACCGGTGGCTGACCGCAAACCGTCTTGGTCGCCCGTGGGTGACCGCGAAGTGGGGTTCCAGCCTCGACGGACGGATCGCCGCCACCGATGGCTCGAGCCAGTGGATCACGTCTGCCCAATCGCGCGAATACATTCACTTGCTGCGCTCGCAACACGACACCATCGCCGTGGGAACCGGTACGGTACTGACCGACAACCCGAGCCTCACCGCGCGCACCGCCGACGGGAACTTGTTCCCCAACCAGCCGCTTCCTGTGGTCATCGGATCACGCGACATCCCCGCCGGCTCAAGCCTGTGGAGCCACCCGCGCGGTGTACTCCAGGAATCTGGTGATCTCACCGAAATTCTCGAGCGTCTCTACGGCATCGGCGTCCGTTCATTGTTCCTCGAAGGCGGACCTGGACTGATGAACTCGTTCATCCGCGAAGGCCTCGTCGACGAATACGTCGTGTGCATCGCGCCACTGCTGCTCGGTGGTGACCGCACCTCGACCGGTGATCTGGGGATTTCAACCCTCACCGAAGGCCGCCGCCTTACTGTCCTCGACACCAAGCACCTCGGTGGCGACATTGTCGTAACCGCGCGAGAGGCTCACTAAGTGTTCACCGGAATCATCGCTGAACTCGGCACCATCGACTCGGTGGAGAAGACCGACGACGCTGTTCGTGTCGTCGTGCGCGCACCCAAGGCGGTCGGCAAGGCATCCCACGGTGATTCGATCGCCGTGTCTGGAGTGTGCCTGACCGTCCTCGACCAGACCAACGACACGTTTTCGGCGGACGTCATGGGACAGACAATCGCCATGTCGAACCCCGACCAGTGGCGAGCGGGACGCAGCGTCAATATCGAGTCAGCAATGTCAGTCGGCGAACAGCTCGGTGGACACATCGTTCAGGGTCACGTTGATGGGACCTCGCGCGTACTCGAAACCCGCCAGAGCGGCGATTGGCGCGTGATTCGCTTTTCCCTCGATGCAGCACACGCACCACTCGTCGTCGACAAAGGCTCCATAGCTATCGATGGCGTCTCGTTGACCGTCTCGGCTGTCGGCGACGATTGGTGCGAGGTTTCACTCATCCCCGAAACGCTCGTCGCGACCACCTTGGGTCAATTGGAACCGGGGTCAATCGTCAACATCGAAACAGATATTCTCGCGCGCCACGTTGCGAGACTCGCCCACTTTGCGAAGGGAAGCGGATCATGAACGCCGTCGACACTGCCATTGCCGAGCTGAAAGCCGGCCGACCCATCATCGTTGTCGATTCGCCCGACCGCGAGAACGAGGGTGACATCGTCATGGCGGCGCAGCACGCGACCACCGAGTGGATTGCTTTCACGATTCGCCACACCAGCGGTTTCCTCTGTGCACCCATGACGAACGGTCGCGCAAACGAACTCGAATTGCCGCTCATGGTCGAGAACAACCAGGACGCCCGCGGGACCGCGTACACCGTGTCCGTCGATGCCTCGGAGGGAACTTCTACGGGGATCTCGGCAGCGGACCGCGCACTGACCCTCCGTGTTCTCGCGCATCCGTCCACCGGGCCCGCTGACCTCGTCCGACCTGGACACATCATCCCGCTTCGAGCGCGACCAGGCGGCGTCCGCGAACGCGCAGGACACACCGAAGCAACCGTCGATCTGCTCACACTAGCTGGGCTTGAACCCATCGGCGTGATCGGTGAAATCACGAACGACGACGGAACGATGACGCGCGGGCCCCAGTTGGACGACTTTGCGAAGGAACACGGGCTCGCGATGGTTTCCGTTGACGAACTCGTCGAACGCGTGGAATCCGAGTGGCTGCCGCTCAACGACATGAACGAGGAACGCTATCCGTTCGAAGTCGAGACCACGGTTCCGACAACTCACGGCACATTCCGCCTTCGTGCGTACCGTGACGCCGCGCTGCACGTCGACCACGTCGCCATCGTGTCGGGCACTCCCCAGAACGGTGCGCTGGTTCGATTGCACTCCGAATGCGTAACGGGTGAGGCGATGGGTTCGCTCAAGTGCGAATGTGGTCCTCAACTCGAAGCCGCGATGGACCAGATCGACGAGAACGGTGGTGTGGTCATCTACCTCCGCGGACACGAAGGACGCGGAATCGGTCTCACCAACAAACTCAAGGCCTACCGACTGCAGGAAGACGGTCTCGACACCCTCGATGCCAACCTCGCACTCGGCCTGCCGGCCGACGCTCGCGATTACGGCGTTGCCGCCGCGATTCTGCGCGACCTCGGCTTGTCCAGTGTTCGACTGTTGTCGAACAATCCGGAGAAGCGCCGCCAACTGAACGAATACGGCATTGAAGTGACCGAGTTCGTGCCTCTCGTCGTCGGTGTTGGCGAGGTCAACCGCGCATACCTCGGCGCCAAGCGCGACCGCATGGGCCACAACCTGCCCAGCACGCTGCCGGCAACCCCAAAGGAGTCATAAACATGGCCGGACACGGATCCCCCGAAATCGCAATCTCGGCGCCCGGAATGCGAATCACCGTCATTGCCGGCTCGTGGCACGATGAGATCACGGACGGGCTGATTGCCGGTTCACAGCGCGTTCTTGAGGCCGCGGGTGCAGACCACCAGCTCGTCCGAGTACCCGGTGCGTTTGAACTCCCCGTCGTTGCTCAGGCGGCACTCGAATCCGGTGCGGAAGCCGTCGTTTGTCTCGGCGTCATCATTCGCGGTGGCACTCCGCACTTCGAGTTCGTGTCCAACGCGGCCACGGACGGTTTGACGCGCGTTGCTCTCGACACCGGCAAGCCCGTCGGTTTTGGTGTACTCACACTCGACGACGAGCAGCAGGGTCTCGACCGTGCGGGCCTTCCCGGTTCACGCGAAGATAAGGGCGCCGAAGCGGCAACTGCTGCCGTCGCAACCGCTCTCGAACTGCGTCGAATTCGTTCTTAGCGGTGGAACAGGGTGCGCAGTCGTCGTGAGACGACGACCAGCCCGACCACGAGCATGACGAGGTAGTACGCGACGTGCACACCCATCATCGGGGTGATGACACCGGTGGTGAGTTCGCGGATCATTTCGACTCCGTGCCAAAGCGGGAAGCACTCCACCATGACCTGGATCGGTTCCGGGTAAATCGTGATCGGGTAGAAGGTCGCCGAGAACATGAACATCGGCAACATGAACATCGGCAACCAGTCCATTTGTTGGAAAGTCTTCATATAGGACGTGAAGGCCATTCCAATCGACGCGAAACCGGCGGCAATGAGCAGTACCGCGGGTATTGCCAGCACGGCAAGGGGCGACATGATGAGTCCCATGATCTGCATCACGACGAGGAACCCGAAGGCATACATTCCACCGCGCAGCAGGGCCATTGTGATTTCACCCACTGCTACGTCCAGCGGACCTAGTGATGTCAAGAGCATCGTCTGATACAACTTGCCGAAGTTCAGTTTGAAGAAGACGTTCCACGTCGAGTCGTAAATCGCCCCGTTCATTGCGGAAACGGCGAGTAGAGCAGGCGCGATGAAGGCACCGTACGCGACGGGAGTTCCGTTGACGTCGATGTTTCCGACGATTGACCCGAGTCCGATTCCCATCGATAACAGATAAAACACGGGCTCGAAGAATCCGGAAATGATGACGAGGTAGTTATTCTTCATCATCACGCGGAATCCTCGCTCGATGACGGCGCGAATGTTTCCGCCGTACATCCCCCCAAAGGGGCGGCGCTTCACCGTCGTCGTCATGCGTACAACCTCGCGATGAACGCGCGCCGCATGAGAACCGCGCCTGTTACAGCAAGCGAGGCGAGGTACGCCACGTGCACCACGGTGAGCCACCACGGTTCGACCAATCCGTACGACACGACCCGGCCGAGCGAACTGGCGTGCCACAGAGGCGACAACCAGCCGACCCATTCGAGCCAGTCAGGAATGTTGGAGAGTGGGAAGAAGGTGCCGGAGAACAAGAACATCGGCATGATGATGAGTCGCATGATGAGCGGGAATTGCCCACTGTCCTCGGTCAAACGCGCCGAATAGGACGCGAGCGGCGTGAGGATGGAGAATGCGCCGAGCATTGAGATCGGAATCATGAGCCACCCGGTCCCCAGTGGAACGGCACCAAAAACTAACAACATCCCGAAAAACACCGTCGCGGTGAAGCCGAAACGAACCGCGAGGTGCACGCAGAATCCCGCGACGATCTGCCCCGGCGTGACCGGACTCGCGCTCATCGCGAAGAAGACCTTTTGCCATTTGAACCCGCCCATGACGGGAAACATGCCCTCTTCGGCGCCGATCGTGAGGATTGTCGACATCAACATTGCTGGGCCGACATAGTGCAGATACGAAACGCCTTCGATTCCCTGCGGAACCAGGTTGGCGAGCCCGACACCCAAAGCGAGCAAATAAATCAGAGGGTTGCCGAACGATGAGGTGACGACGTACGACACATACGCAGTCATTTCGCGGAACCGTGTTTCGGCGACGTACCACCAACCCCATCGACGCCAACGGTCAGCGTTCACGCTCATTCGACGAGGCTCCGACCCGTCAGGCGCAGGAACACGTCCTCGAGGGACGAACGGCGTACAAGACTCGTGACGGGGTGATTTCCGAGTCGTGTGATTTCCGCCAGGTCTCGCTCGCCGTTGTCCGTGTAGACGAGCACACGGTCTGGCAGCACTTCCTGTCGTTCACCGATGTGGGCGATAACAGCGGCAACTTCGGCGTTTCGCTCCGAACCGTATCGGACCTCGAGCACCTCGCGCGACGAGTAATTGCGGATGAGTTCGGCCGGAGACCCTTCAGCCATGATCTCGCCCTTGTCGACGACGATGAGTCGATCGCAGAGCTGTTCGGCCTCGTCCATGTAATGGGTCGTGAGAATGAGGGTCGTTCCCTGTTCCTTGAGCCGGAACAAGCGGTCCCACAAAATGTGACGTGCCTGCGGGTCAAGGCCAGTCGTCGGCTCGTCGAGAAGCATCATTTCGGGGTCGTTCATGAGCGAACGAGCAATCGTCAAGCGGCGCTTCATTCCCCCGGACAGCGGTTCGACCTTCGAGTTTCCGCGGTCGGTGAGTTGCGCAAATTCGAGAAGTTCATCAGCTCGGCGTCCCGCCTCTTTGAGGTTCATGCCGAAGTAACGCCCGTAGGTCACGAGGTTGTCGCGGACGCGCAATTCCTGGTCGAGGTTGTCTTCCTGGGGAACCACACCGAGCTTCGCGCGAATGTCGGGGCCGTGCGTGTTCGGGTCCATTCCGAGAACTTCGAGCGAGCCGGACGTACGGGTCGACACCGAGGCGATCATCTTCATCGTCGTCGACTTACCTGCACCGTTGGGACCGAGCAGTCCGAACGATTCGCCGCGCGGAACCTCGAACGAAATCGCGTTGACCGCGGTGAAGTCGTCGTACGACTTGGTGAGCTGCTCCGCCCGAATTACTGCATGTGACACAAGCACCTATCCTAGTCTCATGGCTTCTCCCCGATTCGGTGGCGGTCGTCGAGCGGGTGGAACAGTCCCCGACGGACCGAAGGCGACATTCCGCCAATTACTTCCTTACCTCCTCGAACACAAGGGAATCCTGTTCACCGTCATCGGCTTGAGCATCCTGGGCGCCGGTGCATCGCTCGCACAGCCCCTGATTGTGTCGCAGGTGATCACCTCCGTGCAGGCGGGGGATGATCTTGGTTGGCTCTTACCCGCGCTCATCGCGTTGGTAATTGGCGGGGCAGTGCTCGCGAGCGTTCGCCACTATCTCTTGCAACGCACGGGTGAATCGGTGGTTCTGTCCTCGCGCCGTCACCTCGTCTCGCGACTTCTCAACCTGCCGATTAGCGAGTTCGACGCGCGTCGCACCGGTGACTTGGTTTCCCGCGTCGGAGCCGACTCGACCATGTTGCGCGCCGTGTTGACACAAGGTCTTGTCGAGGCAATCGGTGGTTCGGTCACGTTCGTTGGCGCCATCATCGCGATGCTCTTCATCGATGCGGTGCTTTTCGGGCTGACATCAAGCGTCGTCGTCGGGTCCATGATTGTCGTCATCGTTTTGTCGCGTCGCATCCGCAAGTATTCCCGCGTTGCGCAGGACCGCGTCGGAGATCTCACGGCGGCCGTCGAGCGCTCAATTTCCGCCGTCCGCACCGTTCGCGCCGCTAACGCCGTCAATCGTGAAATCGCGACGGTCGACAAGGACGCCCGAGAGGCCTGGACCGCTGGCCTCAACGTCGCCCGCATTTCGGCGTTCGTTGTTCCGATCTCGTCGATTGCGATGCAAGTGTCGTTCCTCGTCGTCCTCGGTGTCGGCGGTTTCCGCGTTGCCAGCGGGGTGATTACCGTCGCGCAACTCGTCTCGTTCATCCTGTTCCTGTTCATGATGATCATGCCGCTCGGGTCGGCCATCGGCGCATTCACCTCTGTCGCGCAGGCGCTCGGTGCACTCGGTCGAATTCAAGAAATCATCGACCTGCCTCTCGAAACAGAACACGACCAACCCACGGAAACACTGACGTCCGGGTTGGGAGTCACCGCAATTGCTTTTGACGACGTGTCGTTCGCGTACGACCCCGAGACACCTATCCTCCAGAACGTGTCATTCGACGTGCCGACGGGCAAACGCATCGCGCTCGTAGGGCCCAGTGGTTCGGGAAAGTCGACCATTTTTTCGCTCATCGAACGTTTTTACGACGTTCCATCGGGAACCGTCCGGATTGGCGGGCACGATGTACGGTCGCTCGACCGCTCCGAACTTCGTGGCTCAATCGGTTATGTCGAACAAGATGCTCCGGTTCTCGCTGGAACAATCCGCGACAACCTCACTCTCGGCGCTCCCGACGCGACTGACGAGGACTGCCTGCGTGTACTCGCCGAGGTGAACCTGACGAACATCGTCGAACGATCGGACCTTGGAATATCAGCGCCGGTCGGAGAAGGTGGCGTCTTGCTCTCGGGTGGCGAGCGTCAGCGCCTTGCAATTGCTCGTGCGCTGTTGATGGCTCCCCCGATTCTGCTGCTCGACGAATCGACGTCGAGCCTTGACGGACTCAACGAGCAGTTGATGAAGGACGCAATCGATCGGGTTGCGTCGAACCGCACGCTCATCGTGATCGCCCACCGTCTGTCAACCGTCGTTGATTCGGATCGCATTGTGGTTCTCGAGAAGGGTCGCGTCCTGGGTGCGGGAACCCACGAACAACTCGTTGCGAAGGTTCCGCTGTACCGCGAACTCGCGGAAACGCAGTTGCTGACGACTGACTAGGAGAAGTCGGCGTCCGGCGCTAGGGACGGCACGAACGAGCTCGGCGCGTTGAATCCGTAGGCGAGCATGCCCTTCGATTCCCGGAGGTAACACGTTCCACACAGCGACTCGTAGGTGACGGCATCGCCGTCGATGGCGACCTGAGCGCCGTCGAAAACGAACTCACCGTTGACCTTGCGGCCGTTGAACATCGCCTTGCGTCCACATCGGCAAATCGTCTTGAGTTCCTCGAGAGCGTGAGCAACCTCAAGTAGTCGACGCGAACCGGGGAACGCGATCGTCTGGAAGTCGGTGCGAATTCCGTATGCGAGCACCGGAATGTCCTCGAGTATCGCGATGCGGAGAAGGTCATCGACCTGGTCGACCGACAAGAACTGTGCTTCGTCGATGAGGAGGCAGGCGACGTCTTGGCCAGTGGTCGACTTGGTACGGGCGCGGTATGCCTCGAACACAGTACGCACGTCGTCGTGCGGTCCGATCATGAAGTTCACTTCGCGCTCGACACCGAGGCGGGAAACGATTGCGGCCTCACCCTTCGTGTCGACGCGGGGCTTTGCGATGAGCACCTGCTGGCCGCGTTCCGCGTAGTTGTACGCGGCCTGCAAAAGGGCCGTGCTCTTGCCGCTGTTCATCGCGCCATATCGGAAATACAACTTCGCCATTCCCCCAGATTACCGAAGCACGGCTTGTTACCGCGTGTTCACCGAGCAGGCGTATCGTGAAACCATGAGCGACACATCGCATGAGGACGCAGTCCGCAAGGCGCGCGCGGACGGAGACACGGACGCACTCATCGCGGCTGCAAACGACGACGAGTTGCAGGAACTCCTCGACGATGACGCCCCCGATCTCGAGGGTGACGAATCGTGGCGTCACGGTTATCCGTACGACGAAAAGATGACCCGAAAAGAATACGAGAAACTCAAACACCGTCTGCAGGTGGAACTTCTCAAACTGCAGTCGTGGACCAAAGAGTCGGGCACCAAGATTGTCATCATCTTTGAGGGACGTGACGCGGCTGGCAAGGGTGGGACGATCAAACGGTTCATGGAGCACCTCAATCCGCGTGGTGCGCGGGTCGTCGCCCTGGAGAAACCGACCGAGCGCGAGCGTTCGCAGTGGTACTTCCAGCGTTACGTTGAACACCTGCCCGCAGCGGGCGAAATCGTCCTCATGGACCGTTCTTGGTACAACCGCGCTGGCGTCGAACGCGTCATGGGGTATTGCACCGCGACCGAATACCTCGAATTCATGCGCGCTACCCCCGAATTCGAGCGGATGCTCGTGCAGTCGGGGATCCACCTCGTCAAGTTCTGGTTCTCGGTCGGCGAAGCGGAACAGCGTCACCGCTTCGAGGAACGACGCACCGACCCCGTACGAGTGTGGAAACTCAGCCCCACTGATGTCGCCAGCCTCGACAAGTGGCGCGACTACACCGAAGCGAAAGAGGCGATGTTCTTCTACACCGACTCGGCGCACGCGCCATGGACGGTCGTCAAGTCGAACGACAAGAAGCGCGCCCGCATCGAGGCGATGCGGTGGGTTCTTGCGCAGTTCGATTACCCGGGCAAGGACACCGTGCTAGTTGGCACCCCCGACCCGCTCATCATCGGTAAGCCCGAGGTGATTTATGACGAAGGCGAGAAGCCGGGAGGTGACTTCCCTGTTGTTACACCGGAAGGGTAGCCTCGGCGTCGTTGCGGTGGCGGTCGTGCTCCTTGCTGGTTGCGCGCCGACCGGAACTCAGATCGATGACTTGCGGGAACGGTTCGTTGCTGCGGGAGGCGCCTGCACAACGTGGACGAGCCTCGACGAACCGCGCGCGCGACAGGCGATTCTCTGCGACAGCGGCGCGAAGCTGTACACGTTTACCGATTACGACGCGCAGAAGGACGTCGTCAAGACGGAACTCGAAGTGAACCGGGACATCCGTGGCCGGACTCACATCATGCTCTCGGGCGAGGACACCCTCATCATCGATCGCATCGGCGTGATCGTTCGGGTCATGCCGTATCTGCACGGCATAATTCAGGGTCGAAACGGGGCGAACCCCTAGACGCGTTCCGCCATCTCGACGACGTTCTTGAGCAGCAACGCTCGCGTCATCGGGCCTACACCGCCGGGGTTCGGAGAAACCCACGCTGCGACCTCACGGACGGCCGGGTCAACATCACCCGCGATTCGGGTGGTTCCGTCGGGGTTCGTCACACGCGAGACGCCGACGTCGAGCACAATCGCGCCGGGCTTGACGTTCTCAGCCGTGACGATTGATGGCGATCCGGCGGCGGCGACGATCACGTCTGCGTTCTTCAGGTGCTCGGCAAGGTTGCGTGTACCCGTGTGGGTCAGCGTCACCGTGGCGTTCACTTCCTTGCGGGTCAACAGGGAACCAATAGGTCGACCGACCGTAATCCCGCGGCCGATGACGACGACGTTGAGACCGTTCCACGACAATCCGTGGTGTTCGACGAGGTCGATGACGCCTCGCGGGGTGCACGGCAACGGCGAATCGATGGGACCCGACGCCTTGAGAACGAGTCGCCCGAGGTTCGTCGGGTGAAGTCCGTCGGCATCTTTGTCGGGGTCGATGCGTTCCAGAATGGCGTCGGTATCAATGTGCTTGGGAAGCGGCAACTGGACGATGTAACCCGTCACCTCGGGGTTGCCGTTCAACTCGTCGATGACGGCTTCGAGTTCCGCTTGAGTCGTTTCCTCAGGCAGGTCCCGACGAATCGACGCGATACCAACCTCGGCGCAATCCTTGTGCTTACCGCCGACGTACCACTGGGAGCCGGGGTCGGTCCCGACGAGGACAGTCGCCAGACCGGGGACGATTCCGCGCTCGCGAAGAACAGCGACGCGTCCGGTGAGGTCGGTCTTGATGGCTGCGGCCGTTGCCGTGCCGTCAAGAATCCGAGCCGTCATGTGTGACCTACTGCACGAGACCAGGGTACAGCGGGAACGCGTCGGCGAGAGCCTTGACGCGAGCGCGCGATCCAGCGATGTCGGGGTTCGGCATCAAGGTGTTGGCGATGATGTCGGCGACCTCGACGAACTCGGTCTCGCCGAAGCCACGCGTGGCGAGAGCAGCCGTACCGATGCGGACTCCTGAAGTGACCATCGGCGGGCGCGGGTCAAAGGGAACCGCGTTGCGGTTGACCGTAATGCCGACTTCGTGGAGCAGGTCCTGTGCTTCCTGGCCGTTGACTTCCGAATTGCGGAGGTCGGCGAGGATGAGGTGAACATCGGTTCCACCGGTGAGGACGTCGAGTCCAGCACCGGTCGCATCGGTCGCGGTGAGGCGCTCGGCGAGGATCTGTGCGCCGCGAATAGTGCGCGCCTGACGGTCCTTGAATTCGTCCGACGCAGCGAACTTGAACGCAACAGCTTTCGCCGCGATGACGTGCATGAGCGGGCCGCCCTGCTGACCGGGGAACACGGCCGAGTTGAGCTTCTTTCCCAGTTCCTCGTCGCGCGACAGGATGAGTCCCGAGCGGGGACCAGCGAGAGTCTTGTGAACGGTCGTCGAGACGACGTCGGCGTACGGGACGGGGCTGGGGTGCAGTCCGGCGGCAACCAGACCGGCGAAGTGAGCCATGTCGACCCACAACTTCGCACCGACCTCATCCGCAATCTCTCGGAAGGCGGCAAAGTCGATGTGACGCGGGTACGCGCTCCACCCGGCGATGATGACCTGCGGCTTGTGCTCGAGCGCCTTGTCGCGGACGACGTTCATGTCGATGAGGAACGTCTCGGGGTCAACACCGTACGAAACTGCGTTGTACAGACGGCCCGAGAAGTTGAGCTTCATGCCGTGGGTCAGGTGACCGCCGTGCGCCAATTCGAGACCGAGGATGGTGTCGTCCTTGTTCGCAATCGCGTGCAGAACAGCGGCGTTTGCGGTCGCGCCCGAGTGAGGCTGGACGTTGGCGAAAGCCGCGCCGAACAGCGACTTGGCGCGCGAAATCGCCAGTTCTTCGGCGACGTCGACGAACTCACAACCACCGTAGTAACGCTTTCCGGGGTAACCCTCGGCGTACTTGTTGGTCAGTACCGACCCCTGCGCCTGCAGAACGGCTCGCGGAACGAAATTCTCGGACGCAATCATCTCGAGGTAGTCACGCTGACGACCGAGCTCGAGGTTCAGCACCTCAGCAATTTCGGGGTCAACCTCGGACAGAGGGGCATTGAAACTGGAGTGCTGGCGTTCGGTCACGATTCTCCTCGCAAGACGGGCGTTGGTACTCCCATTCTAGTTTGCGAGGGCGTGCTCCCGCCGACGCGCAACGAGGGCGATCGACACCGCCCCGACGAGTACCGCGGCGCCCAGATACGGCAACGCGGCGATTCCGAGAGGGACGAGCAATAGCCCCCCAACGAACGAGCCACCGCCGATCCCGAGGTTCCACGCGGTGGTGCGCATTGCACCGGCAAAGTCGCGCAGGCGGGGGCTCGCCGACTCCATGATGTACTGGCCGAACAGCGGTTCGACGACGGCGAAGCCAAGGCTCCACAACGCCGTCGACAACATCATCGTGATCTGGTTCACGGCCGCGAGATTGACGAGCACCATCATCGAGGCCATGAATGCGATCGCGAAGGCGATGTTCCGCGACAGTTGGGCGGGATGGCGACCGATGCGCTCGGCAATGATGATTCCCACACTGCCCCCGATTCCGTAACAGGCAAGCGGCACCGCGACGGTCATCGGTGTGAAATGCGCTACGTCGATGAGGAAGGTTGTGATGTACGGATAGAACACGTTTCCGCCACCGACAAAGAGAAAGACACCGGATACACCGAGTAGAACGAGGGGGAACGTCTTGTCGCGGAGCACGGACGGTCCGCCCGACGCGGCCTCGGCGTGCGGGTTGGGGATTGGCTTCAGCAGGAAAAAGAGACTTGCACTGGCACCGAGCGTCAATGCCGTCATGATGAGGAATGCGGATCGCCAATCCGAAATTGCGGCGAGAGCGGACCCCAACGGAAGTCCCGCAATGAACGCGAGGTTCGCACCGGCTGAAATGAAGAGGAACCCGCGAGAGCGCAGATGTTGCGGCAACAGCGTCGTAACGTAACCGGTCGCGATCATCCAGAACATTCCGTTACCGAACCCGCCGATGATGCGGGACGCGAA
>JBDLPW010000082.1:0-4305 GCA_039800905.1 Actinomycetota bacterium | reverse complement strand
CCGTGTCCCTAACTGTGGTGGGTTAGCGGACACGGTACATTCGTCCTCAAAGGAGGCCCCCATGCAGTTCATCCGCCCATTACTCGGAGCGTCGATGGCAGGGGTCTTGCTTCTCTCCGGTTGCTCGTTGTTGGGCGGTGACGCAAATCCCACCGCGTCGGCCACGCCGAAGCCATCAAAGACCGCTGTCGAGTCGGTCGGTGAAACCTTCACCGAACCCGCCGACTGCACGACGATTTTGCCGCAGTCGCAGGTTGACTCGTATGCAGCAGAAAAGATTGTTCTGCTTGCTGGCCCGGGCGGCATCTATGGCGACCAGCTCGTCCCCGACCCGACCCCGGAAACCCTGTCCGGCGGAATTTCGTGTTACTTCGGATATGACAGCGACAACCCGGACGGCATCGAAATCTATTCCGTCATCTCCGTCGTACCCATCGACGCCTCCACCCGCCCTGATATTGTCCAGAGCCTGATTGACCAGGGTCTCAACGAAGGTGAAAACGCTGCCGGCGAATCGACGTACGCGATCATCGGTGACAGCAACGCGAACATTCCTGCAATCCTCAATGTTGTCAACGACACGTCATGGATTTCCGTGATCTCGGTGTTCGGTGGTCAGACGTTCTTTGAAGAGAACGTCGCCATTTCAGAACTCGTTCACGACCAGGTTTACAACTAGTCGTGCCCGCTGCCCTCGCGGATCTTGTTCATCCGTCGTGGCGGGATGCTCTGGCTCCGCACACCGAGACCGTTGCCCGAATCGGCGAGCGCCTGCGAGAGGAAACGGCTGCGGGCATCGACCATTTCCCTGCTGGCGACAACATTTATCGAGCGTTTCAACAGCCATTGGATGATGTACGTGTCGTCATCGTCGGGCAGGACCCTTACCCGACACCGGGTCACGCGATTGGATTGGCGTTTGCTGTGGATGCGCACGTTCGACCGTTACCGCGCAGCCTGCAGAACATTTATGCCGAACTGCGCGACGATCTGGGGATTGCGCCGGCCGAGCACGGCGACCTTTCTCATTGGGTTGATTCCGGTGTGATGCTGTTGAACCGTGTGCTGACCGTTCAGTCAGGCAACGCTGGTTCGCATCGTGGAATCGGATGGGAGCACGTGACCGCGGCGGCACTGTCCGCACTAGCGAATCGGGGCGGCCCGCTCGTCGCCATTCTGTGGGGGCGCGATGCGCAATCCGAGGCGCAGTTGCTGGGGGACACCCCCGTCATCGCGTCAGCGCACCCGTCACCCCTGTCTGCCCGCAACGGGTTCTTCGGATCGAAACCGTTTTCCCGTGCTAATGAACTTCTGGCGCTGCAGGGCGGCGAACCCGTGGATTGGCGCGTTTAGGCTGTTCGAATGACCGACATCACGTTTCGCCCCGCGACGCACGCCGACGCACCCGTACTCGTCGACATTTATAACCACTACGTGACGACGTCGACCGTGACGTTCGACCTAGACCCGTGGACCGCGCACGACATGGAACACAAGATGGACGTCGTTGCCGGGCTGGGGATGCCCTTCATCGTTGCCGAACTGGCCGGGGACATCATTGGATACGCATACCTGTCAACGTGGCGCGAAAAATGCGCCTACGAAACGACCATGGAGAACACGCTGTATCTGCGTGAAGATTCGCGCGGTTTGGGGATCGGTCGGCTGCTTCTCGATGAATCGCTGCGCCTTGCCGGGCTTGCCGGTACCCGCGAAGTCATCGCCGTCATTGCATCGACAAACGACGCCGTTCCGTCGATTCGACTACACGAAAAGGCGGGATTTGCCCGCGTTGGCGAGATGGACAACGTCGGTCGCAAGTTCGACGAATGGATTGGCGTCGTCATGATGCAGAAGTCCCTCACGTAACACTTCGAGGTTTAGTTACGCACTGTTTCGCCGTAAGTGGCGGGCGTGCCTCACCGTTTCTACTGTGAAGTATCCGCTTAGAACAGGAGTGACTCATGTCATGGAAATTTGAGACCCAGCAGATCCACGCTGGTGCAGCACCGGACCCGACGACGAACGCGCGCGCCGTTCCGCTGTACCGCACAACTGCGTACACGTTCAACGACGCCGACCACGCGAAGAACCTCTTTGCTCTCGCCGAGTTCGGAAACATCTACACCCGCATCATGAACCCGACGCAGGATGTCGCCGAAAAGCGCATCGCTGCACTCGAAGGTGGAACCGCCGCGCTGTTGCTCGCGTCGGGTCAGGCAGCCATCACCTACTCGATCCTCAACATCGCGGGTGCCGGTGACCACATCGTGTCGTCGTCGAACGTCTACGGCGGAACGTACAACCTTTTCCACTACACCTTCGCGAAGCTCGGCATCGAAGTCACCTTCGTCAAGGACCAGGATGACCTCGATGAGTGGAAGCGTGCCGTTCGCCCCAACACGAAGGCTTTCTTCGGTGAGTCGATCGCGAACCCGCGCATCAACATCCTCGACATCGAAGGCGTTGCTGGAGTCGCACACGACGCCGGTGTTCCGCTCATCATTGACAACACCGTCGCCACCCCTTACCTCATCCGTCCCTTCGAGCACGGTGCAGACATCGTCGTTCACTCGGCGACCAAGTTCCTCGGCGGACACGGAACCGTCGTTGCCGGTGCAATCGTTGACGGCGGCAAGTTCGCATGGAGCAAGAACGTTGACAAGTTCCCCGGACTGACCGAGCCCGACCCGTCCTACCACGGCGCGTCGTACACGACCGTCCTCGGAGACGCCATCGCGTACGTTATCAAGGCCCGCGTCCAGCTTCTCCGTGACGTCGGGGCATCGGTCGCTCCCGACAACGCATGGGCGCTTCTCCAGGGCATCGAAACCCTCAGCCTGCGCATCGAGCGCCACGTCGAGAACGCACTCGCCGTAGCCAAGTGGCTCGAGGCACACTCCGACGTCGCTTCGGTGTCGTACTCGGGACTCGAATCGAGCCCGTGGTTCGCGGCCGCCAAGAAGTACGCCCCCAACGGAGTCGGTGCGGTTCTGTCGTTCGAGCTCAAGGGTGGCGTCAACGCTGGCCGTGCGCTCGTCGAAAGCACGGAACTGTTCAGCCACGTTGCCAACATCGGTGACGTCCGCTCGCTGATCATCCACCCGGCGTCGACCACGCACTCGCAGCTCACCCCGGAAGAGCAGCTCAGCGCTGGTGTCACCCCCGGTCTCGTCCGACTGTCGGTCGGTCTCGAGCACATCGACGACATCATCGCCGACCTCGAACAGGGATTCGCCGCAGCGCGCAAGGCCAAGTAAGTCACACCGTGGCGGGGTTGGGTCTTCGGACTCAACCCCGTCGCTGTTTCCCGTGAGAGGATTGACGAACCATGGACTGGCAGACGTCGGAAGAGACTGTCCCTTCGGCTTTCGTGACCGAAGGGTCGATGCGCGTCCTCGGAGCCCCTCCCGTGACGGGTGCGTGGCGTGACGGTGACCACCTCGGCAATCGCAAGTTTGCGCAGCTCGGTGATATGACACTCGAAAGCGGGAAAGTTTTGCCCCGCACGCGCCTGGCGTACGAGACGTGGGGAACGCCTAACGCCGACATGTCCAACGCTGTGCTTCTGATTCACTCGCTGACCGCGGATTCACACGCTGCCGGTCACGCTGGCCCCGGTCACGTCACTGACGGCTGGTGGAACGGCGTTGTAGGTGCGGGCCTCGGCATCGACACCGACAAGTGGTTTGTGGTGTGCGCGAACACGCTGGGAGGCTGCCAAGGCTCGACCGGCCCGTCCACGGTGACTAGTGACGGTCGCGAATGGGGCTCTCGATTCCCGTATCTGACCGTCCGAGACCAGACCAACGCACTCAAGGCTCTCGCCGATCAACTGGGCATCTCCCGTTGGGCGGCTGTGATTGGCGGCAGTGCCGCTGGTATGTCTGCTCTCGAATACGCGGTCACGTACCCGTCCGAGGTCGAACGCGTGGCGCTCCTCGCGACCAGTGCAGTTACCAGCGCTGACCAGATCTCACTCAACACCATCCAGATCGAAGCGATTCAGATGGACCCCAACTTCAACGGCGGCGACTACTACGACGAGGATCAGGGTCCGTTCCGCGGACTCGCACTCGCCCGTCGCATCGCGATGCTGTCGTACCGTGCACCCGCCGAATTCAACGAGCGTTTTGATCGCGCTTGGCAAAGCGAGATCTCGCCGTTGGGCGATGGTGGTCGATTCGCCGTCGAGTCGTATCTTGACTTCCACGGGAACAAGTTCACGCGTCGATTCGATGCGAACTCGTACATCTCGTTGGTCGAAGCGATGAACTCGCACGATGTGTCGCGCGGACGTGGGTC
>JBDLPW010000081.1:0-3009 GCA_039800905.1 Actinomycetota bacterium | reverse complement strand
TTGAATCGTGCGCATCGGGCGGTGGCCGAGTCGACCTCGGGATGGTCGACCATGCTGACCGTTTCTGGACGAGCGACACGAACGACGCATTCGAACGCCAGTCGATTCAACGCTGGACGGGGATCGCGATTCCGCCAGAGATGCTGGGCACCCACATCGGACCGGCTCGCGCCCACACCACCGGCCGCACCCACGACCTGTCATTCCGCGCGATCGCGGCACTGTTCGGCCATGCCGGGCTGGAATGGGATCTGACGGAAACGACCGTCGAGGAACGTGCCGCGCTGACCAACTGGGCGGATTACTACAAAGCGAACCGCGACCTTCTCCACACCGGCCGAGTTGTCCGCGTCGACCACGTCGAAGAGGAATCCCTGGTTCACGGTGTCGTTGCACAGGACGGTTCGCGCGCACTGTTCGCGTATGTGGCACTGTCGACCACACCGGATTCGACGCCGGCGTCGATTTGCCTGACCGGACTCGACGATTCCGCCGAGTATCACGTCGCCGTTGCTCAGCCCGCCGGGGACGCCAAGGTTGTCCAGCGCGTTGCCCCGACGTGGACCGACGGTGTCACTCTGTCCGGAGTCGTTTTGCGAACCGTCGGTTTGCGCCCGCCGATCCTTGCGCCGGAACAAGCGTTCCTGCTCGAGGTCACGCGCGTAAAGTAAGACCATGGCAACAGAAAACAATTCGGTACCGCCGCAGCCCGCTGCCGCGGTCACCCCGCCCGCTCCTGCCGCTGAGGCACCCGTCGCCCCGCGACTCAACCAGGTGTCGCTGTGGGCGTTGATCACCGGAATTGCATCAATAGTCCTGTGGTGGATTCCGGCACCGTTCGGTGTCGCCGCCATCGCCCTGGGGCACATCGGTTTGGTCAAGACGAAGGGTCAGAGTGGAACCAGCCGCGGATTCGCCATCGCTGGACTGATCTTGGGCTATGTGTGGCTCGCGCTTGTCATCGTGATTTTTGGACTGCTCGCACTGTGGGCAATGTCCGGCGGTCTGGACACCATCGAGAACATCGATACGGGCATGATGAACCCGTAATTCGCCGCAATTTCACGGAACGACCACCTTTCGGGGTGGTCGTTCTGCTTTACAGCAAGTCGTTGTCGCGCAGTTTCTCTTCCAGCTGCGGGTTCGACGGCTCGGACAGGAAGGACCCGTCAGGGAACACAATCACGGGAATTTTTGAAAGGCCACTGATTTCCTGAGCCTTCGCCAAGTCATCTTCGGACGCGTCGGTGTCGTGCCATACAAAATCGACACCGTGGTGGTTGAGGAGCATCTTTGCGCGGGTGCAGTCGCCGCACCAGTCGGCGCCATACATTTCAACTGTCATGGGGAAAGTGTATGTCGGTTTCGTCAGGAAAACGTTTTCCGCACAAAAACTGCGCGAACCCGCATAAATCTTTAGGGCTCAAATAATATATTCGCGCTAGTCTGGGACACATGGTGCACACAACGGGGCCTGCGCCCTCATTCGGTATTAGCGACGACGGACAGCCGGTGTTCAGCCCGGGTTCGGCTCACGGCTACGGCGACAAGATGCGTCTCGAACACGACTCGCTCGGCGAAATGCAGGTCCCCGCAGACGCGTACTGGGGGATTCACACCGCGCGCGCACTCCAGAACTTCCCAATCACCCGTCGAGCAATATCGAACCACCCCGACTTCGTGCGCGCACTGGTCCGTGTCAAGCAGGCGGCGGCGCTCGCGAACAAAGAAATCGGTGACATCGACGCCGACAAGGCCGATCTCATCGTCTCCGTGTGCGAAGACATCTACAACGGTCAGTACCACGACCAGTTCGTGCTCGGTGTTCTGCAGGGTGGTGCGGGAACGTCCACCAACATGATGACCAACGAGATCGTGGCGAACGTCGCTCTCGAACGGCTCGGTCACGCCAAGGGCGAGTATCAGTACTTCCACCCGATCGACGACGTCAACCGTTCGCAGTCGACCAACGACGCCTACCCGACCGCGGTCAAGATCGCGATGGTGTTCGCGATGCAGCGACTGCTCGCAGAACACCACAAGCTCATCGACGCGTTCCACGCCAAGGGCACCGAGTTCGCCGACATCGTCAAGGTCGGACGCACCCAGATGCAGGACGCAGTCCCCATGACCCTCGGTCAGGAATTCCACTCGTTCGGGAACACCATGGCGGAAGACCAAGAGCGCCTGTCTGAGATCATCCCGTGGCTGTGTGAAACCAACCTCGGAGCCACCGCCATCGGTACCGGTATTACCGCGAACCCCAAATACGCCGAGGCCGTTGCGCGCCACCTTGCCCAGCTCACCGGTCTGCCCACGACTACGGCGCCTGACCTCATCGAAGCCACCAGCGACACCGGAATCTTTATGACCGTGTCGGGCACGTTGAAGCGAAGCGCCGTCAAGCTGTCCAAGATCTGCAACGACCTTCGACTGCTGTCATCAGGTCCGCAAGCCGGCTTCGGCGAAATCAACCTTCCCGCCAAGCAAGCCGGTTCGTCGATCATGCCGGGCAAGGTCAACCCCGTCGTCCCCGAGGTCGTCAACCAAGTCGCGTTCTCGATCATCGGCGCCGACGCCACCGTCACAGCGGCCGTCGAAGCCGGACAGTTGCAGCTCAACGCGTTCGAACCCGTCATCGCCTCCAGCATCCTCCAGTCGTTCGCGTGGATGACCAACGCGTGTCAGACGCTGCGCGTCAACTGCGTCGACGGAATCACCGCGAACAAGGACCGTCTCGAAGCAATGGTCGCCACCTCGGTCGGTGTCATCACCGCGCTGATTCCCGTCATCGGGTACGAAGAGGCTGCGAAACTCGCTAAGAAGGCGCTCGCAACCGGTGCACCGATACGCGAACTCGTCGTCGAAACTGGGCTGATGTCCGCGGATGATGTCGACGCTGCTCTCGCTCCCGACAAGCTCAGCAACTCGTCGATCTAGTTGCGCAGGCGCGACAGTCGTAACTCGGCGAGAGGGTCGTTTTCTGCTGCGATGGCGGCGATTGCTCGC
>JBDLPW010000080.1:0-9857 GCA_039800905.1 Actinomycetota bacterium | reverse complement strand
TGTGGATCGAGCGCGGAATTTACGACGAAGGCCCTCTCGACGGGCTCGACATTGAACCGCTCGACGACGGTGTCGACATCGAGACGCTCAAGGCGAACTTCCTCAAGTCGCGCTGGAACGGTTTGACGCCAGAACATCGTGAAATCGAAATCCTGTTGCCACAGGGTCGCCACATCGTCGTGTGCAAGATCGACGCGGTGTTCAACCTCGACGGGCGTTGGACGGTCGTGGACTGGAAAACCGGCGCTGCCCCCGACACCGATGAGGAACGCGACGCCAAGGCGATGCAGTTGGTGCTCTACCGACGCGCGTTCGCGGCGTGGAAGGGCATCCCGGTTTCTGAAATTGACTGCGTTCTTTACTATGTCAAGACGAACTGGGAATGGCAGATCGAAACCGACCGACTCGACCGACTCGACGCGATACCGATCATCGACTAACGACGGTTAGAGGATTTCTTCCTCGCGGGGTGTTCCCTCGTCGGGCTCATCGTCTGAGAAAAACGCTTCGACGATTGTCGCTTCGACCGAACCCGGCTCAACCACGGTCACCGGTTCGTCGACAACAACGGGAACGGACTCTTCCGTGTAGTCCGAACCTCCCAAGAATGACGGCGTCGGCTCATCTGACTCGGCGGCAACCGCGCCGTCGCCAACTTCGTCATCAACAATCTCGGCGTCGATGATCTCCTCGACAACAATCTCGTTCACGATGACACCCTCGGCGACAACGGGCGTGATGAGCACAGCCGGCTCCGGTGCGACAACGGTGGGGGCGTCGTCCTCGAACGCCTCGACCGATTCCGGCACGGCGTCGGGGACGGGTGCCACGACCTCGGTGGCGGCTTCGGCCGAGAAAATCGGCGCGGTGCCCGTCGCATCGGTGACGAGAGAAACGGGCTTGACCGGCGATGCACCGAGCGAACGAGCGGGGTTGTCGGTTACGGACGCGACGAGGTTCGTCAACATCTTGACGGCGTCATCGACCTTGGCCTCGTCGTTCGTGTCGACGCCGTGGACCAACCAGCGAGCAACCTCGAGCTCGGACAAGAAGCGAGCACGGTGTCCGACGCGGCGGTCGTTGCTGGAACGGTGAGCGATGTAGTCGGTGATGAACCCGGCGGAAACTTCGGGCGCAAGCGGGCCAACAACACACATGAGGTCGGCGGCGGGGTCGCCAACGCGAGCCTCTGCCCAGTGCGTGATCCCGACCACGTCGTCTCCCGCGGTGAGGATGTAGTCGAATTCGAGGTCTCCGTGCGTGATCGTCGGCGAGAACTGCCACAGTTCCTTGTCTTCGATCGCGGCGTCCCAGCGGTCGAGCAGGGCGCTCGGTACATGCGTTGTCTGGTGCGCGCGGTCGATGATGCCGGCGGCTTCTCGCACAGCATCGAGCGACGTCTTGGTCGGAATCGAATCACGCTTGACGATGTTCGTTGGCAACGAGTGCAGGTTCGCGAGTGCGAGAGCGAGCGACGGAAGCATCGGACGAACGTCGCGAATCGTCGACAGCGCCTGACCCTGCGCCTCCACGGTGACGACCATACGTCGCTTGTCGAGCACGCCCGCGCCCAGAGTGTGGGGAACATCGAATCCGAGTCGTTCGCGCACACCGGCGCTGAGCAACTGACCAACACGGTGTTCGCGGTCCTGAATCGCTGCGGCTTCCGCGGACGTTGGGGAGGCGATAGTGACGACGTCACCTTCGGCCGTACGACACGTCACCCGGTCGAGTCCCTCGATCGACGATTCGCGGTACCCGTCGATGTGCAGATTGGGAATCTCGGCAACGGCCCACGCCGTTAGCATGAGGGGAGACAACGCCATATCGCTACTGTATGGCGAAGCAATGCTGGGTCGGCGTTGCCACGCGAGAGGAGGGACATGAGCGCGCTCATCGATGCCCTCGACGAAAATCAGCAACGCGTCGCCCTCTCGCTGGTCGGTCCGATGCGCGTTCTCGCTGGTGCCGGGTCGGGTAAGACCCGCGCCATCACCCACCGCATCGCCCACGGCGTCGAACTCGGGGTGTACGCACCCGAGAAGGTACTCGCGTTGTCGTTCACGACGAAAGCCGCGGGCGAGATGCGATCGCGACTCGCGAATCTGGGCGTCAACGGTGTTGCGTGCCGAACGTTCCACTCGGCGGCGCTTCGCCAACTGATGTACTTTTGGCCCGACGTCATCGGCGGCGATTTCCCCAAGGTTCGGACGGGCAAGGCCGGGCTTCTCACACAGGCCGCCGAACAGCTCAAACTGCCAACGGCAACCGACGTGTTGCGCTCCGTCGCCGCCGAAATCGAGTGGCGCAAAGTTCGACTTCTCACGCCCGAACAGTACGCGGCAACCTTGGACCGACGGCCGCTGCCATCGACGATGACGCCCGACAAGGTCATGGCGATGATCGAACGGTACGAGAAACTCAAGGACGAACGCCGCGAGTTGGATTTCGAGGACGTTCTCGTCACCACCCTCGGTTTGCTCGAATCCGAGACCTGGGTGCGCGAACGCGTTCACGAGGAATACAGGTTCTTCGTCGTCGACGAATTCCAGGATGTGTCCCCAGTTCAACGGGCGCTGTTAGACGCCTGGCGCGGAAGCCGTTCGGACGTGTGCGTGGTCGGCGACCCCAACCAGACGATTTACTCGTTTGCCGGCGCAACGAGTGAGCACTTGCTCCGATTCGGCCAAGAATTCCCCAATGCCATCACGGTGACACTCGACCGCAATTACCGGTCGACACCCGAGATTGTGCACCTCGCCAATTCGCTCGTTCCCGACTCACCGCTCGAACTGGTGGCGGTGTCACCGAGCGGGGTTGCACCGACCATCGTGTCGGCCGCGACCGACGCCGACGAGGCGAAACTCATCGCGACCACAATCGCGCAGGCAATCGCTGCGGGCGCGAACCCTCACGACATCGCAGTTCTCTACCGTATCAACGCGCAGTCACTGGCGATTGAGGCTGCTCTCGGCACAGCTGGCATCCCGTTCCGTGTCCGCGGTTCACGCTTCTTTGAAGAGCAGGTCGTCCGCGAAACGATGCTCATCTTGCGGGGCACCGCCGCAACGAACCCGACGATGTCGGCCCGCGACACGCTCGGCATGATTCTGCGCGAACACTTCAACTGGGTGTCCAAGCCGCCGGCAAACCCGATTGAACGCCACTCGTGGAACGTTCTCGCGGCGGTGCAGTCGCTTGCCGACGAAATGCCCGCTACGGCGACCGCCGCCGACCTGCTCGCTGATCTGACGCACCGCGCCGAAGTCGACGTCGAACCGACGGTCAACGCCGTAACCCTCTCAACAATTCACGCGGCCAAGGGACTCGAGTGGGAGATTGTCCACATCGCCGGCGTCAGCGACGGGCTGCTGCCGCTGTCGTTCGCGACTGACGATGCGGCCATCGCGGAAGAACGCAGGCTGTTGTATGTCGCGGTCACCCGCGCCAAGAAGGCGTTGTCGATGTCGTGGTCGGAGCGCGGGGCGAACCAGTCGTCGACGCGAACTCGAAGCCGTTTCATTCCGGCAGCGCTGGCAGCGACTGACACCCGCACGCCGGGTGCATAGTGTGCGGGTGAACCACTCGGCTAAACGTTTCTGAGTCGATTCGCGTCGAATACCCGCACCCAGCGGCCATGACCGAGAGGACTTCGGCGGCTGCGTGCGCGACGAGTGCGGCAGACGGTCGCGCCTGGCGCATCCACACTTGCGGTGCGATCGCACCCCACGCTGAGTCGTGGTCAATGCGGTCGAGTTCGACGCAGGACACACACGCCGATTCACCCGGTCGAACAAGAGGCCCGACAATCACCGACGATTCCGTGAAAACGACGGTGAGATGTTCGATGTCGCCGCCCAGCCACGGCTGAACATCCATCGGGGACACGACGAAATCACTGACGAGCACGACTGCGTCGACGGCAATCGGGTCGACATCGACCGACTCAGCCGCGCGCACGACGGTGGAGCAGGCTGCCACGATCTGGTCGGCCAGACCGCCGACCGCACTGCTGCGACCGATGACGGCAACGCGGGGCAACGGAACCGACGGCCGAACCCCCAACACCGGCCGTAGTTGCTCGCGTAATCGCGCACTGCGCTCAGCCCCCAGCAATGCCGTCAGTTTCTGCGTCGATGTTCCTTTGACGAGTTCGCTCAGTGCCCGTGCCGTCAGATCGTCGATCGCGTCCAATCGCACGCGAGCGGGGTCGATTCCGGCTTGGGCGGAATCATGCCCGCGCCACACGAGTGGGATGGTCGGGTCAATCTGAACGAACACTCACCGAGATTGTCACCGTCGGCACACGGACGTCAGTTTTCGTCCACAGTCCCGTCGTCGTTCAGAAGTTCCTGCAACGCAATGTCCATCGCGTCCGGCATCGAGGACCCCGTCAGGCGGGCAACGAGTCCAGCTGGGTTGTCGATATCGGTGCTGGTGGGCAGTGCATCGGGGTAATCCCACAATGCGTCGCGCGCGTCTGGACCGAGCGCAACGTGGACCTGTCGCCACATTTCGGACGCTTCGCGCAGGCGGCGGGGACGCGCCTCGATTCCAACAAGCCCCGCCAGAGCCTTTTCACCGGGGCGGCCGGCAGCGCGCTGGCGACGAACCATCTCGGCAATCGCATCACGGCTCGGCAAGCGGTGGGCTGCACTATCGGCAACAATGTCAACCCAGCCTTCGACCAACGCCAGAATCGTTTCGATGCGACCCAACGCCACGAGCTGATCTTCCGTCTTCGGCGGAATCAGGGCACCATCGCCGACCAAGCGACGCAGCGACTCGGGGTCACTCATGTCGATGTCCTCCATCGCATCGCGTAGTGCGTCGGAGTTGATGGAAATCCCGTTCGCGTACTCCGTGATCGACGCGATGAGGGAGTGCTTGAGCCACTTCGCGTGTTTGAACAGGCGCGCATGGGCGATTTCGCGAATCGCGAGGTACAGCGAAACATCGTGCAACGGAATGTCGAGTCCGTTCGCGAATGCAGCAACGTTCTGGGGGATAAGGACCGCGCGCAGTTCGTGTTCGAGGCTGCCGTCGAGTAAAGGAATGCCCAGGTCGCCGCCCGAGTTCACTTCCTCGGACAGTTGCCCGACGATTTGTCCCAGTTGTAGCGAGAACAACGTCCCGCCGAGTCGACCGAGCGCCTCGAACGCTTGCGGTCGATCTTCCTCGGCGTCCTCGGGCATCTGTTCGGTCAACAGTCGCTCCGCCGCGTGTGAAATCGAACGCGCAACGGGTTCAGCAATCTGAATCCACACGGGAATTGTGGCGCGAGCCCATTCGGGGCGGGTCATCAACGTCGGCGTTGCCGTCAGCGGCGAAACGCTCGTAGCTTCGTCGAGCCACAGAGAAGCGAGTTGCAGTGCCGAATTCGCGGCATCGAGAACGCCCGACTCGACCGACACGGCCTTCGCGTTGGCTACGCGAGTCGCGGTGTCGCGGACGAGTTTCTCGGTGATGCCGTCGCCGCCCTGGGCGAGTGCGGCCTGCAGTTGCGCGAGCATCGCCTGCAGCGCGGCCGGATCGCCCGGCAGCCCCGCCGCCTTGGCAAATTCGGTCATATCGAATTGTCCGCCGTTTTCCAAGAAACGGCGGAGCATCTCGCGGAAGTCCTCGGGCTCGTCGTCCGTCATGGTTCAACCGTAGTCTCACCTAGGGTTGAAGTCGTGACGATTGACGCACCGGAACCCACGCCCGAACGCCCGCGAATGCCTCGCCGCCGACGAGTCGGATTCGCGCTGCTCGCGCTCACGTTGCTCGGTGCTGTCGGTCTTGCCGCGATTCCGGCGCCGTACGTCATCGAAATGCCCGGGCCTGTTTATGACACCCTGTCGACGGCGAAGGACTCCAACGGCAAGGACGTTCCCCTCATCTCCATCGTGGGCGAGAAGACCTACCCGACGGAAGGCACACTGAAACTTCTCACCGTGTACGTCGCTGGCGCCCCAGACAGCCACCCGACCTGGCTCGACGTCGTGTCGGCGTGGTTCCGTCCCGATTATGCGGTTATCCCGATGGATCTCATTTTTTCGCCGGGTACAACGCACGAGGATGAGGCGAAAGCGTCGGCCATTCAGATGACGAATTCGCAGCAGGAAGCGATCGCGGCCGCGCTGACCAAACTCGGCATCTCATTCGAATCATCCATCGTCGTCGAGGAAGCGATGAAGGGACTTCCCGCGGAAGGACTTGTCAAACCGGGCGACATCATCACCGCTGCGAACGGCATCGCCGTCTCGAACGTCTCCGATCTACGCGCCATTATCAAGGTCGTTGGGATCGGCGGAACGGTCGACATGGCCATCGTTCGCGACGGAAAACCCATCACGGTGTCGGTCGGTATCGTCGCCAGCGACCAGGACGGCACAACACCGGTTGTCGGGATTTACACGAGCGGAAAGTACAAGTTCCCGTTCACGGTGGACATTCAAATATCTAACGTCGGTGGCTCCTCGGCGGGCATGATGTTCGCTCTCGGAATCATTGACGAGTTGACGCCCGGTTCACTGAATGGTGGCGCGGACGTTGCCGGCACGGGCGAGATCACCGCGACCGGCGAGGTCGGTCGCATTGGTGGTGTCGTGCAGAAGGCGTATGCCGCTCGCGACTCGGGAGCCGACTGGTTCCTGGTTCCCACGGGCAATTGTGACGACCTGTACGGGCATGTGCCGGATGGCCTACGCGAGGTCGCCGTGAACACGCTCGACGATTCACTCGCCGCGCTCAAGGCGATTGCCGCTAAGTCGGGGACGGACGAGCTCCCGCACTGCCCGGCTCCGTAGCCCACTCCGCTCGCGGGTAGACTCCACATACAAAGGAGTCACCGTTATGAGCACTTCCGCGCCCAAGCGTCGCCGTTCCCCTCTCGTCGTCACCGCAGCGATTCTCGCCGTCCTGGTGGCCATCTTCTTCCAGTTCTCGGCGGTCTTCGTCGACGTTCTCTGGTACCAGCAGTCCGGTTACCAATCCGTCCTCTTCACCCAGTGGTTCGCGATGGGCGGGGTTGCAATTGTGACGTTCGTGTTCACGGTCGCGGTCACCTGGCTCGCGCTGTGGCTGGGATACAAGTTCCGTCCGTTGACCGCGCGTTTGACGGAAAGCGCCGAGAGGTACCGCGAAGCGGTTGAGCCGATTCGTCGACTCATCGTGTGGGGTGGCCCGATTCTTCTCGGCTTCTTCACAGCCGCAACCTCGGCCGCGCAGTGGCCCGTCGTTTTGCAGTTCCTCAACAAGACTCCGTTTGGCCACAACGACCCGCAGTTCGGCCTGGACATCTCGTTCTTTGTCTACGACCTGCCGTTCTGGCTGTTTGCCACGGGCGTGATCGAGTCCGTGCTCGTTATCGCCCTCGTCGCGACCGCGCTGACCGGTTTCCTGTACGGCGGCATCGCCATCGCCGGACGACAGTTCATCGTCTCGCGAGCAATCCGCATCCAGGCGTCGATCGTCGCGATCGCGTACCTCGCGGTTCTCGCCGGACAGTTCTGGCTCAAGCAGTACGAGGCGCTCGTCAACCCGTCGCAGGGATTCGTCGCGACCGGTGCCGGGTACACCGAAGTGAACGTCGACATCCCAGGGTACCAAATCCTCGCGGGTATCGCCGCTGTCGTTCTCGTGTTCTTTGCCATCACTGCGGTAACGGGTCGTTGGCGTCTGCCGATCGTCGGTGTCGCGATGTTGCTCGTCTCGGTCATGGTTCTCGGCGGAGTTTCGTGGATCGTTCAGCGATTCCAGGTCGACCCCAGCGCGCGAACCCTCGAATCGGATTACATTGCTCGCAACATTGACGGAACACGTGCCGGTTTCGGCCTGTCCGACGTCAACGAGGTCGAGTACACCGCGACGACGACCGCTGAGGCGGGTGCACTGCGTGCCGACGCCGAAACGACGGCCCACATTCGCATCATCGACCCCGCGCTTGTTCCGGACGCGTTCGCTCAGTTGGAACAGTTCCGTCAGTACTACAAGTTCCCGACGCACCTCGACGTTGACCGTTACACGATCGACGGGAACAAGCAGGACACCGTCCTCGCGGTGCGTGAACTGAACGCCGCCGGTCTGACCAGTTCGACCTGGTACAACGACCACATCGTCTATACCCATGGGTACGGAATCGTCGCGGCGTATGGAAACAAGCGCAACGTTGACGGACAACCGACCTTCCTCGAATCGGGCATTCCGGTTTCAGGAAACCTGGGTGAGTACGAACCGCGTGTGTACTTCGGTGAGAACTCCACCGACTACTCGATTGTTGGCGCCAAGAGTTCTACCGGCCCGCTGGAACTGGATTACCCGTCGGCGAACTCGACAAGTGATTCGGGCAACGCCAAATACACCTTCACCGGTGACGGCGGACCGAAACTCGACAACATCTTCACCCGACTGATTTATGCGATGCACTTCCAGTCGGAACAGATTCTGTTGTCCGACGCGATCAGCAATGATTCGCAGATTCTGTACGACCGTCACCCTCTGGTGCGCGTGAACAAGGTCGCGCCATACCTGACCCTCGACAACGACCCGTACCCCGCAGTGGTGGACGGGCGAATCGTGTGGGTCGTCGACGGATACACGACGTCGAACAACTATCCGTATTCGACATCGGTCGACATGGGCGAAGCGGTCAAGGA
Source organism: Actinomycetota bacterium (assembly GCA_039800905.1). Taxonomy (GTDB): domain Bacteria; phylum Actinomycetota; class Actinomycetes; order Actinomycetales; family Microbacteriaceae; genus MWH-TA3. The sequence continues at coordinate 1,218 of JBDLPW010000080.1, read as the reverse complement.
CACGTACACGGCGAATTCGCTGGTCCCCACGGGGAACGTCAACTACATCCGTAACTCGGTGAAGGCAACGGTCGACGCGTACGACGGTTCGGTGACCCTGTACGCGTGGGACGCGAACGACCCGATCCTGGCGACGTGGCAGAAGATCTTCCCGACCACGCTCAAGCCGGCGTCGGAAATGTCCGAGCAGTTACTGTCGCACGTTCGTTACCCGTCCGACCTGTTCAAGGTTCAGCGTGAGGTTCTCGGCAGTTACCATGTGACCGACCCAGGAACGTTCTATTCGACGGAAGACACGTGGGTCACGCCGAACGATCCCGTATCGGACCCCAATGCGCCGACCCTGCAGCCGCCGTATTACCTGACGATGCAGATGCCGGGCGAGAAGTCCCCGTCGTTCTCGATCTATTCGACGTTCATCCCGAAATCGACGGGTAAGGACGCTCGAAACGTTCTCTACGGTTACCTCGCCGCGAACTCGGATTACGGTCCCGACTACGGCAAGTTGACTCTGTTGACGTTGCCTAAACAGACGACCATCCCTGGCCCCGGCCAGGTGCAGGCGCAGTTTGACTCGGACGCGACCGTCAGCCAACAGCTCAACCTGTTGCGCCAGGGCAAGACCGAGGTCATCCCTGGAAACCTCTTGACCCTGCCCGTCGGTGGCGGACTGTTGTACGTGCAGCCTGTTTATGTGCGATCGACCGGTGAAACGTCGTATCCGCTTCTGCGCAAGATCCTCGTCGCGTTCGGTGATTCGATTGCGTTCGAAGACTCGCTAGATGCTGCTCTCGACTCGCTGTTCGGAGGAAACTCGGGTGTTGTGACGCCAACTGAACCCACCGACCCGACGGATCCGTCCACGGGCGGTACGGTCTCGGCCGAACTGGCGAAGGCTCTTGCCGACGCCAAGAAAGCCCTGACGGATCGTGAGGCGGCCTACGCGAAGAACGACCTCGTCGCAGCAGCCGCTGCCGATGTTCGCCTGCAGAAGGCGTTGCAGACCGCCTACGAACTGTCCCGTTAGGCCTCGATTTCGCTGAGCCCCGCCCCGCGTGTAAACTGAGAAGTGCATCGCGGGGTGGAGCAGTTCGGTAGCTCGCCGGGCTCATAACCCGGAGGTCGTAGGTTCAAATCCTGCCCCCGCAACCACTAGATACGGTCTCGGATTCGTCCGAGGCCGTTTCTCTTTGCCTAGGCAGCCGCGCGATAGGCTCG
>JBDLPW010000079.1:0-3902 GCA_039800905.1 Actinomycetota bacterium | reverse complement strand
TCGTCATTGCGCCATTCCAGCAGCATCGCCCAATCATCCGCGGTCGCAAGGCGCAAGCGGGTAGATTTGTCTCTTGTGAAGCCATTCATCATTGCCGAGGTTAGCGGAAATCACAACGGTTCCCTCGAACGCACACTCGACATCGTTCGCGCGATGGCGGACACGGGCGTCGACGCCGTCAAATTCCAGACGTACACGGCCGACACGATCACGCTCGACGTCGACGTTCCCCCGTTCCGTGTCTCCAAGGACCACCCGCTGTGGGGCGACCGCAAGCTTCACGACCTCTACAAGGAAGCGTCCTTCCCGTGGGAGTGGCACAAAGAGGCGTTCGACGCAGTTCGTGCTCTCGGAATGGAAGCATTCTCAACCCCGTTCGACGAGACCGCTGTCGAATTCCTCGAGGGATTGAACGTTCCGCGATACAAGATCGCATCACTCGAAATCGTCGACCTGCCGCTCATCCGCCAGGTTTCCCAGACCGGAAAGCCCGTCATCATCTCGACCGGCACCGCAACACTCGGGGAAATCGAGGACGCCGTCGTCGCCGCTCAGTCCGGCGGTGCCACCGACATCACGCTTCTCGTCTGCACCAGCTCGTACCCGGCGAAGCCTGCCGACGCGCACCTCGCTCGTATCCCCGTGCTCAAGGACCTGTTCGGCGTCAACGTTGGGCTGTCCGACCACACCGTCGGACTTGCCGTTGCCGTTGCGGCGGTTGCCCTCGGCGCAACGATGATCGAAAAGCACGTGACGCTGTCCCGCGCGGACGGCGGCGTCGACGCCGAGTTCTCGGCCGAACCCGCCGAGATGAAGGCACTCGTGGACGCGTGTCACGACGCTCACCTCGCCATCGGAAGCACGTCGGCCTGGCGAACGGACGCAGAGGCGGAATCGACTCGACTGCGCCCTTCGTTGTATGTCACCGCTGCGGCGAAGGCCGGCGACATCATCACGCACGAGAACGTTCGCTCGGTTCGCCCCGGTGGCGGACTCGCCCCCAAGCACCTCGACGCGGTGATCGGCCAGCGATTCACCGTCGACGTGACCCCTGGCACTCCCGTGCTGTGGGGCATTGTTGGGTAAACTGACGACATGACGTCTGACGGTCTCGAGTCGTACGCACTTGCCAACGGCTTGAAGCCGATGGGTGTTCGTGCTCCCCTCGGGCAGTATCTGCGCGAGGCGTGGATTCGTCGAGACTTCGCCTGGACCCTCGCCGTTCTCGGCAAAGAGGCCGAAAACTCGCGCACGCGACTCGGAGCCTGGTGGAGCCTTCTCGTTCCGCTCATCCAGTCGTCGATTTACGGACTCATCTTCGGAATCATCCTCGGGTCACACCGCGCACCGAACTTCATCCCGTTCCTCGTGACGGGCGTGTTCCTCTTCAACTTCGTGTCGGGTTCGTTCCAGACGGGTGCGTCGTCGATCACGTCGAACTCTGGTCTGCTGCGTTCCATCAGCTTCCCGCGCATCGCCCTGCCGCTTTCGGCCGTTTTCCGCCAGGTACTGAACCTGTTGCCGACCCTGCCGATCATGCTGGTCGTCATCCTCATCTTCGATCACATCCTCAAGTGGGAAATCGTGATCATGCCCGCAGTGATTGCGTTGTTGTTCCTGTTCGGGCTGGGCATCGCGCTCATCGCGGCACGACTGACGGTCCAAGTTCGCGATCTCACCAAGCTCCTCCCGTTCCTCACGCGCATGTTGTTCTACGTGTCGGGCGTCTTCTACACCCCCGCGCACCTGGGTCTCGGTGAAACGTTCTTCGGAACCATCGTCGCGATCAACCCCGTCTACGCGTTCATGTCCCTCGCCCGTGGTGCGCTCGTCACCGGGTACGAGGTTCACGCTCAGGACTGGGCGATCGCCGGCGTCTGGACGGCCGTTGTACTCGTGTTCGGTGTGGTCTACTTCTGGCGAGCCGAGGAGCGTTATGGCGACGACTAAGAAGAAGACCGAGCGCAAGCCGGTCGTTGTCGTGGACAACGTCGACGTCATCTATCGCGTGTTCACGACGGGAAAGCGCGCCCGCGGTGTCGTCGGCAAGAACGGTCTGATCCAGAAGCGCGCCAAGCTGCGCAACGTGCACGCGGTCAAGAAGGTGTCCTTCGTCGTCTACGAAGGCGAAACGATCGGTGTCATCGGGTCGAACGGCTCCGGCAAGTCGACGCTCATGCGCGCAATTTCGGGTCTTCTCCAGGTCGAATCGGGCAAGGTTTTCGCGACGTCACGCCCAACTCTTCTCTCGGTCGGCGCGGCACTGATGCCGTCGCTGTCGGGCGAGCGCAACATCCTTCTCGGTGGAATGGCCCTCGGGTCGACTCGCCAAGAGATGGTCGAGTCGGTCGATGGCATCGCCAAGTTCGCCGGGCTCGAAGAATTCATCGACATGCCGATGCGCACGTACTCGTCGGGAATGGCGGCGCGACTGCGCTTCTCGATTGCCCAGCACAAAGACCATGAGATTCTCATCATCGACGAGGCACTGGCCGTCGGTGACAAGCAGTTCCGCAACCGTTCCGAGGCACGCGTTCGCGAGATGCGTGACCGCGCCGGCACGGTGTTCCTCGTCAGCCACTCGATGGCGTCCATCCTCGACACCTGCAACCGAGTGATCTGGTTGGAGAAGGGCGAGTTGCGCATGGACGGCGACCCCAAGGAAGTCACCGACGCGTACACCGAGTACATGGAGTCGATTTCGAAACCGGCCGAGGAACCCGCATGAGCCTCAAGTCGTACGCCATCGTCCTCGCCGGCGGTCGCGGTACGCGCATGAAGCTCAACACCCCCAAGCAGTACCTCAAGCTGGCGGGTCGTGCGGTCATCGAACACACACTCGAATCGCTCGACCACTCGGGGCTGTTTGACGGGATCGTTCTTGTCGCGGACGCCGACAATCTCGACAACGTGCGTGCCGAGATGTCACGCAAGAACCTCTCGACCCCGATGACGATCGTGGGCGGTGGCGCCACGCGTAACGAATCGGCGTACAACGGACTCGGTGCGATTGACGACGCCGAGGCCAACGTGCTCATCCACGACGCGGTTCGCCCGTTCGTCGATGTTGCAACACTGACCCGCGTGATCGAGGCGCTCGAGACGGAACTCGCGGTCGACACCGCGATCCCGACTGCGGACACCATCATTCGCGTGACCGAAGACATGTATATCGACGAGATTCCTCGTCGTGACGTTCTGTACCGCGGACAGACGCCGCAGGGATTCCGCCTCTCCGCCATCAAGGCCGCGTACGAGAAGGCCATCGCAGAGGGCGCGACCAACTACACCGACGACTGTTCGGTATTCCTCGCTTTTCACCCCGGCGGAGTCGTCAAGGTGGTCCTCGGTGACTCGACGAACATGAAGTTGACCGACCAGACCGACCTCGCGATCGCGGACAAGATTTTCCAGTTGCGCAAGACCGCCAGCCCGGTCGCGACGGACGCCGAGATTCGCGCGGAACTGACCGGCAAGACGATGGTCGTCTTCGGGTCGTCCTCGGGAATCGGACTCGAAATCGTGCGTCTCGCCCGCGAATACGGCGCTGTCGTTCACGGATTCAGTCGAACCGAAACGGGCACGCACGTAGAAAACCTCGCCTCCATTCGCGAGGCACTCGCCACGGTCATCGCGGCGGACGGCAAAATCGACATTGTCATCAACACCGCAGGTGTTCTCAACGTCGCGCCCTTCACCGAACTGACTGACGACGATGTGTCGGAACTGCTCAACGTCAACCTCATCGGTCACATTAACGTCCTGCGCGAATCGCTCGACTACGTGCGCGCGACGAAGGGATCCATCATCGGGTTCGGGTCGTCGTCATACACCCGCGGTCGCGCCAACTACGCGCTGTACTCGTCGTCCAAGGCGGCCCTCGTCAACATGACCCAAGCCAT
>JBDLPW010000078.1:0-5893 GCA_039800905.1 Actinomycetota bacterium | reverse complement strand
CCGTCGACACGGTTTCCACCGGTGAGAACAGTCGCACCGAGCTTGACGGCGTCCTCGACGAACGACTGGGTCGACGCGACGGCCTTGTCGTCGATGAGGGGTCCGATTGAAACGCCTTCTTCAGTTCCGCGGCCGATCTTCATCGCCGCGACGCGCTCGGCGACCTTCTTCGAGAACTCTGCTGCGACGCCCTTCTGGACGAAGACACGGTTCGCGGCGGTACAGGCCTGTCCGATGTTGCGGAACTTGGCGACCATCACGCCGTCGACGGCCTTGTCGATGTCAGCGTCATCGAACACGATGAACGGAGCGTTTCCGCCGAGTTCCATCGATGTGCGGAGCACGTTGTCGGCTGCTTGCTTGAGCAGAACCTTGCCGACGGTCGTCGAGCCGGTGAACGAGATCTTGCGCAGGCGCGAGTCCTGGATGATGACGGGCGAGACGTCACGCGAACGGCTCGTCGTGATGACGTTCACGACACCCTTGGGAACACCCGCCTCTTCGAGAAGGGCGGCGAACATCAACGTGGTCAACGGCGTCAACTCGGCAGGCTTGATGATCGTGGTGCAGCCGGCGGCGATTGCCGGCGCGATCTTGCGGGTCGCCATCGCGAGCGGGAAGTTCCAGGGGGTGATCAGGAAGCTGGGTCCGACGGGACGCTTGGACACGATCATTGTGCCGGTGCCTTCGGGGTTCGAGCCGTAGCGGCCGTTGATGCGGACGGCCTCTTCCGAGAACCAGCGGAGGAACTCGCCGCCATAGGTCACCTCGCCCTGTGCCTCGGCGAACGGCTTGCCCATCTCGATGGTCATGAGGAGCGCGAAGTCGTCACGGCGTTCGATGAGCAGTTCCCACGCTTTGCGCAGAATCTCGCCACGAACACGCGGAGCCGTGTTGCCCCACTCCTCCTGAACCGCTGCGGCGGCGTCCATGGCCTTCTGCGCATCGGCCTCTGACGCGTCGGCGATAGTCGCGAGGTGCGCACCGGTTGCCGGGTCACTGACTGTGAGGGTCTTGCCACCTTCGGCATCGACCCATTCACCGCCGATGTAGAGCTTGGTGGGGACAGATTTCAGAAGATCCGCTTCATCGCGCATCGTTCACTTCCTTTCGCGCGGAGGTACTCGTCACACGCTTTCCTGCTTTTCGACACGTGAACGTCGGGAAATCCTTCGTTCACGAATGATTTCACTCTACGCCCAAAACCGCGCCCGATACACTGTGGGTACAAGCGGGTGTGGTGAAATTGGCAGACACGCAGGATTTAGGTTCCTGTGCTTCGGCGTGTGGGTTCGAGTCCCTCCACCCGCACTCTGGAAAGGAATTCGATGATCGAGGCGGCCGGTTTGCTCGACCCTCAAGCACTCGTCGAAGGCGCTGGTGCGTGGGCTCTGCTCGTCGTCGCACTCACGGTCTTCGTTGAGACCGGGTTGCTCGTCGGCTTCCTCCTTCCCGGCGACACGCTGCTCATCATCACCGGGGTACTCGCCTTCCAGGGCACGATTCACCAGCCCATCTGGCTGGTGTCGCTCGTCATCATGGCCGCATCGATTCTGGGAAACCAGACCGGGTACCAAATCGGCAAAGTCGGTGGCCCGGCCGTCTTCACCCGTTCCGAAAAGGGACTCTTGTCGCACAAGAGCGTCGAGCGGACTGAAGCGTTCTTCGGCAAGTGGGGACCTCTCTCGTTGACCATCGGTCAGTACGTCCCCATCATTCGCACCCTGCTCCCCGTCGCCGCTGGTATCGGGCGCATGAACCGTCGCACCTTCACCCTGTACAACGCACTGGGTTCGCTGCTGTGGGCAGGTCTCGTGCCGTTCGTCGGTTGGGGTATCGCCCACATCCCCGGCGTCGCCGAACTCGTCACCAAATACATCGACGTTGTGTTGCTTGGTGTTGTCGGAATCTCCGTCATCTCGGTCGGCGTGCACTGGCTCAAGGAGCGTCGCACCATCGCGAAGGAATCAGGCTCCGAGAGTTAGTGCAATCAGTCCGCCGTTAATAATGACCACGAGAACGGCGGCACCGGTCGCAAACGCACGGAGCGTCGGACCGGCGCGATGTTCGCCCATCAAGCGGCGGCTGGTCGTGACGACAATGAGCGGGATGAGCGCGAGCGGGATTCCGAAACTGAGGACGACCTGGGACACGATGAGTGCCGCAGTTGGTTCGACACCGACGGCGAGCAATACGACGGCGGGGATGACGGTGATCGCGCGACGTACGACCGGCTTGACGTGGAACGAGGTCAGCCCCGCCATGATCTCGGCACCGGCGTAGGCGCCGACGGCCGACGATGCGAGGGAAGACGCGAGCAACCCGATCGCGAACAAGACGGCGATTGTCGTGCCAAGTTCGGACGTCAGCGCAGAGTACGCGCCAGCAAGCGTCGAAGATTCGGGATGGTCGCTGAGAACCGCGCCGCCGACAACGATGAGCGTGACGTTAACCGCACCGGCTATAGCCAGCGCAGCGGTGACGTCAATGCGCGTCGCGGCGATGAGGCGCGGCACGTCCTCGTTCGAGACTTCTCCGAACCGGTCGCGCGACAGGGCTGAGTGCGCGTAAATCGCGTGCGGCATGACCGTCGCACCAAGGATGGCGGTCGCAAGCAACACCGAGCCGTGTCCGTCGAATCGCGGGATCAACCCGGTCGCGACCGCGCCGACGTCGACGGGGTGGACGAACAGGCTCGCGCAGAATCCGACAACGATGATGACGATGAACAGCACGATGACCCGCTCGAACGGCTTGGACCCGAAGCGCGATTGAACACCGAGCAGGCCGATGGCAACAATTCCGACGATGAGCCCGCCGATCCAGAGAGGCAAGCCAAACAAGAGGTGTAGGGCAATCGCGCCGCCGACGACTTCGGCGACGTCCGTCGCCATCGCGACGAGCTCACCCTGAATCCAGTAGACGAATCGCCACCCTCGTGAGGTGATGCGTTGGCCCATGACTTCAGGCAGGCTCAGTCCGGTGACGATTCCGAGACGGGCGGACAAGAACTGGACCATCCACGCGATGAGGTTCGCGAGGACCGCGACCCACACGAGCAAGAACCCGTAGCGCGAACCAGCGGTCAGATTCGATGCCACATTCCCGGGGTCGAGATAGGCGACGCCCGCCACCATCGCCGGCCCCAGCAGGGACACGAGCGGTGAACGGCGAATCGCGGACGGCATGGATTTACAGTTCGGCGATGACGCGGTTGATGTACGGCGCAATCTGTCCGATGGCGCGAGCGCGGTGGCTGAGTGCCGCCTTTTCGGTCGGGGTCAACTCGGCGGCGGTGCCGGGAACTCCGTTGGGAGCAAAAATCGGATCGTACCCGAACCCGCCTGCGCCCTTCGAGGCCGCGCGTAACTTGCCGTGCCACTCGCCGACCTCGACACGCTCCCCCGCGGCCGACACGAACGCGACGGCACAGACGAATTTCGCGGTGCGATCCTTTTCGCCTCTCATCGCCTCGAGCAGGGCGTTGCGGTTGGCTTCGTCCGTTCCGACGCTGGTGTAGCGGGCCGAGCGGATTCCTGGTTCGCCACCGAGTGCGTCGACGCAAATCCCCGAGTCATCGGCGATGGACGGCAGTCCCGTCTCTGCGAACGCGGCGCGCGCCTTGATGAGCGCGTTCTCCTCGAAAGTGGTTCCGTCTTCCTTCGGCGCCTTCCCCGAGGTCGGACGCAAGTCCACCGGTCGACCAATCAGCGGGACGAGCGTTCGGGCGATTTCGCCAATCTTGTGTTGGTTGTGCGTCGCAACAATGATGACGATCGGCTCGAGCTCGACCTCGTCGGTTTCGATGTCGGTCAGGTCGGCGGGTTCGTCGCTCATGAGGGATCGACGACGATTGCGGCCGCCTGAATTTCCGTCAAACGCCCAATACCCGCGGTTGCGATTTCGAGAAGTCGGTCGAGTTCCGACTTGTCGAACGGAGCGCCCTCGGCAGTGCCCTGCACCTCGACGAAGAGTCCCTTGCCCGTTGCAACAACGTTCATGTCCGTTTCGGCGCGAACGTCCTCGGTGTACTGAAGATCAAGCATCGGTTCACCATCGATGATGCCTACCGAGACGGCGGCGACCGAGTCGATGAGGGCGCGAGCGTTCTTGCCGATAAATCCGCGTTCGCGACCCCACTCGATTGCGTCGTGCAGAGCAACATAGGCGCCAGTGATGGCGGCGGTGCGAGTTCCGCCGTCCGCCTGCAGTACGTCACAGTCGATGACGATGGTGTTCTCGCCCAAAGCCTTGGTGTCAACGATCGCGCGCAGACTGCGGCCGATGAGTCGCGAAATCTCGTGCGTGCGGCCACCGATCTTGCCCTTGACGGACTCACGGTCGTTGCGGGAATTCGTCGCGCGCGGCAGCATTGCGTATTCGGCCGTGACCCAGCCCTTGCCGGTTCCCGTCATCCACCGCGGAACCCCGTTCGTGAACGACGCTGTGCAGAGGACCTTGGTGTTGCCGAAGGAAATCAACGCCGATCCTTCAGCTTGTGCTGACCAACCACGTTCAATCGAGATGGGGCGAAGTTCGTCGTTGGTGCGACCGTCGATGCGGGCCATGGTTACTCCTCTGTGTCGAGCGTGGGAAGGTGAATCGCGCCGGTCGGGAACGGTTCGACGCGGTCGACCTCGAGTCCCAGGAATCGGTGCGCGAGAGCACGGAAACGGTCGGCGTCGTCGCCAGTGGTTTCGAACGAGTGTGTGGGCGTGGCCGTCGACGTGCGCAGAAGGTCGTGCGTGAGGAGCGTCTGGTACACCTCGTAGGCGGTCGCCTCTGCGCTGGAGACGAGAGTCACCGACGGACCCATGACGTACTGGATCGCGGCGGACAGCATCGGATAGTGCGTACAGCCCAGAACGAGGGTGTCAACCTTGGCGTCCTTGAGCGGTTGCAGGTATTCGTTTGCCACGTCGAACAATTCGGCGCCACTGGTGACGCCCGCCTCGACGAATTCGACGAATCGTGGGCACGCCGCCGCGGTGACCTGAATGTCCGGGTCGGCAACGAACGAATCCTGATACGCACCCGACTTGATGGTGCCGACCGTACCAATAACACCGATCTTCTTCGATCGCGTGCGCTGTACCGCGGTGCGAACGGCCGGCTGGATCACCTCGACCACGGGAATCCCGCGGCGTTCCTCGTATCGTTCTTTCGCGTCGCGGAACATCGCCGCCGATGCCGTGTTGCACGCGATGACGAGAAGCTTGACGCCCTGGTCCGCAAGCTCATCGAGAAGCGTGAGGGCGTGTTCGCGCACCTCAGAAATCGGCAGAGGGCCGTACGGGCCGTTCGCGGTGTCGCCGATGTATCGGATCGATTCGTTTGGCAGCTGGTCAATGACCGCGCGGGCAACCGTCAAGCCACCGACACCGCTGTCGATGATCCCAATGGCCGCGTCGCGATTCACGGTTTCAGCCTAGCGAGGTCAGCGAACGACGGTCGGCAGGGCGGGGTCGCCGGGTGAGAGGCGCAGGGCCGCTTCGGACAGTTCCGTGCGGACTGACTGGTGGTAGTCGCGGGCGGTGGCGACTCCGGCAGCACCGCGCCACTCGGCGTTGATGTCACCGTTGTCGATGAACGTGACTTCGAGCGCACGCATCGACGCGTCAGGTTTTGGCGTTCCCGCGAACACGGTTTCGGCGACGGGACTGCGGTACGCGGACTTGCGACCAGCGGGGTTCGATTTCTCGGGCGAACGCTTGGCGACCGACACCCAATTCCCCGCGTCATCGACGTGTTCGACGAGTTTGTAGACGAGACCGGCCGCGGGATATCCCGAACCCGTCACGACCGACGTTCCAACCCCGAACACATCGGTCGGTGTTCCGCGCAGTGCCGCGATGGTGTTCTCGTTGAGGTCGTTCGTCACGACAATCTTCGT
>JBDLPW010000077.1:0-3180 GCA_039800905.1 Actinomycetota bacterium | reverse complement strand
ACAACACTGCCGCGCGACGAAGCGATCATCGTGGCGCGTGACATCGGATACGACGTCCAGTTGCAGGAGATCAAGGATTCACTGAAGCACTTCAACGTCGAATTCGACGTGTGGTTTAGCGAGCGCACCCTGCACGCTGGTGGTGACGAATCGCTCATCGAAAAGGCGATCGACCGCCTTCGTGCACAAGGTCACGTGTATGACGCGGATGACGCCATCTGGGTTCGCACCACCGACTTCGGTGACGACAAGGATCGCGTGATTCGCCGAGGCAACGGTATCTACACGTACTTCGCCGCCGACGCCGCGTATTACCTGTCCAAGGGCGACCGCGGATTCCAGCACAAGATCTACCTGCTCGGCGCAGACCACCACGGGTACGTGCACCGCCTCAAGGCGCTCGCGGGTTCAGCCGGGGATGACCCCGACAAGGACATCGAAATCCTCATCGGTCAGCTGGTGTCCATCAACGGCGCCAAGTTGTCCAAGCGTGCGGGCAACATCATCGAACTCAACGACCTGCGCGATTGGCTCGGAACCGACGCTCTTCGTTACTCGCTCGCGCGTTACCCGGCCGACTCGCCGTTGACGCTCGATCCCGAACTGTTGCAGAAGCACTCGAACGACAACCCCGTCTTCTATGTCCAGTACGCACATGCGCGCACTAACGCGGTCGCCCGCAACGCAGCAACGGCCGGCGTCGACCGTTCCGTGTTCGACGCATCTCTGCTGACTCACCAGACCGAAGCCGACCTCGCGACGGCGCTCGCCGACTTCCCACGCATCGTCGCCCAGTCGGCACAACTGCGTGAGCCGCACCGCATCGCGCGGTACCTCGAAGAACTCGCCGCGTGCTATCACCGATGGTACGACAACTGCCGTGTCACGCCGATGGGCGATGAGGACGTCACGGACACCCACCGCACCCGCCTGTGGCTGAACGACGCGACCGGTCAGGTTTTGCGAAACGGACTGTTCCTGCTCGGTGTTTCGGCTCCGGAGAGGATGTAGCGGATGTTTTCCGCAGAGGACAGCGCCCGGATTCGCAGCGCGTTCCCCGAACTGCGTGAGCGCGTTGGGGGGCAACCGCTCGTGTACCTCGACACTGCCGCGACAGCTTTGCGTCCCGCCGGTCCGGTCGAACACGAATCGAACTTTGCGCTGACCCGAACCGCCGCTGTGAACCGTGGCGCGCACACTCTCGCCGCCGAAGCGACCGAAGCATTCGACGATGCGCGTGCGATCATCGCGAAGTTTGTTGGTGCACGCCCGAACGATCTGGTGTTCACGTCCAATGCGACGGAATCCATCAATCTCGTTGCGTTGGCAATCCGACTCGCCAGTTCCGCGGGCGGTCCGACGCGATTCGCGCTCACGGCCGGCGACGAAATCATCGTCACCCAGGCGGAACATCACGCGAACCTCATCCCGTGGCAGGAAGTCGCCAAGGCAACCGGCGCCATCCTGCGCATCGCGCCCGTCACCGACGGGGGAGTACTGACCGTCCACGCCGTCGAATCGGTGCTGTCCGACCGCACTCGCGTCGTCGCACTGCCGATGGTGTCCAACGTTTTGGGCATCGTCAATCCGTTTGCGGAAATCGCCGCGGCAGCCAAACGAACTGGAGCACTCGTTGTTCTGGACGCGTGCCAGGCAGCACCGCACATGGCCATTGACGTGACCTCGACCGGAGCCGACTTCGGCGCATTCTCGGCACACAAGATGTACGGGCCGACCGGAATCGGCGCGTTGTGGGGAACCGCCGCTGCGCTGGACGAAATGCCCGTCGTTCTGACCGGCGGTTCGATGATCACCCGCGTCGACTACGACTCGTCCGACTACCTGCCCGCTCCTGCAAAGTTTGAACCCGGCACGCCTCGACTGACCCAGGCAATCGGGTGGGCGGATTCCGTTCGTTTCCTTGACGACATCGGCATCGACCGGGTCGCCGAACATGAATCCAGCCTTGGTGCGCACCTCTACGGCCTCATCAGCGAGGTGGACGGCGTGTACATCCTCGGCACCAACACCGGTGTCGAGCGCGTCGGGCTCGTGTCGTTCGCGGTTGACGGCGTGCACCCGCACGACGTCGGTCAGTTCCTCGACGCCAAGGGTGTCGCCGTTCGCGTCGGACACCACTGCGCCCAGCCGTTGCACAAGCGACTCGGGATCGACTCGTCCACCCGTATGTCACTCGGTGTGTATTCGACACTGGAAGAGGTCGAATTCGCGGTCGACGCACTGTCGCAGGTGCGCGGATATTTCGGAGTCGAGTCGTGAACCTCGACGGTCTCTACCAACAGATCATCCTCGACCATTACAAGAACAAGGTCGGGTACGGGCTAACCCCCGGTGGCGAGGTTTCGCACCAGTACAACCCGACCTGTGGCGATGAAATCGAATTGCAGGTGCGCTTGTCCGAAGACGGTACGACCGTGACCGGGATCGAATGGGAAGGCAAGGGCTGTTCCATCTCGCAGGCGTCCGCGTCGATGCTGGCCCAGGAATCAAAGGGCATGACGATCGCCGAATTCGAGGAATTCGCTGGCGGTTTCCGTGAAGCCATGCGTTCGCGCGGCGAAATCGCCCTGGACGAAGAGGAATACGGCGATCTGGCGTCCCTGTCAGGAGTCTCGAAGTTCGTCGCTCGCGTGAAATGCGCGATGCTCGCGTGGGTCGCCGCCGAGGACAGCCTCGCGCGCACGCGCGGTTCGCTAAACTAATAGTCGGCTTCAGGGGTCAATCCAGGCTCGCTCGCCTCACCGTGTAATTCACTTTTGTGAGGTTTGACGTGACCAACCCCCTCGCCCCCCAGTGGCTCACCCCGCCGCGCGACGCCAACGTGCTCGCGCCCGGCGTGTGGCCGCATTCCGCGCACCGCGGGGCGACCGGGGTGATCGAAATCGGCGGGGTGTCGGTTGATGCTCTCGTCGCCGAATTCGGAACCCCGCTCTACGTTTTCGACGAACTCGACGTCCGAGGACGCGCCCGCCGCATCCGTGAATCGTTCGACGCCGCCTGCGAATCGGCCGGGACGACCGGTCACGTGTACTACGCGAGCAAGGCGTTCTCCAGCGCGGGAGTCATCCGCTGGGTTGTCGACGCCGGTTTGCGCGTCGATGTCGCCACCGAAGGTGAACTGGAATTGGCGCTGGCGGCCGGAGTGCCCGCAGCATCGAT
>JBDLPW010000076.1:0-45682 GCA_039800905.1 Actinomycetota bacterium | reverse complement strand
ACGAGGACGATTGTCCACGAAAAGTCGATGGCGGCACCGCCAAGGCGAACCGGCTTGACGAATCGACGCACGAGCTTAAGCGGCGGATCGGTCAGTGTGTAGGTGATTTCTGCAAGAACCATTCCAAGTCCGCGAGGACGCCAATCAGGACGGAACTGCCGCAGTGTCTCGATGATGAGCCTCGCCCAGAGAATGAGCGTGTACACCCACAACGCCGTCCCGAGGACGGTACTGACAACGGACACGGTTAGTCGAAGAGGTCGGCGTCCACGCCGGCCTCGGCGAGCCCGTCGTTCGATTGCGTGTCGTCATACTGTTCGATTCCGGCCGGGGTCAGCATGTAGACCTTGCCCGAAACGCGACGAATGGTTCCGTCAAGACCCTTGACCAACCCAGAAAGGAAGTCGATCATGCGGCGAACTTCCGCCTCTGCCATCTGACCGAGGTCAACGATGACGGGCGAACCATCGCGGAACGTGTACGCGATGCCCTCAGCGTCAGTCTGGTAACGACGGGGGCGAACAGTGTGAATCGTCGCAAAATTGTTGTCGCGACCGCGGTATCCGTTGTTGAGTCGGACTACCGGCTTCGCAGCGGGTGCGGGGCGGAAGGTTTCGGCACGAGGCGCTGCGGGACGCGGAGCGGCACCGGCTTCGACGATTCCGAAGAATTCAAGCGCTTTTCTGACCATGATTTTCCTCCTTGAGGTTTGGTTCAGATTAACGCGGAAGGGGCCTGTTTCCCGTGATTGACGTGCCAATGCGCAGGTGTGTCGCACCAGCAGCAAGTGCCTGCTTCCAGTCCGCGCTCATCCCCGCCGAAATGAGGTGAGCGTTAGGGTGTGCCTGTCTCAGCACTTGGGAGAGTGTTTCGACTCGCTCGAAGGCAATTCGTGGTTCTACCTCTAGCGGCGCGACCGCCATGACACCGAGTAGATCAATGGTGTCCGTTTCAGAGATGCGCTCGGCGAGTCGCAGCATCTCGTCGGCCGAGTTCACTCCCCCACGTCCGGGATCGTCCGTGAGGTTGAGTTCGATGAATCCCGACACGCGTCGCGGTGCCGTTGCTAGCGCATCGACGACACTGTCACGGTCGAGCGAGTGAATGACGTCGGCGTACCCAGCAATCGCACGAGCCTTGTTGGATTGGACCTGACCGACGAAATGCCAGGTCAGTTCGCGTTCCGCAAGAGCGTCCGCTTTGAGGACGGCGTCCTGGTGGCGGCTTTCACCGAAATCACGTGCTCCGGCGTCCCAGAGTTCCTCGATCATCTCGACCGGGTGAAACTTGGTAACAACGACCAGAGTTACGTCGCCCGGTTCGCGACCAAGCGTGCGGCATTCGTCATCGACCTCGGCGCGCACCGCACGCCATCGCGCGGCCGCTTCCCCGGTCACTTGAGGAATTCGGGGAGTTCGTACTCTTCCGAAACGGACTCGAACGACTCGGCCAGCGTCGGAATGTTCTGGTGTTCCGCCGTCGGTGCATATTCGTTGTACGGCGATTCCTGAACCGGCTCGATGCCGCTGGTGTTGAACGATTCAACACGGGGTTCGGCGACACGAGCGCGCGGTGCTGGCTCTTCGTCAAAACCTGCGGCGATGACGGTCACGCGAACCTCGTCGCCCAGGGTGTCATCGATCGACATTCCGAAGATGACGTTGGCATCGGGGTGAACGTGCTCGGTGATGAGCGACGCCGCTTCGTTGATCTCGTGAATTCCGAGATTCGATCCGCCCTGGATTGAGAGCAGCACGCCGTGGGCTCCGTCGATGGTCTGGTCGAGCAGCGGTGACTGCGCGGCCATTTCCGTCGCCTTGATAGCGCGCTCGGCGCCGCGAGCGGATCCGATTCCCATGAGAGCGGTTCCCGCGTCCTGCATGACCGAGCGAACGTCCGCGAAGTCCAGGTTGATTAGTCCGGGGTTAGTGATGAGGTCCGAGATGCCCTGGACACCAGAGAGGAGTACCTCGTCGGCGATAGCAAACGCCTCAGGCGCCGAAATCGAACGGTCCGACAGGTCGAGCAGTCGGTCGTTGGGAACCACGATGAGGGTGTCGACCTCGTTACGGAGTGCCGCGATACCGGCATCGGCCTGGTCGCGACGGCGACGAGCCTCGAACTTGAAGGGCTTGGTCACAACACCGACCGTCAGTGCTCCGATCGACTTCGCGATGCGCGCGACGACGGGAGCGCCACCGGTACCGGTTCCACCACCTTCGCCCGCGGTGACGAAGACGAGGTCAGCGCCGGCGAGGCACTCTTCGATTTCCTGCGCGTGGTCTTCAGCCGCGTGGCGTCCCTTTTCTGGGTCTGCTCCAGCGCCCAGGCCACGAGTGAGTTCGCGACCGACATCAAGCTTGACGTCGGCGTCGCTCATGAGGAGAGCCTGTGCGTCCGTGTTGATCGCAATGAACTCAACGCCGCGGATGCCCGCTTCAATCATGCGGTTCACGGCGTTGACGCCGCCACCGCCGACGCCAACTACTTTGATGACGGCGAGGTGGTTGTTGCTTGTGGCAGCCATTGGGTTCCTCCAACATTCAGGCTCTACTTGAAGCCGAGACTTTTTTTGCCTCGAAAGGCACCCACAAGGTAGGTCGTGAAGCCCCGAAACCGTGGGAGCGGGTATCGGCGTGTCGCGAAAAGGACGGGAGAGTGTGAACGAGCTAGTTCGCGCGATTCATGATGAGGGTGTCCGGAGCCGACACATCGATGATGAACGTCCCGCCCTTCTTCTTCGCGATCGCCAACGCGCGGTCCAAAACCACGGCCTTCAGTGCGGAATTCTCGTCGGAACCCCACCGAATCTCATGTTCAACTCCGCGGAGAACGAACGTCACCGTGTCACGCGTTGACGCGCCAACCGCCGCCACATCCGAGCGCAAGGCCGGCGGCAACGCCAGCAACGTCTTCACGATCGGCGCAAACCCTTCGGCGTCCACTCCCGCGATCTGAAGCTCAGGAACGCCCTTGGGTTTCGACTTCGTTGATCGGATGACGACTCCCGCTGCGTCAACGATGTCCCAACCCTTCGCGGACTTCAATGCCCCAATCGGAGTGCGTTCAACGACGCGAATGACCAGAGTGTGTGGAGGTCGAATCTCGGTCGAGAAGGACTGAACCTCGATGACAGATGACAGCCTCGACGTGATCGAGTCATAGTTGACCAGCGCCAACGGCGTCCCCAACTGGTCCTTCACCGCACCAATGATGACCTTGTCCTTGACGTAGTCGTTCCCCGACACAACGATCTTTTGAAGTGACATCAACGGCGACAAGACAAGCACGGAAACGAATGTGAGGAACGTGACGACGGTCAGTGTGACGGTCAGTCGCGTCCGACGCTGACGTCGCGCACCCTCGGTGAATCGTCGCACCTCGGCCTGTTCGGCGCGCTGAACCCGGGCTCGTGGATTCAAGGACTTTCGAGCGGAAATCCGGTTGGAAAGGTTTCGCTCCGGCACCGCGCCGTGGTGTTGCGGTCGCTTCACGACACGTCCAGGGCGTCAAGCACCTGCGGGATGATTCGGTACACGTCGCCACACGACAACGTCATGATGATGTCGCCGTCTTCGGCATGCTGGGCCGCGACACGGGCAGCGTCCGACCAGTTCGGACAGAACTCAACGCGAGCGGGGTCCGCGAACGCGGACGAGACAAGCGCTCCCGTCACGCCGGGAATCGGGTCTTCGCGCGCACCATAAACATCAAGGACGACCGTGAAATCGGCACCGCGCTCGTATTCGCCAGCGAATTCACCCGCCATATCGCGGGTTCGAGTAAACAGATGAGGCTGGTGAATGGCGATAACACGACCCGAACCGACAACGCTTCGCGCCGTGTCGAGCGCCGCACGAACTTCGCGCGGGTGGTGGGCGTAATCGTCATAAACGCGAACGCCACGTCGCTCACCGTGCAACTCAAAACGACGACCGGTCCCGCCGAACTCGACCAAACCCGACACGGCTTCGGCGAATGGGAAACCCATCACGAGAAGAACTGCGACCGCTCCGGTCGCATTGATGGCGTTGTGTCGACCGGCGACGGTCAGGACGAGGTTGGCGCGTTGTTCACCATAGTGAATCGTCGCGGTGACTCCGGTTGCTGACGCTGAGATGTCCGCGACACGAACATCGGCACCGTCATCCTCGCCGAATGTCAAAACAGTCGACGTGATGCGGGCGCGCAGTCGCGCGAGGTGAGGATCGTCCGACGAGATGACGACGGCTTCGGAACATCCGTTGGCAAAGGTGACGAACGCGTCATCAAACGCATCCATCGTGCCGTAGGTATCGAGATGATCGGTGTCGATGTTCGTGATTAGTCCGATTGCGGCGTTGTACAGCAGGAAGGAGCCATCCGACTCGTCCGCTTCGAGGACGAATTCGTCGTCAGTTCCCGATGCCGCAGAAACGCCCAGTGACGACACCACACCACCGTTTACGAATGACGGGTTCGCTCCGACTCCGCGCAGTGCGGTGACGACCATTCCCGTCGACGTCGTTTTGCCGTGTGCTCCAGCAACCGCGATGACGCGTCCCGTCCGTGACAGCCAGTGGAGGGCGAGTGATCGGTGCAAAACCGGGACGTTGTGAGTCAACGCCCATTGGTATTCGGGGTTGTCCTGCCACAGTGCGCCGGTGACGACGACCGTGTTCGCCTCGGTGACGAGAGTTGGTTCGTGGCCGATCTGCACCTCGATTCCGAGCTCACGCAAGGCGTGTGTGGTCGCGGATTCACTGCGGTCCGAGCCCGTGACGGTAATTCCACGTTCGATAAACATTCGCGCGATACCGCTCATGCCACTGCCGCCGATGCCGATGAAATGCACGCGACCGAGCTCGTCCGGTATCGGTTGAGTGAGGTCGGGGGCAATCACAGCAACAACCCTATTTCGCGGACTCGACGAGAGCAGCGTCAATCATGTCGGCAAGTCGCGCCGATCCGTCACGGATGCCAGCAGACTTCGCCGCCTTCGCGATGGCTTTCAGTGCGGCGGAATCTCCCATCAACGGCACGACCTCATCACGGATGTATGCGGACGTGAAATCACGATCGAGGCACAGCCTCGCTCCGCCCGATGCGACAATATGCGCCGCATTCTTCCCCTGCTCCCCGTTGCCGTATGCGTACGGCACAAAAATTGCAGGGATGCCGAGTCCGGAGAGTTCCGAGACGGTCGCCGACCCCGCACGAGCAATGACGAGGTCCGCAGCAGCGTACGCAAGATCCATGCGGTCGCAATAGGTAAGAGGGTGGTAGCCCGGGATACCGGGGTCGACGAAGTCACGCGTGTCCCCCACGGTGTGCACGATCTGCCAGCCCGCTGTGACGATGTCCTTGGCACACTCGACGATGACACCGTTCAATCGCGCCGCGCCGGTCGAGCCACCTGTCACCAATAACACCGGTTTTGAGTCAAGACCGAAGAATTTGCGCGCCTCGTCTCGAGTTGCGTCTCGGTCGAGTTGTTCAATCTCCCGACGAAGCGGCATGCCAACGACGGTTGCGTGGTGGAGTGGGGTGTCGGGGAAGGTGACGCCTACGAATCGGGTCAAACGTGCGCCGAGCTTGTTTGCGATACCGGGAATCGCGTTCGCTTCGTGGATGACGATGGGCTTTTTCTCGAACCAGGCGGCGAGGTAGGCGGGCGCCGATGCGTATCCCCCGTATCCGACGACAACATCAACATTGCGGGTGCGGATGAGTGTCCGGGTGACGCGAACCGCGCGCGCGAGTTTGAACGGATACACGAGGGCCGCGAAAGACAGCGCCCGTGGGAACGGAAGACGCGCGACAGTGGATAACTCAAAACCGGCAGCCGGCACAAGTCGCGACTCAAGTCCTTCTCGAGTTCCCAACACGATGACTGTCGCGTTCGGGTCGCGACGCATGATCTCGTCGGCACTCGCCAACAAGGGGTTGACGTGCCCGGCAGTGCCACCACCAGCGAGTAAGTAGGTCGTCATCCGTATTGCTCCTCGTATCGAACACACGACACGACGACACCGATGGCCAACAGGTTCGCGAGGATGGCAGATCCACCCGACGACACCATGGGTAATGGCACGCCGAGCACGGGGAGGATCCCGAGCACGACGGCAATGTTGACGAGTGATTGGCCAACGATCCACACCAGGACTCCGGCGATAAGCGTTCGCGTCAACGGTTGCGGGTACTCGCGCATCAAACGAACGAGAGTCACCGCGAGTGCGATGAGGACAAGTAGGACAAAGATGGCGCCCAACAATCCAAACTCTTCGCCGATGATGGCAAAAATGTAGTCGGATTCGGCGTGAGGCAGCCACGACCATTTCGATCGCGAGCTACCCGCGCCGAGACCGAACAGTCCTCCCGATCCCAACGCCCAATACCCGTGAATGGTCTGCCAACACGCGCCTTCATAGTCCTCTGGCTTGCACCCGGTCAACCAAATCGAGAAGCGAGACGTTCGTGAACTGCCGCTGACCATGACGTACATGACCGCGGCGACGGCCGCTGAACCGGCGAGGAATGCCAGGGGTCTGGCCGGTGCCCCTGCAATCACAAGCATTCCCATGATGATGAGGCCGATGATGATTGTCGTACCCAGATCACCACCGAGCATGACCATTCCGATGGGTGCGAGAACCCAACCGAACTGGCGGTCCCACCAGTACATCAAGGGTTGATCGAAGTGGTGCGGGTTGTCGTGAATCCACACTGCCAACCACACGATGATGGCGAGCTTGATGAACTCTGACGGCTGCATCGAAACGCCACCGATGCTGATCCAGTTCGTGTTACCGCCGTACGACTTTCCCGCGACGAGCACAGCCCCCTGGAGGAGAATGCCCAGCGCGATGAACGCGTTGCGGTACCGACGCCAAATGTCGAGTGGCCAACGCGAGATGATGAGTGCGGCAGCAACACCAATCCCGACGCCCAGTGACTGGGTCATTGCATCGTGGAAAAAGTTTCCGTCATTGTTGATACCACTGGTGACCGACGACGCCGACATGACCATGAGAAGACCGAATCCGACCAGAAGTGCCGTGATCGCCAGCAACATCGTGATGAGCGGCGAGTCCGAGTGGAACAGGTTCGGAATTCGGAACGTCACACGCCGCGGGCTATTCACCGTCGACCCCTAGGTGTGCTCGCACGGCGTCGGCGAACTGACGTCCTCGATCGGCGTAGTCGACGAACTGGTCCATCGATGCCGCTGCGGGAGCCAGCAGAACCGTATCACCGTCTTCCGCGAAACGGGCGGCGGCAGCAACAGCTTCCGTCATGACGTCGTCGCCCGTGATTTCCACGAACGGCACGTCCGGCGCCCACGTCGACATCACGCGTCGCGGCTCATCGCGGTCGACTCCAATCGCGATGACGGCTTTGATTCGCGACGCGTGAGCTTGAATGAGCTCGTCGATTGCTGTCCCCTTAAACAAACCGCCAACGATCCACACAAGTGACGGGAATGCGCGCAGCGACGCATTCGCTGCATGAGCGTTTGTTGCCTTCGAATCATCGACCCAACGAATGCCCCCGAATTCGGCAACAGTCTCGCAACGGTGATGATCGACTTCGAACGAGTCCAGTGCCTCGGCAACAGCGTCCGCGGTGGCGCCGACGGAAAGTGCCAGCCCAGACGCGGCGAGGATATTGAGAATCATGTGGGGCGTTGCGAAGCCGAGTTCGGCGAGGTGGTCGATTGTTGCAATCTCTTGAGCATGATTGCGACGATCGGCAACGAACGCGCGATCCACCAGCAATCCTTCAATCGTCCCCAGTTCTCCCGTGTCGGGAGTGAGGAAACCGAAACCAATCGCTTCACATCCCTCCGTGACGTTCGCGTCGCGCACGAGCGCTTCGGTTGCCGGGTCTGCGGTGTTGTACAGCACGGCACGAACAGTGTTCGAATAGACAGCGCCCTTGGCCGCGCGATACGCGGCCGCGGAACCGTGCCAATCGAGGTGGTCGTCGGCGATGTTGAGGCACACGGACGACACCGGACGGAGGGCGCCCTCTCCCACTCCTGGCAGCCAGTGCAGTTGGAAACTCGAAATTTCGACGACAAGGAAGTCGAACCCTTGGGGGTCGCGGACAGCGTCCAGCACCGGGACACCGATGTTGCCCACCGCAGCCGAACGGAACCCAGCGGTGTTCAAGACGTGTGTCGTCAATTGTGTCGTCGTCGTCTTGCCGTTGGTTCCCGTGATGAGAATCCACTCCGCTGCACGGACCTTGTCGCGCACGCGCCACGCCAATTCGATGTCGCTCCAGACGGGAACGTGGTTCGCTTCCGCCCACACGACGATGTCGTGACGCGGATTGATTCCCGGGCTGACGATCACAAGTTCAGGGGCGAATGCTTCTGCAGAGGCGACCATGACGGCATCTGTCGCAGCAATGCTGAAGTCGACCCCCAGTGCATCTAACATCGCGCGATGAGTTTCCGACGCCTCGCGCGTTGCAACGTGAACGTTCGCGCCCAACTCCCACAGCGTGTCCGCTACGGAAAATCCGGTGACGCCGAGACCAACCACGAAAACCTTGAGGTCTTTCCAATCGGCGTGCCAGCTAGTGAGGCCCGCGCGAAGTGGCATCAGCGGCTCACCCATTCGAGGTAGAAGAAACCAATGCCGACCGCGACACCGAGTCCCGCAATGAGCCAGAAACGGACGACAACGGTGATTTCCGCCCAGCCCTTGAGCTCAAAATGGTGGTGCAACGGGCTCATGAGGAAGATGCGCTTCCCCTTGGTCAGTTTGAAATAGATGCGTTGCAGAATGACCGATCCAGCAACAATGACGAACAACGACCCGATCAGGATGATGAGCAATTCAGTTCGGGTGAGGATCGCCAGTGCGGCGATCGCGCCACCCAGCCCGAGTGAACCCGTGTCTCCCATAAAAATCTGCGCCGGTGAGGTGTTCCACCACAGGAATCCGATGGTGCTTGCGGCGACGGTCGCGGCAATCGCGGCGAGGTCGAGTGAGTCGCGAACCTCGTAGCACTTGTATTGAACCTCGGGGTCGAGAACGAGCGAGAAGCAGTTTTGGTTGAACTGCCAGAACGAAATGATTACGTACGCGATGAGGGCGAGGATGGCGCTGCCGGATGCGAGTCCGTCAAGACCATCGGCGACGTTCACCCCGTTCGTGGTGGAAATGGCGATGAGGTTGACCCACAGGAGGAACAGACCGATTCCAACGATTCCGCCAACGAGCGCAAAGTCGAGCCACGGAATATCGCGAACCGCACTGATGGCCGTCGACGCCGGTGTGATTCCGTTGTCGTCGGGGAAGTTGATTGCCAGGATGGCGAACACCGATGCGACGATGGCCTGGCCCAAGACCTTTGCCCAACCACCGAGCCCGAGGCTGCGTTGATTGCGGATCTTGGTGTAGTCATCGATGAATCCGACGAGTCCCATTCCCGCCATCATGAGCACGACGAGCAGACCACTCAGCGTGGGCGGATAGGCGTCGATGAGGTGCCCGAACAGGTAACCCAGAATCGCACCAACGATGATGACGATCCCACCCATCGTGGGTGTGCCGCGCTTGGTGTGATGACTTTGCGGACCGTCATCTCGAACGAACTGGCCCCAACCGATGCGCTCAAAAAGTCGAATCGCAATGGGTGTCACAAAGAGTGTGAAGATGAGCGCAAACCCGGCACCGAGGAGAAGGGACTTCACGCTTCCTCCTTCAACCGTTCGACGAGCGCGGACATGTCAACTTCTGATGACCCGGTCACGAGCACGACAGTTCCGTCGCCTCGCAGTCGGGACACTTCATCGTAAGCCGAGTCGATGTCCGCACGCGGGAGCGACTCCCCATCCCACGAACCCTCATGTTCTGCGGCCAGGTGAATGATCCGGGCGGTAGCACCGACGACGACGAGGTGTCCGATGTTGAGCCGCACCGTTCGCCGCCCCAGTGCGTCGAGTTCTTCGCGGTCGGCGTCGGGCTCGGGAACTCCGACCACGTGAACAGTGTGGTGCCCGTTTGCTCGCCATTCGGCGAGGCCCGACTGAGCGGCGCGAATCTCATCCATGGATGTCAACGAACTGCCGTCCAGCAGTACGGTTCCGTCGGCGAGGATGATCTCGTTCATCACAACCAACCCGCGTGCTTGAGTGCATCACGGGCAAGATCGCGAGCCGAGTGCGGCCTCTTCTCTCCCATGACCTCGCGGTAGGTTTCGTTTCCCAATCCCAACCACACAATCGAATCACCGTCCGTCGCGTGGCTCACCGCAAATTCGATCGCGTCTCGGTTCTCACCGATTTCGTGAATTGCGGCGGAAGTACCCGCCGAATGCGCACCGCGGAGCACTTCCGCGCGAATCTCGGCAGGGTCCTCGAATCGTGAATTGTCATCGGTGACAATCACCTCATCGCACAACGTCGCGGAAATTTCTCCGAGTGGCGCACGCTTGAGCGAGTCGCGGTTACCGCCCGCGCCGACAAGACAAATCAAGCGTCCGGTCGTGACACGACGAACCGACGACAGTGTGACCGAAATGGCATCGGGAGTGTGGCCGGAATCAACAAAGATGTTCGGTCCCGTGGCTCCGGCGATTCGTTCAATTCGCCCGGGCGGGTTCACGTGAAAACCTCCCACAGCGTCCAGTCGTGTGGCGATT
The DNA here is from genome assembly GCA_039800905.1 of Actinomycetota bacterium. Lineage (GTDB taxonomy): Bacteria > Actinomycetota > Actinomycetes > Actinomycetales > Microbacteriaceae > MWH-TA3. Next base: position 35,044 of record JBDLPW010000076.1, on the reverse strand, counting down.
TCCTGCATCGACCAGCCGGCTTCCGAAATCATGACCATCGCCAACGCAGCATTGGATGCCATGTGCTGTCCGATGACATCGATGTGCGTCGAGTACACCTCGCCCGATCGGGACTGAAGTTCGAACGTTGTTCCGCCGGCATTCTCGTTCACAATCGTGACGGTCCAGTCCGACTCAGTCGACGCGTCGCGACTGACAGTGACGCACGGAATCGTTGCCGACTGTGCGAGCTGTGCGCCCCATTCAGTTTCCAACGAAATAACACCACGACGTGCATGTTCGGCGGTGAACAACTGTTGCTTGGCCGCGAAATAGGCGTCGAGCGTGCCGTACTCATCCAGGTGATCGTGAGAAAGATTGGTGAACCCAACCACGTCGAACATGACGGAATCAACGCGGTGATGGGTCATTGCCTGAGCTGAGACTTCGACAATCGCGGCCTTCGAACCTGTCGTTCCGCACGCCGCAAGAAACGCGTGCACCTCACACGATTCGGGTGTGGTCAATCGAGGCTGATAGATCTCGCCGTTCAGGTGAATTTCGGCGGTGGATGACAGAGCCGACGTCACGCCCAACAATGACAAGAGCTCTTCCATGTAGAAACTCGTTGACGTTTTCCCGTTCGTCCCGGTCATTCCGACGATGACGAGATCGTTCTCGTTCGAGCGGTAAACCCATGACGACAAGGACCCAAGTTGACCGCGAGGCGACGTCGAAATGAATACCGGTACGGGACATGAGCCGAGCACCTCAACGCCGGCAGCATCGGTGACAACGGCGACGGCGCCACGTTCAATCGCGTCGACCGCGTAGTTCGCTCCGTGCGTCTTCGCGCCCGGAAGTGCAACGAAGACGTCCCCCGGCTGCGTGCGTGACGAGACGACTGTCACGCCCGCGATCGGGGTTGAATCGGCGTGAACGGAGTTCGCACTCGGTACCAGACCGAATTCGCTCGACAACTCGCTCACCGTCCGAGGGTGGGAAATCTCGGGACGAAACATTGGCGCGGACTGCTCTGCCATAGCGGCTATTCTCCTACCAATCCGTCGGCAAGTCGGTGTATTTGGTGTCCGACGGCTGCACACGGTACTGCTTGAGAACCTGGCCGGAAATCGCCGCGAACGCGGGTGCGGCGTACACGGCGGCCTTGCCGTACTTCGGGATTCCGATGGTCACGATGATGGCGAACTGTGGGTCTTCAGCTGGTGCAACACCCGCAATCGAGATGATGCGGTCAGCGCCGTAAGAACCGTTCTTGGCGACTTCGGCGGTACCGGTCTTCAACGCGATTCGGTATCCGAGCCCCTTCATAAAGCGCTTGACCGAGCCCTTGTGCGCAACGTTCTCCATCATTGTCAGTGTGTCCCGTGCCGCGCTTTCCGAGATGACACGCGTGGTGGACGTCGCGGCATTGAGCGGGGTGGTGACACCGTCGCGCGTGCAGCCCTTGACGAGCGTGAGCGGCACTTTGACGCCGAGGTTTCCGAGAGCCTGATATGCCTGCGCGACCTGAACACTGGTTGTGGCTATTCCCTGGCCGAATATTTCGGTCAGCTTCGTGACGTCGTCCGTTTCCGAGACGGCAGGCACGCGACCAGACGACTCACCGAGGAAGTGCACATTGGTTTTCTCGTTGAATCCCCACGACGTCAGGTAGTCGTGACGTTCCTGCTTGGTCAAGTCCGTCGCCAAAATGTTGATTCCAATGTTGGACGAGTTCACGAGGACGCCGGTGGTCGTCATCTTGAGCGTCCCGTGCTCGAACGCGTCCTTGATTTTTCCACCCTTGAACTTGAGTCGCTTGGGGACGGTGACCTTCGTCGAAACCGTCGCCTGATTGTTGTCGAGCATGTGCGCGATGATGAGCGGCTTGATGATCGAACCGGGTTCGTACGGCGTGGAAAAGATACGCGCACCGCGATCGTCTTTCGCCGAGGCAAACACGTTGTTGGGGTCGACCGAGGGGTAATCCGCCGCCACAAGGATCTCCCCTGTGTTGACGTCGACGACCATTGCGGTGGCCCACTTCGCACCGAGCTTGTCGGATTCGGTGGCGAGAGTTTGCTGGGCGAACCACTGCAGATCGGAGTCGATTGTGAGGTCGACCGACCCACCATTGACGGCGTCTTTTTGAACGACCGTGGAACCGGGGATGAGGATGCCATCCGCTCCGCGCTCGTACGTGCTCGACCCGTTAGTCGCCTTGAGACAGTCGTTGAGGTAGTACTCGGCACCGGTCAACGGACCGTCAGTTCCCATGAACCCGACGAGGTTGCCTGCGACGGAACCGCGTGGATACGTGCGCGACGGTCGCAAATCGTTGTACACCCACGGGATACCGAGCGCCTTGACCTTGCGCAACACGTCAATGGTGACGCCCTTGACGAGGTACGCGAAGTCCGATTCGGGGTCCTTCGTGATCGCGGTGTGCATTTCGCCTTGATCCGCTCCCGTGAGGTTCGCGATTTCGGTCAATGCCTGGGTCACCGAGACGTCAACTCCGTCACGAGTGAAGTCCGCGACGAACCGTGGTGATGCCGTGATGTCGTAACGGTCGACACTCTCGGCGAGTGCGATCCCGTTGCGATCGAAAATCGTTCCACGCACTCCGTAAAGTGTCTTGGCGATACTTTGGCGGTCGCTCGCCTCTTTGGAGAGGCGAGGGCCGTCGACGACCTGAATCCAGAAGAGTCGCCCGATGAAAACCAGAACGATGACGAAGATAGCGATGAGCATCTTCCCGATTCGACTGGAGATGAGTACCGAACGGTTCATCCGTTCACTCCTTGTCGAATCGTCTTAGTGCGTGGCGGGTGCCGGAATTCCGGTCGAGGCCGTTGCCGTTTGGCTTTCCGATTGTGTCGCACCGACGGTGACGCTCGTGGTTGCCACGCCCGCAAGTGAAGGAGCGTCGCCGTATGCGCCGATGAGGTCGTTTGCGACGGTTCCAACCGACTTCGACTGGTCCGCCGCTGCCTTGCCACTTCCCCACACCTTGCCGTCGGACAGACGAATGTAGGTCGGCTTAGAGTTGGACACCATTCCCAGATCAATCGCCATCGCCGCAACGTTCTGGGGCGAGTCGAGAACCGAAAGCTGCTCGGACAGGAACTGTGCGTCGTGTCCGAGATTCGCGTTCTGCGAGCTGAGCGATGCAATTTCGTACTGCGACGATTCGATCGCGACCGAGATGAAGAGTCGCGCAATCACAATCGCAACGAATGCGGCGATGATGATCGTCACGGTGCGAACCGATAGCTGCGCGCGTGGGCGCGAGACCGCTCGGAGACCGGGACGAACCTGAGCCTGGGGACGGGGGGAACCGTAGACGGAGTGAGCTACTGCGCTCATGCCGCTACCTCCAATCGTTCGATTGCACGGAACTTGACGGACGCCGCACGGGGGTTGGCGGCAATCTCGGACTCACTCGCGGTACGAGCGCCCGAGAAAACGAGGCGGAAGCCGGCCTTGAGGCTGGCGGGAACGACGGGAAGATCGTGGGGAGCCTTGGACGAGGTCGCGTCGACGAACGCCGACTTGACGATGCGGTCCTCCAACGAGTGGTAGGCGAGAACAACCAAGCGACCACCGGGTGCAAGAGCGGCGAGCGCGTTGTCGATGGCGTCGCGGAGGATGTCCAGTTCGCCGTTCACTTCGATGCGCAGTGCCTGGAATACACGTTTGGCGGGGTGTCCCGCATTCTTCAGTGCGTACGGCGTTGCGCCATTGAGAATTTCGACCAGTTCCGCGCTTCGTTCAATCGGCTTCTCGGCACGGGCAGTCACGATCGCACGGGCATATCGAGACGAAAGCTTCTCTTCGCCATATTCACGGAAGATGCGCTCAAGTTCGCGTTCGCTGTAATCGCGAACGATGTCCGCTGCGGTGAGGTCCGTCGAACGGTCCATTCGCATGTCGAGCGGTGCGTCCCAGGCGTATGCAAATCCGCGGTCAGCATCATCGATCTGCATCGAGGAGATACCCAGGTCGAGCAAGATGCCGTTTGCCGAATCACGACCGATGGTGGAGAGTGCGTCACGAATGTGGTCGTAGGTCGCGTGAACCGGGACGAAGCGTTCGGAGAAACGAGCGAGACGCTGTGACGCGAGTCCGAGAGCGATCTCGTCACGATCGATTCCCACTACCGTGACCGACGGGAAGCGTTCCAGGATTGCTTCGCTGTGACCGCCAAGTCCGAGGGTGCCATCGACGACAACTGCGTCGCCCACCAATGCCGGTGCAAGAGCGTCGACACAGTCGTCGAGCAGAACCGGGATGTGGATGGTGTTGGTCATAACGTTCCGTGTTTCCTTGCGATGATCCGATTCCCGTCCGCTGCCTGCCGTGGGGGAAGTACTTCAGGGGCGGCAGGGAGTCGCATCATCGCTAGAAGAGTCCCGGGATCACCTCCTCCTCGGTTTCGGAGAAGGCCTGTTCTTTGTCCTTGTAGTAGGTCGCCCAGGCGTCGGCCGCCCAGATCTCGGCGCGGTTTCCCGCACCAATGACGACGAGATCACGACCGAGGTCCGCGTAGTCACGCAGTTGCCCGGGGATGGTGACGCGGTTCTGCTTGTCAGGAACTTCGTCGCTTGCGCCCGACAACATCAGTCGGACGTAGTCGCGAGCGACCTTGCTCGTCAGCGGCGCCGACTGAACGGTGTCAAGCAATCCCTCGAAGGTCGATCGCGGGAAAACGTAGATGCAACGCTCTTGGCCTCGGGTGAGCACGAGTCCACCCACAAATTCCTCACGGAACTTGGCGGGAAGGATGACGCGGCCCTTGTCGTCGAGCTTGGGTTCGTATGTGCCGAGGAGCATGGTCGCCTCCTTCCGTGGTTTCTCGTTTCTGGCGTTTCCTCCACTTTACCCCACTTCTCTCCATTTCACTCCACATTTCGACACTTTTTTCCACCAATTCCCCACTTCTCTCCACCGCGTGTCGACAACAAAAAACCCGGCCGAAGCCGGGTTTCACGAGAATTGTGCGAGCTAGAGGTCTCCGCCCATGCGCCGCTCCCATCGCTCTTCGAACGATGACGGCTTCGACGGCTTCGGGTTTACGCGCGGTGCCTGCGGACGTCGATCCGAGGTGCCACCCGATCGATTTGTTGCAATGAGGACTCCGGCCACCATCGCGCCGAATCCGAGAACACCGAGGACGGTGAATCGCATGATGATTCCGCCGAGCAAAATCCCGATGCCGACCACAACGATGAGGAGCCCGATGGTGACTGAGGTGGCGTTCACTCGACGACGGGGTCCGATGTCCATGACATCGCTCGTACTTGCACGCAGGTGACGTTCCATCTCTTCGAGAACGCGTCGTTCATCGTCTGAAAGAGCCATGGAATCACCCCCAATCGGATACGTCCAGTGTAAGTCTCTCGCCGTTAGTCTGGAAACGTGAATACGCAACCCGCTTTCGTCGACCAGGTTCAGAACCGGATTGATGAGATTGTGCGTCGTGGACACGATGACGTCAAAGCGATCGGACGCGATGCGGATCTGCTGACCACAGTTACGTCTTCGCTGACGGGTGGCGGCAAGCGATTCCGTGCACGATTGGCGTACTGGGGATGGCGCGCTGCGGTGACATATGGCGATCCACTCATCGACGCTGATGCGCACCCCCAGCTTCCTGCAATTGCCGGACTGGCGGCGGGACTTGAACTCTTCCACGCGGCCGCGCTTGTTCACGATGACATCATCGACAACTCGGACACTCGCCGTGGTGTGACCGCAGCCCACCGTCAATTCGAATCCGTCCACGGTGACCGCGGATATCAGGGTGACTCAGCCGAGTACGGTCGATCGAGCGCCATTTTGCTCGGAGACCTCCTACTCGCGTGGGCGGACGACCAGTTTTTGGGAACCGGTCTTTCGCTCGACGCGGACCGACGTGACGACTTCCGCTCCGAACTGCGCACGATGCGCACCGACGTCACCGCGGGACAGTTCCTCGACAACCACGACTCGTCTGCATGGCGCACGATTCCCGATGATGTCGCCGTCGAGCGGGCACAACGCGTCGTCATCTATAAGTCGGCGAAGTATTCGGTCGAAGCACCCATCGCACTCGGTGCGATAGTTGGCGGCGCACCTCAATCGCTTCTCAGTGCGCTTCGCGCGTTCGCACTCCCCCTCGGTTTCGCGTTCCAGATGCGCGATGACGTGCTCGGCGTCTTCGGAGATGAAGCCGTCACGGGCAAACCTGCCGGTGACGACCTGCGCGAAGGGAAGCGAACCGTCCTGCTGGCTTACGCCCGTCGTGGCGCGGACCGTTCGACTTTGGCAATCCTCGACGAACTTATTGGCGACCCGACTCTGGACGCCGACCAGGTTGCCATGCTGCGTGCAACACTCACCCGAACCGGCGCCCTGGACGCGGTAGAAGATCTCATTCGACGCTCCCGAGACCGTTCAATTCGAGCCCTCGACGAATTAGGGCTCGACGCTCAGGTCGATCGCGAACTGCGCGGACTCGTCGATGCAGTCACCAATCGCTCGGAATAACGCGACACGCCCGAGGCGTTCAACTCCGAAGGTGAGCACTTCTCCCTCGGAAAATGGAGACATCCCCAAGGAGGTGCGGTGTCTGAGTCGGAAGCTTCGGAGTCGACGCCGAACCCCGTTTTCGCTGGCCTGAAGCCCGAAATCGTTTCGGAACGTCGTGCCGCCAGGCAGGCTCGGGCGATTGCCGCTGCTGCCGGGGCACTCCCGCTCATCGCGGCCGGTGCGGTGACGTGGGCAACAACTCCGTCACCCGCCGTCCTCGAACCGCAGGCCCAAGCTCCCACCCCGCCCGAGTCGGAGACCATCGATCCGACTGAAGCAGTCTCAACGAGTGGTGCGAGCATGCACACCGTTCGCGAAGGCGACTCGTTGCAGTCGATCGCCGCACTTCACGGCATCCCCACCGCTGCACTTCTCGCGCTCAACGGACTTTCGTGGCAAACGTCGGTTCATGCCGGTCAGGTACTCGTGGTTAGCAAGCAGGCAGTCAAGGCGATGCCCGAACCGGAAGCTGTTCCCGCACTCGCCGCGGCACCAGTATTGCCCAGTGGAGACCGGGCCGGCTCCTCTGACGAAGGCGTCATTACCCAGCTCAATGACGAGATGACTGTCAATGCGCGAATCATCATTCAGGTTGGTCGTGAAATGCGAATTCCCAACTATGGAATCGTCATTGCATTGGCAACTGCGGCTCAAGAATCGCGCCTGCGTAACCTCGACTATGGCGACCGCGACTCGGTTGGCCTCTTCCAACAGCGCCCGTCGTCCGGTTGGGGAACCGTCGCACAGATTCGTGACCCTCGATTCGCGGCGCGCGCGTTCTTCGGTGGCCCAAACTCCCCCACCCCGTCCAACACTCGCGGCCTGCTCGACATTGACGGCTGGCAGAATCTCACTGTCACCGAGGCCGCACAAGCCGTTCAGCGATCCGCCTTCCCGAACGCCTACGCGAAGTGGGAAGTAAGTGCATGGAACTGGTTGTTTGACCTCACCTAATCGCATCCCTGATGGGGCGGGCAGGCGCAAACGCGTAAACTAAAACCTATGGCCAAGGACACCACCGACCGACTCGTTGGGTCGACCATTGATGGTCGATACCAAATCGAGTCGCGTATCGCGCGTGGCGGAATGGCCAAGGTTTACTTGGCAACCGACCTGCGACTCGAGCGCAAGGTCGCAGTGAAAGTCATGCACGATCACCTCGTTGATGATGCTGATTATGCGGCGAAATTCATCCGCGAAGCTCGTCACACCGCTCGCCTCGCGCACCCCAACATCGTGTCGGTGTTCGACCAGGGTCACGAAGGCGACATCCTCTTCCTCGTGATGGAATACCTGCCCGGCATCACGCTGCGCGAACTCCTCAACGATTACGGAAGCCTGACTGTCGAACAGGCGCTCGACATCACGACTGCAGTGTTGCAGGCGCTCGTTGTCGCCCACCGCGAAGGCATTTTGCACCGCGACGTCAAGCCGGAAAACGTCATGCTCGTCAACGATGGTCGAATCAAGGTCGGCGACTTCGGGCTCGCTAGACCGGTCACCTCGGCAACCGAGACGGGAAAGTCGTTGCTGGGAACCGTCGCGTATATCGCGCCAGAACTTCTCACCCGTGGCCAAGCGGACAATCGCAGCGACCTGTACTCGGTGGGCGTCATGTTGTACGAAATGCTTGCTGGTAAGCAACCGTTCACCGGCGACAGCCCCATGCAGATTGCGATGCAGCACGCCAAGAAGCAGATGCCGCTCGCGTCGTTGACCAATCCGTTCGTGGGCCAAGCCGTTGACGATGTCATTCAGTGGTCGACCGCAAAAGACCCCAACGACCGACCAAAGGACGCTCGAGCGTTCCTTGATGCGCTTCGTAAGGCGTCAATGCGCCGAGTGTCGGACGCGTCGTATGCTCCTGCAGCCATGGATGACGAGGACGAGATTGTGTCCGCGCCCGAACCTGCGGACGACGATGCGACCTCGATTCTCGAAGCGGCGTTCGAAGACGTCGGCGACGGCGAAGTGACCACTCCGATCACAACGGTTGTGAAGACCGAGCCAATCGAGAAACCGAAGTTCACCCTTCCGGCGATGCCGCAGTTGCCGACAATCAAGATTCCGCGTATTGCACTGCCCAACAAGGGATCCACGAAGGCCGCGGTCGATTTCGAGCAAGACCCGCAGTCTCCTCGTCGGCCCCGACGTTCCGGCGCGCTCATCCTTGCCGTGCTCATCGCAATTGCCGGCGTTGGTGGCGGTGGTTACTGGTGGTTCAACGCGGGACCAGGATCAATGGCGCAGGCTATTGACGTAGTCGGTATGGCCGAAGCGGACGCCACCGCCGCACTCACGAATGCGCACTTCACCGTTCTCGACCCGGCAACCGAACAGTACGACGACACCGTTGTCGCTGGCGCGGTGATTGGTACTGACCCCGTCCTGTCCGGTTCGATGAAGAAGGGAACCGAAGTTCGACTCATCGTGTCGCTCGGTCCGGAACCCGTCGACCTGCCGACGTATTCGAACATCACCGCCGAGTCGTACTCGTCGCAGTTGGCCAAGCTCAAGATCGCGATCACGAAGACGGACGAACAGTTCAGCGCCGACATCACCGCCGGACTCGTCATCAGCGTGCTCAGCGAATCCGGAACCGTCATTCCCGAAGGCACAACGTTGCACCACGGTGATTCGGTTGTCGTTGTGAAGTCGCTCGGTCCCCTCCCCGTTGTCGCAGGCCTGACCGCCGCCGAGGCGACCACAATGCTTCAGGACTCCGGCTTAGTCGTCGCGTTGTCGGACGTTCGAGAATTCAACGACACCGTGGCCGACGGTCTTGTCTCGTCGATGACGGTTCCCGATGGCATCGTCCGCCCGGGTGACAAGGTCACTCTGGTTCTGTCGAAGGGACCCGAACTCGTTGAGGTCCCGAGCGTTCTCGGGCTAACCATCAAGCGAGCCAACGCAGAACTCGTTGCTGCCGGCTTCAAGGTCATCATCATCACGGACATCCCGCGTGACTTCTGGGGCGACAGTTTCGCCAAGGCCAAGCGCACCGACCCCACGGCCGGAACCAAGATCCCCAAGGGGACCACGGTCAAGATTTACGGAATCTTCTAGCCGAGAGGCGTGACCGCGAGGACACCCGCGATCGTGAACATCGTAAGCGCGATGGCACTGTCGAGGACACGCCAGAAGATGGGCTTCGTGACGAATCGCGACAGACTACGTGCGCCGTAGGCGATGGAGAAGAACCAGATAACGCTCGCCATGGACGCGCCAAGGGCGAACCACCACTTGTTGTCGCCGAACTGGTTCGCGACGGACCCCAAGAAAATGACGGTGTCGAGGTAGACGTGCGGGTTGAGCAATGAGAAAGTCACGGTACTGATGATGATCGCCTTACGGGTCGGTGCCGACTCCCCCGTGAGGTCCATGACCTCGGACGCGAATGCTCGTCGAACCGAACCGATGCCGAACCACACGAGGTATGCGACGCCGAACCACCGCACGACCGTGAACAACACGGGTACGGATTCGAGGATGGCACCCAGTCCGCCAACCCCGAGCAGGATGAGCGTCGCGTCGAGCAGCGCCGACACGATCGCGACCTCGAACACGAACTTGCGGGTCAGTCCCTGTCGGATGACGAAAGCGTTCTGTGCACCGATCGCAACGATAAGGGACAGCCCAGTCACCAGACCCGGCAGTACAACCGCGATCGGGTTCATTAGTTTGCGGAGGCGATTTCCTCAGCCACGAGGAACGCGAGCTCCAGCGACTGCTTGTGGTTGAGACGCGGGTCGCACAGCGATTCGTAACGCGACGCGAGCGTATCTTCGTCGATCATCTCCGCGCCGCCAAGACACTCGGTGACGTCATCACCAGTCAACTCGACGTGGATTCCACCAGGGAACGTTCCGACCTGTCGGTGGGCTTCGAAGAAGCCCTTGACCTCGTCGACAACGTCGTCGAACCGACGTGTCTTGTACCCGTTCGGGGTGGTGATTCCGTTGCCGTGCATCGGGTCAGTGACCCAGACGGGTAACGCATCGCTGTCACGCACAACCTCGAGCAGCGGCGGAAGTGCGTCACGAATGACACCAGCACCCATGCGGGTGATGAACGTCAGGCGGCCCGGTTCGCGGTTGGGGTCGAGGATGTCGATGAGCTTCTTGACGTCGTCACCGGTCGTCTTGGGGCCGAGCTTGACACCAATCGGGTTCGTGATCCGCGAGAAGAAGTCGATGTGTGCGCCGTCCAGGTCACGCGTGCGCTCGCCGATCCACAGGAAGTGAGCCGAGGTGTTGTACGGATTTCCGGTGCGCGAATCGATGCGAGTCATCGGTCGTTCGTAGTCCATGAGCAAGCCCTCGTGGCTCGAGTAGAACTCGACGCTCTTGAGCGATTCGAAGTCAGCGCCGGCTGCCGCCATGAACTTGATCGCGCGGTCGATCTCACGCGCAAGTTGTTCGTATCGCTTGTTCGCAGGGTTCTCGGCGAACCCCTTGTTCCACGAGTGCACTTCACGAAGATCAGCGAAACCACCCTGCGTGAAGGCGCGAATGAGGTTGAGCGTCGATGCTGCTGTGTGATAACCCTGCACGATGCGGTGCGGGTCCGCAGTGCGTGATTCGGTCGTGAAGTCGTAACCGTTGACAATATCGCCGCGGTACGCCGGCAGTGTCACACCATCGCGAGTCTCAACGTCGCTCGAACGCGGTTTAGCAAACTGACCTGCCATACGACCCATCTTGATGACGGGCATTTGGGCACCGTACGTCAGGACGACAGCCATCTGGAGGATGGTCTTGACGCGGTTGCGAATCTTGTCGGCGGTAGCACCGTCAAACGTTTCGGCACAGTCGCCTCCCTGCAACAGGAATGCGTCACCGCGGGCTACGCGAGCAAGGCGGTCCTTGAGCTGGTCAACCTCACCGGCGAAAACGAGCGGTGGCAACTTCGCAAGTTCGGCCGTGACTGCGGCAAGGACGTTTGCATCGGGCCACTCCGGCTGCTGCTTGATGGGCAGCGCCTTCCACGCGTCGAGTCCCTTGAGAACGTCGGCGGATGCGGGAATCGAGTTTTCGGTCACGAGAGTCCTTTGCACAGTCAAGGACTCAAGCCTATCGTGAGGCGTTATTGACCAGCGCGCGCCCTAGCCGAGCTGGCGTACTCATCCGCGTATTCCTGACCAGAAAGACTGTGGATTTCGAACATGATCTCGTCCGTGATCGCACGCAAGACAAAGCGATCTCCTTCGTAACCGTTGAAGCGTGAGAAGTCGAGTGGCTGACCGATGACGACGCCGACTCGCTTGACGGTCGGCATCGGCGATCCGATGGGCATGACCTTCTCTGTGTCGATCATCGCCACGGGAATCACGGGAACGTTCGCTTCCAACACCATGCGGGCAATTCCAGTGCGGCCGCGGTACAACTTGCCATCAGGGCTGCGCGTACCTTCCGGGTAAATTCCGAGCAGTTTGCCTTCGTTGAGAACCGCGAGGCCGGTGTTGAGTGAATCTTCGCTCGCTTTACCGCCAGAGCGGTCGATGGGAAGTTGACCCGCTGCAAGGAAGAACTGGCGCACGAGCCAACCCTTGAATCCGCGACCCGTGAAGTATTCGGCCTTTGCGAGGAAGACAACGGGTCGACGCAGTACGAGCGGCAAAAAGATGGAGTCGACGAACGAGAGGTGGTTGCTGGCGAGAATCGCGGCACCAGTTGCCGGGATGTTTTCGATGCCACGAACCCACGGTCGGAATACACGCAACAGGAGCGGTCCGAGGAAAAGGTTCTTGACGAGCCAGTAGAACACGTCGAAAGCCTAGTAGCCGAAGGCGAGGTTCGCCCGACTCCTCGCCGAAAGGCCACGTGAACAGTAGAGTTATCCCAATTACCCCTCGTCAAAGGAGACACGGTGCAGGAAACGTCGAACGCCGCCATCGTCGCACATGACCCCTCACGCACCGTCAGTGATTTCCTCGAGGAACGATTCCGAAGCCACCCCGATCACGTCATTTTCTCGCTTCAGCGTCCTGACGGTGGTTGGGATTCGATGACGACTGCCGAATTCCACGCACAGGTCGTTGCGCTGGCCAAGGGATTTATCGCCGCGGATGTCAAGCCGGGCGACAAGATTGGATTCATCTGCGCGACCAAGTTCGAATGGGCACTCGTGGATTTCGCGATGTTCTACGCGGGAGCGATCCTGGTGCCGATTTACGAGACCAACTCCCCCAGCCAGATTGCCTACATCCTCGAGGACGCCGGGTGCGTCGGACTCATCGTCGACACCGCGGAACAGTTCTCGCGGTTTGACGAGGTTCGTGCCGAGGTTCCCGGTGTCGGAGCAGTGTGGCAACTCCACCACGGTGACATCGACAAGCTCGTTGCCAAGGGCGAGTCAGTCACGGACGCCGAGGTCGAGAAGCGGCGCAACCTCGCGACCGGGGACGACGTCGCGACACTCATCTACACCTCTGGTTCAACGGGCAGCCCCAAGGGCTGTGTCCTCACGCACGCGAACTTCGTCGACACCATTGCCAACGCGACGTTGTGGATGCGCGAAGTCGTGCTCACGCCCGGTGCATCGACGCTCTTGTTCATCACGACGGCGCACATCTTCGCTCGACTGATTTCCATTCTGTGTGTTCACGCCGGAGTTCGCGTCGGCCACCAGCCCGACACCCGCTTCCTGTTGCCGGCACTTGAATCATTCAAACCGACGTTCTTGCTTGCAGTCCCGCGCGTGTTCGAGAAGGTCTACAACTCGTCCGAGCAGAAGGCGGAGGCCGGTGGCAAAGGCAAGATTTTCCGTCTCGCCGCCCACACCGCCATCGCGTATTCCAAGGCGCTCGACGAGGGCAAGGTCCCGCTCGGCCTGCGACTGCAATTCATCGCACTCGACAAGCTCGTTCTGTCCAAAATTCGTGCGGCGCTGGGCGGCAATGTCTCGTATGCCATCAGTGGCTCAGCTCCGCTCGGCACACGACTCGGGCACTTCTATCGAGCACTGGGCATGCGTGTACTCGAAGGGTATGGCCTGACCGAAACCACCGCGCCGGTTACCGTGGGCGTCCCGCAGAAATTCAAGATCGGGACCGTCGGCCCCGTCATCCCCGGTGTATCCGTCAAGATTGCCGACGACGGCGAGGTTCTCGTCAAGGGTGTCAATGTTTTCCAGGGCTACTGGCACAACGACAAGGCGACTAACGAGTCCTTCGTTGACGGTTGGTATCGCACGGGCGACATCGGGTCGCTCGATGAAGACGGGTACCTGTCCATCACGGGACGCAAGAAGGAAATCATCGTCACGGCTGGCGGAAAGAATGTCGCACCGGCAGTGCTCGAGGACCCGATTCGCGCGAACGGACTCGTCGGTCAATGTGTCGTCGTTGGCGACAACCGACCATACGTCGCCGCGCTCGTCACGCTCGATCCCGAGATGCTGCCGACGTGGCTGGCCAACAACAAGCTCGACGCGTCGATGTCACTCGAACAGGCCGGAGCACACCCCGCAGTTCTTGCGGAAATCCAGACGGCAGTCGACCGCGCGAACAAGAAAGTCTCGCGCGCCGAATCAATTCGCAAGTTCATCGTCCTCCCCATCGAATTCACTGAGGCGAGCGGTCACCTGACCCCGAAGATGAGCATCAAGCGTCACGTCATCGTCAAGGACTTCGCCGCCGAAATCGACGGGATCTACGACTCGAACCCCGACACTAAAGGTTTGCGACTCAACGACTAGAGCTGAAACCAGGGCGATTCACGAATGTCGCGCATCGCCTGACGCTTAGTATCCGGTTCGAGTCCCTCGACGTACACACGCCCATCGAGGTGGTCCGTCTCGTGTTGCAGCGCCTGAGCCATGAGACCGTCACCAGAGAGTTCAATCGCATTTCCGTCAAGGTCGATACCGGTCACGCGCGCCCACGGATAACGCAGTCGCGGGTAACCGAGACTTGGCACCGACAGGCATGCCTCATCCACTAACTCCGGTTCGCCTCGAACCTCGGCCAAGACCGGGTTGAGGACATAGCCGATTCGACCGTTGATGTTGTAGCTAAATGCGCGACGCCCGACACCAATCTGGTTTGCGGCGACGCCCGCGCGGCCGGGCAAAGCGACCGAATCAAGGAGGTCGCGGACCAGTCCGTGGATGGACTCATCTATCGTGACGATCGGATCCGTCGCGCTACGGAGAATCGGATCACCAAAGAGGCGAATCTCGCGAACAGCCATTACTTGGTGAGGGGTAGTCCCTCAACCACAAGCGCGGCGAGAAGACTCGCCGATTCGCGGGTGAGCTTGGACAACTTGTCCCAGGTGATGACCGAGCCAGCGGCGATGTGGGCGTCATACGGGATTCGGACGACATCGCGAACGCGAGACTTGAAATGGTTCTCGATTTCGTCGAGCTTGACGAGGACAGTTCCCTGCGTTGCGGTGTTGAGTGCAACTACGGACTTTGCAACAAGGTCCGCGTATCCGTTGGATTCGAGCCACGTCAGCGTCTCGGACGCGAGGCGTGCCTCGTCAATGGAACCACCAGACACAATGACGATGCCGTCAGCGCGCTGAAGAATCGGCTTCATGACCGAGTGGACGATACCCGTTCCGCAGTCGGTCAGGATGATCGAGTAGTAACGCGACGAGATGTCGGCGACGATGTTGTAGTCGAACTCGTCAAACGCCTGCGAGAGCATCGGGTCAGCGTCCGAGGCAAGAACATCGAGACGCGTTGCGTCACGGCTGACGTATTCCGAGAAGTCCGTGAACGATCCGATGGACGGAGCCTTCTGGACAACCGTACGAATGGTGTGACGCGTGGTGCGCTGGATACGCTCGACAAGCGTTCCACGGTCGGGGTTCGCGTCGATGGCGACAACACGGTCCTCGCGGACGCGAGCCAGGGCCATTCCGAGAAGGGTCGTAGTGGTTGTCTTGCCGACTCCACCCTTTCGAGTCAGGACCGGAACGAAGCGAGCATCTCCGGCAAGGGCCGTGGCGATGCGCGCCTCCATGGCCTTACGTGCGCGGACCTTGCGGGAATCGCCGAGGTTGACGGTGTGGAACGTGATCGTATAGACGAACGACTGCCACCACCCCTCAGGGCGTGCCTGCTTCACCTTGATGTCGAGCAGACGCTCGTCCGTCAAGAGAGCACTCGGTTCGGGCGCACCAGCTACACCGGTGTGACGGCGGGTGTACATCTCGTCGCCGTCTGTTGTCGCGGACACGGAGATGGAAATCTCGGGAACACTGAGGTCAATCGAATCCGGAGCTACCGTTTCGGCGGGCTCGGGAAGCGCGGTTGCTACTTCGGGAAGGTCCACCGTGAGGTCGTCGTCCTTCTTGACCGGCTTCTTGCGTTCCGCCACGTGTTACTCCTTCATTGGGTTCCGCGAATGCCCACTCTACCCGAATCGACCTACGCGGTCGTGTTGGGTTCCAGCACAACGAGCAAGTCCCCTGGCTCGACTTGCTGTGTGGTGGGGACAACCAACTTGGCGACGACGCCACCGGTCACCGAGGTGATCGCCGCTTCCATCTTCATCGCTTCAATGGTCGCCACGGTGCCACCGGGGGCGACTAAATCGCCGACCTTGACCTGCAATGTAACGACACCGAGGAACGGAGCGGCAACGTGCAGCGGGTTGCTCGCGTCCGCCTTCTCGGCGGTCGCTGCCTGAACGTCCACGCGCTTGTCACGAATCAGCAGCGGTCGAAGCTGACCGTTGAGTGTCGCCATGACGGTGCGAATACCCTTGGCGTCCGCATCCGAGATCGCCTCGAGCGTCATGAAGAGGCTGACGCCCTTACGCATTTCGACGACGTGTTCAACACCGACCTTGAGTCCGTAAAGGTAGTCGTGTGTGCTGAGCACGCTGACGTCTCCGTATTGCTCGCGACCGGCCAGGAACTGCGCCGTCGGTTGCGGGAACAGGAGGCGGTTGAGCGTCGCGCGACGAGTGGCCGAGTCAGCGTTGAGCGCAGCTTCGTCCTCGGGCTCGAGGTGCTCAGAGACCGGCTTGTACACGCGACCAGCGAGAGCTTTCGTTCGGAAGGGCTCGGGCCAACCACCCGGAAGGTCGCCCAGTTCGCCGTTGAGGAATCCGATGACCGAGTCGGGGATGTCGTACTTGTCGGGGTTCGCTTCGAAGTCTGCGGGGTCGGCGTCTGCCGCAGCGAGGTGCAGCGCGAGGTCACCAACAACCTTCGACGAGGGAGTCACCTTCGGAGGGCGACCCAAGATGCGGTTCGCTTCGGCGTACCAGTTCTCCACCTTCTCGAAGTGGTCGGCCAGTCCGAGACCGATCGCTTGCTGGCGCAAGTTCGACAACTGCCCACCCGGAATTTCGTGGTGGTACACACGGCCGGTCGGGCCGGGCAGTCCCGACTCGAAGGGCTTGTACATGAGTCGGACCGCTTCCCAGTAAGGCTCAAGAGCAGACACAGCGTCCAGAGACAGTCCGGTGTCGCGCGGTGTGTGCGCGAGTGCCGCAACCAGTGCCGATGCACTGGGCTGGCTCGTCGTCCCCGCCATCGGCGCACTGGCAACATCAACAATGTCGGCACCGGCGTCGCTCGCCGCGATGAGAGTGGCGAGCTGACCTCCTGCAGTGTCGTGGGTGTGCACGTGTACGGGAAGGTCGAAGCGTTCGCGTAAAGCCGTAACCAGCTCGGTCGCCGCGCCGGCACGGAGCAAACCTGCCATGTCTTTGATTGCGAGGACATGAGCACCGGTCTTCACAATGTCCTCAGCCAAACGCAGGTAGTAATCAAGCGTGTAGATGTCCTCAGCGGGGTTGAGGAGATCGCCCGTGTAACACAGGGCGACTTCCGCCAACGCGGTTCCCGTTTCGAGTACCGCATCGATCGCGGGGCGCATCTGGTTGACATCGTTGAGGGCATCAAAAATACGGAAAATGTCCACGCCAGTGTCGGTCGCTTCACGAATGAACGCCGTGGTCACCGCGGTGGGATAAGGAGTGTAGCCAACCGTATTGCGTCCACGCACGAGTGCCTGGATTGCAACGTTGGGCAGCGCCTCGCGCATCTCGGCGAGTCGAACCCACGGATCCTCCCCGAGGAAGCGCAGTGCGACGTCGTACGTTGCACCACCCCACGCCTCGACCGAGAACAGCTCAGGAGTCAGGCGTGCCACGTGTGGCATGACCGCCGTGAGGTCACGCGTGCGCACGCGCGTCGCGAGAAGGCTCTGGTGTGCGTCACGGAACGTGGTGTCCGTCACCGCGAGTCTGGTTTGGTTGCGGATTTCCGCAGCGAACTTCGAGGGACCCAGTTCGCGCAAGCGATCGCGGGACCCCTTCGGTGCGGGGACACTGAGGTCCACCTCAGGCAACTTCGTTGCAGGGTCAAACACAT
Organism: Actinomycetota bacterium; assembly: GCA_039800905.1. Lineage (GTDB taxonomy): Bacteria > Actinomycetota > Actinomycetes > Actinomycetales > Microbacteriaceae > MWH-TA3. The sequence goes on along the minus strand of JBDLPW010000076.1, from coordinate 17,150 downwards.
CGTCGCCGGCACCGTTCGGACGGTTGACGGTCGTCTCTGCCAGGTGCGTCAGCAACTTCGTTCCTCGGTCACGGCTCGCGCGCGCGTTGACAAGGTGCGGACGCTCATCGATGAATGCAGTCGAAAGGTCTCCGGCAACAAACGTCGGGTCCTCCAACAGAGCCTGCAGGAAAGCGATGTTCGTGGTCACGCCACGAATACGGAATTCCGCGAGACCACGGCGCGCACGCGCGACGGCCGCTTCGAAGTTGCGACCACGCGTCGTCATCTTCGCCAGCATCGAGTCGAAGTGCGGTGAAACACGTGCGCCTTGCGCAACGCTTCCACCGTCGAGACGGACTCCGGCACCACCCGGTGAACGGTAGGTCGTGATTCGGCCCGTATCGGGACGGAACCCAGCAGTCGGGTCCTCTGTCGTAATGCGGCACTGCAACGCGGCGCCGCGAATGGCGAGAGTGTCCTGCGAAAGACCCAGCGACTTCAGGGTCGAACCACTCGCAATCAACATCTGCGACTGGACGAGGTCCACATCGGTGATCTCTTCCGTCACCGTGTGCTCGACCTGGATTCGGGGGTTCATCTCAATGAACACGTGCTGACCAGCGCGGTCGCCGGCGGTGTCGAGCAAAAACTCAACCGTCCCGGCGTTGACGTAGCCAATCGACTTCGCGAATGCGACGGCGTCACGGTACAGAGCCTGACGAACGGTGTCGTCCAGGTGCGGGGCCGGTGCAATCTCGACGACCTTCTGGTGACGACGCTGAACCGAGCAGTCACGCTCGAAAAGGTGCATGGTGTCGCCCGTCGAGTCGGCAAGGATTTGCACTTCGATGTGACGCGGGCGAAGGACTGCCTGTTCAATGAACATTCGAGCGTCGCCGAACGCGGTTTCGGCTTCGCGCATTGCGGCCTCAAGAGCAGGGCGCAGGTCTTCCTTCGACTCAACACGGCGCATTCCACGGCCGCCACCACCAGCGACAGCCTTCGCGAACACGGGGTACCCGATTGAGTCCGCGAACGCAACGAGTTCGTCGAGGTCGGTCGTCGCGTCACAGGACTTCAGAACGGGAACACCGGCCGCAATCGCGTGTTCCTTTGCGGTGACCTTGTTTCCCGCCATCTCGAGCACGGTGGCGCCGGGACCGATGAACGTGATGCCGTTTTCCGCCGCCGTGCGAGCCAGTTCGGGGTTTTCGGACAAGAACCCGTAACCGGGGTAAATCGCGTCTGCGCCAGATTCTTTAGCGACGCGAATGATTTCGTCGATGTCAAGGTAAGCACGGACCGGGTGACCGACTTCACCAATCTGGTAAGCCTCATCGGCCTTGAAACGGTGAGTCGATTCACGGTCTTCGTAAGCGAAAACGGCCACTGTCTTGGCACCAAGTTCGAAGGCGGCACGAAATGCGCGAATCGCGATTTCGCCACGGTTTGCGACGAGAATTTTGTTGAACATGCCCCTCCTTCACCAGCCAATTCGCCCGATTTCACGGGCAATCAAGAGTTCCAGCCTACTTGACGGATAAGGTGGACTCTGTGCAGGTAGTCAGCGTGAGCTCTCTGAAGGGCGGGGTCGGTAAGACCACCATCACCCTCGGACTCGCCTCAGCAGCATTCGCTCAGGGCTTGCGAACACTCATCATCGACATGGACCCGCAATCAGACGTGTCGGCCGCGCTTGCTTCGCGGTCGTCTCACGGCGTCACGATCGACACCGTTCTCAAGTCAGCGACGAAGAAGAACGTTCGCTCAGCCATCATCCCGAGCTCATGGACCGGTCCCGGCGACGTTGCCGTCGACGTCCTCATGGGATCGCAGGCGTCGTCCAACCACGACATTCCCAACCCGACGAAGAATGACCTGTGGCGACTCGAAGAGGCCCTCGTTCTCGTCGAGAAGAATTACGACCTCGTCCTCATTGATTGCCCACCGTCGTTCAACGCGTTGACGCAAACGGCGTGGACCGCATCGGACGCCGTCGCCATCGTCGCGGAACCCGGATTGTTCTCGGTGACAGCGGTGCACCGCACGCTCAACGCGCTCGAATCGATGCGTCAGCAGATGTCACCTCGCCTCCGCACCGCGGGTGTCATCATCAACCGTCACCGACAGGACAGTCGCGAACACCAGTTCCGCATGGGCGAGATGGACCAGTTGTTCGGACAGCACATCCTGTCCCCCACTATCGACGAAACGTTGACGATGCAGCAGGCGACCGGAGCGGCAACACCGATTCACCGTTGGCCGGGCGAATTGTCGCAGACGCTAGCGCAGAAGTTCGATCTGCTGTTGCGTCAGATTCTCAGCGAAAACCGCGGCTAGGACGCGCGGTGTGCTCGCTTGATGGCGAGCTCGTCGATCACCGCAGCAACCGGAGCGGCATCGAACTCGATGAGGGTGGTTTCCACCTCGCGCAGTACTGCGCCGACTGCGATGCCGAATACGCCCTGTCCGCGGTTGACGAGGTCGATGACCTGGTCGCTCGACGTGCAGAGATAAACCGAAGCACCATCGCTCATGAGCGTTGTTCCGGTGAGGTCATCGATTCCGGCCGAACGAAGTTGGTCGACCGCAATACGAATCTGCTGGAGCGAGATTCCGGTGTCAAGAAGTCGCTTGACGAGCTTGAGTACAAGAATGTCGCGGAACGAGTAAAGGCGCTGTGATCCAGACCCAGTAGCAGTCTGAACGGTCGGTGCGACAAGTTCAGTGCGCGCCCAGTAGTCGAGCTGACGGTAAGAAATGCCGGCAGCCTTGGCCGCGATGATTCCGCGGTAGCCTTCGGCGGCGTCGCCGAGGTTCTGCGTCATGTCACCCATTCTGCACCAACCTTCACCTTCTACTTGAGAGTTAATGTCTCCACTGTAGTGACGGAAACGTCACCACCAGCAACAACACGCCTCGGGCGTGTCGCGGCTAGTCAATCGATTCGTCGACCGACCTCATCATCACTGCCAAACGCACTTTTTCGAGATTCACTGCGAGGTCGCGAGCCATATCGATGGCCTTCTGACGCCCAACTCTACTGGAACTCTTCGCAACCGGAAGGACCACGCTTCGCAATGTTGCTGCGTCTTTCTCGGCCTGAACTTTTAACGTACGCAGGTGGCGCGGTTCGAGACCCGACTTTTTGAGTTCCACCAGAGCCTGCAAGATCGTGAACGACTCTTCGCCATATATCTCCGCTGGGACAATCAGACCCATCGTGACGGCATCGTTCAAGAGAGACGCGGGCGCTCCAGTCTTCGACAACATCTCGGCGCGGGTGTAGCGCACCTCGATCGAGAGCATCGATTCGACGGTGAGCTCGGCGCCGCTGGGAAGAGCCGGCTTCTTTCCTGCGTCAACGTCGTCGAGAATCCCCTGGATGACCTTGTGAGGGAGGAAGTAATCACGCTGAAGCGTGAGGACCATACGAATTCGAGCAACATCGTTCGCCGAATACGAACGGTACCCACTCGGTAGACGCGTCGGGCTGATGAGCTTTTCGTCCTCGAGGTAACGGAGCTTCGTCGAAGTCAGGTCGGGAAACTGGATTCGCAGTTGAGTCAGAACTTGCCCGATGGTCTGACCGGTGGGGATTGCCCCGGCCTTGAGTGCGCTCATTCCTTACGCTCCATCGACGATGTCGTGGCGCGACGGGAAAAACGTCATGCGGTACTTGCCAATTTGAACTTCTGCGCCATCGACCAAAGTGCCGCCGGACACGCGCTCACCGTCGAGGTACGTGCCGTTCAACGAGTCGAGATCGCGAATAGAGAACGAGGTGCCGTCGCGAAGGATTTCGGCGTGACGGCGCGAGACCGTGACGTCGTCGAGGAAGATATCCGCGTCAGGGTGGCGGCCAGCGACGGTGATGTCCGAGTCGAGCAAGAATCGTGCGCCGACGGTCGGACCGCGACGCACGATGAGAAGCGCGCTACCCGACGGAAGTGCCGCGACGGCAGCGTTCTCTTCGGCGGTGGCGTTGGCTTCGAGGTCGGCGAGACGTGCAGCAAAGTCGCTACCGAGATGCTCGGTGCTGTGCTGTTCGTCGTGGTCGCTCATTGGTCCTCCGCCTTCTACCCTAACCGATTGCGAAGTCGTGCACTACGGGCAGGAGCGGCAAAAAGCGCGGGAAGGTAGGTCGCACCGGCGATCCAATACATGACCGCACCGGACGCCCCAAGAATCCAGCCGAGCACGGCGAGCGGAATCGCGGCGGTCGTGAAAATGTGGCTGAGCACGATGACAGGGAACGCGACGAAGAGGATGAATGTCGCCGTCTTGCCCACGAAATTGACCTTGGGGAAATGCTGGATTCGCACTCCTCGTACGAGAACAATCGTCAGGAGGATCAGGTCTCGGGCGAGAACCGCGAGGAGCAGTGGAACAGGCAACATTTCACGCGCGGCCAAACCAATCACGCTCGCGGTGATGAACAATCGGTCTGACGCGGGGTCGAGAAGCGCCCCCAACCTCGTCACCTGATTGAAGTTGCGGGCGATGAACCCGTCCACAAAATCTGACGCCGTCGCAATGATGAGGACCGCGAGCGCGGGACCATCTTGACCGGTGACAAGCAGCCAGAAGAAGACGGGCACGAATGCAAGACGAATGAACGAGATAACGTTGGGAACGGTCCAGATGCGTTCGGTTCCCGTGCGTGCCATACACCAGATTGTAGTCGGAGTGTTGTTCAGGTAACAGAGCGCTGACTCGTAACATTGCGGTATGTCCTGCATCCGTTTCAACACGTCTGCTCAGCGCGCTCAGAACGCCGAGCTCACCAACGGTGTCGTACACAGTGATGACCCCGTGGCACAGTTCCTCTCCCCCGCGGTCACGGCGACAAAGATTGCGCGTCTTCGCGCGATGGCGAAGGACCCGAACCCGAAGATTCGCGCAAGTGTCGCGGCCTCGTATCACGCTCCCGATGAGGTGTACGCGGCATTAGCGGCCGATGCGGATCCCGAGGTTCGGTCGTGGATTGCACGAAACGAGCACGTTCCGTGCGACATCCTTCGATCGCTCGTCAACGACCCTGACGAAAAGGTTCGATCGTTCCTCGCCGTGAATTATTACGTCCCGGCTGACACGATGGAGACACTTGCGGACGACACCAGTTGGCAGGTCCGTGCTCTGGTCGACTGGAAGTCGAAGCTGGCGGTTTCTGCCTAGTTGATGCCGAGTGACGCCGCCGATTCGGTGAGCGCCTCGGCACTCCGATGAAAGAGTTCCAGTTCGTGTGCGTCGAAGTCAAGTTCGAGCGCCACTGAGACCAATCGCGTAGTTCGTCGCGCCTTTGCCTGCAATCACCTGGTAGGCCGCACCTTTGACGAGTCCAAGACCGTTCCCGACGAGAACACTCGGCTTGACGGCAGTCCGCTGAACTATTGCGCCAGCGGGGGCGTAGATGACTACTGTCGTTTGTCACACGGTCACGGGTTTGCGCGTACCGACGATACTGCGCAGGAACGCGGTCATCACCGGCACGATGTAACCGAACCACGCGACGACTTCGAGCGCGGTGGGGTTCGGACGGTAACTGAACAGGCCGTACAACAACGACCCCACGACGGTGTCGTGGCTGAGCCAACCGGATGCGTCATAGAGTGCGGCGCCCTCTGGCAAGAACCCAACTTCTTGGAATTCGTGAATTCCGTAGGCGAAAATGCCCGCGGCAACGAGGATCAATCCGATCCCAGTCCACTGGAAGAACACACGCAGGTTGATCGTGAGCGCTCCGCGATAGAACAGCCAGCCGAGAATTGCGGCCATTGCGATTCCGAGCAACACCGTTGCGAGTGCACCGATCTGCTCACCCGATGCATTGACGGACGCCCAGATGAACAGGGCGGTTTCTACTCCCTCGCGCGCAACAGCGAAGAAACCGACAAGTGCGACGGCGAAAACGTTTCGCCCAAAACTAGTGGAAAGGCTCTCCTCCAGTGATCCCTTGAGGTTGCGTGCGGTCTTCGCCATCCAGAAGACCATCCACGTCACGAGGATTGCGGCGAGAATTGACAGCGCCCCGGACAGAATTGGTTCAACGGCTTCACCCGTTTCCCCCAGCCCATATAAGAGCACGGCACCCGTAACCGCCGAAAGTGAAACTGCTGCGGCCACTCCACCCCAAATGGCGGGAATGACGTGACGACGATCGGATCGCACCGCGAAGGCGATGAGGATTCCGATGATGAGGCTTGCTTCGAGCCCTTCGCGAAGTCCGATGAGGAAGTTGGCGAGCATTGCGTTTTCTCCGTACCTCAGCAGGCCAGTATTTCCAGATTGATGAGGTAAGGCTTACCTTACCAGAATCCCAGCGGCGCGTGATGGGACAAAAGACCCCACTTGCCCTCCGCGATTTCCACCGGCTTCTCGCTAGCCTGAAAGCATGACGACATTAACTCGCTCTATCCTTGTTGAATTCCTCGGAACCGCCCTGTTGGTCGGCGCCCAGATTGGTACGGGCTACCAGCTCACGTACCTCACTGGCAACCCTGGATTCACGCTCCTCGGAATCTCCATCGTGAGTGCACTCGCGCTCGGTATCGGCATCACCGTCGGTGGACCGATTTCGGGTGGCCATTTCAACCCCGCTGTCACCATCGGTTTGACCATCGCCGGTCACGCTAAGACGGCCGTTGCAGTTCCCTACATCGCAGCACAGTTGCTCGGTGGATTCGTTGCCGCGGTTGCGGCGAACTTCCTGTGGGATGGCAGCCTCGTTGCTACCACCGCCGGCGAAGTTCCGACCGTTGCACTTCTCGCAAGCGAACTGCTCTGCACCGTCGTCCTCGTTGGCCTTATTGTGACGATGGTCCGACGCAAGGGTGGCGAAGGCCTCAATGTGCTCGTTCCGTTGTGGATCGGAACCGCCATTCTGTTGTCCCCCACGGGCTGCATGGCCAACCCCGCCGTGACCTTCGGGCACATGTTCACCGACTCTTTCGCTTCGGCGGGTGTCGCCGGTGTCGGCCCCTTCATCGGAATTCAACTCGTCGGCGCCGTTATCGTCGCGGTCGTGGCGAACACGTTTGCTCCGAGGAAGTAATTCACTTTACGTTCACAGGGGGCGGTTATGGTGGAAACCATGACCGCCCCCACTGTTTTGTTCGTATGTGTCCACAACGCCGGACGCTCCCAGATGGCTGCGGGTTGGTTGCACCACCTCGCGGGCGACCGTGTTACGGTCCTCTCTGCTGGCTCGGCGCCTGCAGAGACCATCAACCCCGTCGCCGTCGAAGCGATGCGCGAAGTCGGGATTGATATCGCCGCGAACCAGCCGAAAATCCTAACAATCGAAGCCGTCAAGGAAAGCGACGTCGTCATCACGATGGGGTGTGGCGATACGTGCCCGTACTTCCCCGGCAAACGATACGAGGACTGGGTTCTCGAAGATCCCGCCGGGCAAGGGATCGAGTCGGTGCGACCGATTCGCGACGACATCAAAGCACGTGTCGAAGCATTGCTGTCCGAAATTCTTTAGATTAACGACACACCGGCAGTCACGTTGTGTGACCGCCGGTGCATTTGTTGATTACAGCGTTGCGCGAACGCGCTTTGTCGCCTCAACAAGGTTTTTGAGCGACTGAACCGTCTCGTTGTAGCCGCGCGTCTTCAATCCACAGTCGGGGTTCACCCACAGCAAATCGGTGCGAACACCTTCGAGCGCACGCTCGATCAGTGCGGTCTGTTCATCCGCCGACGGAACGCGCGGCGAGTGGATGTCCCACACACCGGGTCCGACTCCGCGGTCGAAACCGCTGCGCGCGATGTCGTCAACAACATCCATGCGGCTACGCGCGGCTTCGATCGAGGTCACATCGGCTGCGAGACCATCGATCGCGTCGATAATTTGACCGAACTCCGAGTAACAGAGGTGGGTGTGGATCTGTGTTTCGGCGCGTACACCGCTTGTCGCGAGTCGGAACGAACCCACGGACCACTCGAGGTACTGCGCGTGATCCTTCTGCTTGAGCGGGAGGAGTTCGCGCAGGGCGGGCTCATCGACCTGAATGATCCCGATACCGGCGGCCTCGAGGTCACTCACTTCATCGCGAAGAGCCAGGCCAAGCTGGTTAGCGGTTTCTGCGAGGGGCACATCGTCACGAACGAACGACCACGCCATGATTGTCACCGGACCGGTGAGCATGCCCTTGACAGGGCGCTTCGTGAGGCTTTGGGTGAACGTCGACCAGTCAACGGTCATCGCACCGCGACGCGACACGTCACCCCAGAGAATCGAGGGACGGGTACAACGCGAACCATACGACTGCACCCAACCGTTGACAGTGACATCGAAACCGTTGAGCTGTTCTGCGAAGTACTGGACCATGTCGTTGCGCTCGGGCTCGCCGTGAACAAGGACATCGATGTCCAGGTCTTCCTGGAGTCGAACGACGCGTTCGATTTCAGCCTTCATTTCGTCCTCGTACTGCGCCTCTGTGAGTTCACCCTTGGCGAACTTGGCGCGTGCGACGCGGATCTCGTTGGTTTGCGGGAACGAACCAATGGTCGTTGTCGGCAGCGGAGGGAGGTTGAAACGCTTCGCCTGCAGGTCGTGACGCTCCCGAGCGTCACCGCGCGTGAAGTCGGCGGGCGACAGCGCGGAGGTGCGCTGACGAACAGCATCAACACGCACACCGTTGGCCGACGCGCGGTCCTCCAGTGCAGCGGCAGCAGCGGCGATGTCCGCGGCAATCGCTTCGCGGCCCGCGGTCAGACCCTTTGCAAGGGTGACGACCTGACCAACCTTCTCGTCGGCGAATGCCAACCACGAGCGGAGCTCGGCCGAAAGGTGGTTTTCACCCTCGAGCGAGTGAGGCACGTGGAACAGTGAGGTGGATGTTGAGGCGGCGACAGCAGCGGCGCCGAGTCCACGAAGCGATTCGAGCTTGCCGAACGCTGCACCAAGGTTGCCGCGCCAGATGTTGTGACCGTCAATCACACCACCGACGAGGGTGGTGTTCGACAGCGATACCGCAGGCTGCGGGACGTCACCCTTGACGAGGTCAACGCCAATGGCGTCAACCTCGAGTGACGCGAGGACGTTCAACGCGTCGTTCGGAATTGTGCCGTACGACGTGAGGACGAAAAGTCGAGGAGTGTTGACGCGGGTCAGGCCAATGTATGCGTGGCGGAGCGCGGCGTGAATCTTGTCGACGTCGATGCCCAGGTTTTCGCTCACCACTGCGGACTCGTCAAGCTGGACCCACTCGGCGCCGGCTCCAGCCAGTTCACCGAGGATTTCCGCGTACACCTGTACGACATCGTCAAGACGGGACAGCGGGTCGAAGCCCTCCGGTGCCGATTCCGATGCCTTGCTCAAGGCAAGGTACGTGACGGGGCCGACGAGAGCCGGACGCGTGACAAACCCGTCATTCTTCGCCTCGAGGAAAAGTTCGACGACGCGTCGCGAGGACAACGAAATCGGGGTCTGCGGGCCAATCTCGGGAACGAGATAGTGATAGTTGGTGTCGAACCACTTCGTCATTTCCAGGGGCGGGTTCTCGGCGTCTCCGCGGGCGATAGCAAAATATGCGTCGAGATCAAGCGAACCGTCGTGAGCACGGCGGGACTCAAAACGGTGCGGGATTGCGCCAAGCATCAACGTCATGTCAGCCATGTGGTCGTAATACGACGCGTCCGACGGAATCGACGAGTCCGTCGCACCCAAACCGAGAGCGACCAAGTGTCGACGGTTGTGTGCGCGAAGTTCTGCGGCACCGGCATCGAACGCAGCGCGGTCAATCGACCCCTTCCAGTACGCCTCGAGCAACTTCTTGAGCTCGCGGTGGGCGCCAATGCGCGGGTATCCCGCGATGGTTCCAGTCGGGAACGGCGTTGTGTTCGATGCAGTCACTGTGATGTTTCTCCTTGATGTGGTTACCGTAAACCAGCGCCGCGAACGACGTCCAGAACGGTGTCATGCCGATTAAAAGCGTAGAGGTGAATTGCCGGCGCACCGCCCGCAACAAGTTTTGTTACAAGCTCGATGGCGTAGTCGACACCGACGCGGGCGCGGCCGGCGGCGTCAGGTTCGACTTGCAGCCCGATTGACAGTTCGGACGGTTCCTTCTCCCCCGTCAGCTCGACCACGCGCATGAGACGCGAGTGCGAGGTGATGGGCATGATGCCCGGGATGATCGGGATTTCAACGCCCGCCTCATGTGCGCGGTCGACGAAGCGGAAATAGTCGTCGGCGTGAAAGAACAACTGTGTCAACGCAAAGTCGGCACCCGCCGCCTGTTTCGCGAGCAACGAATCAATGTCGCGACGAGTTGAACCGGATTCTGGATGACCATTGGGGAACGCCGCAACCGCGATTGTGACCCGACCCGGTGTGGGGTCAAGAATGCGACCGCGGTCACTTCCGGGAGCGTGCGATTCGGTCCACGGCACTCTCTCCGACTGCACGTTAGCGATGAGCTGAACGAGTTCGGATGCCGACTTGATGTCTCCCATGAAGTCGCCAACGTGCTCTTCACCAGTCGGTGCATCACCACGCAACGCGAGAAACGACGTAATTCCCGCTTCGAGAAACTCGCGCACGATTGCAGCTGCCTCGGCGTGTGAGTTTCCCACACACGTGAGGTGCGCAAGAGCCTCGACGTGCGTGTGCTCCTTGATGAAACGCAACACATCGAGTGAACTACGACGATTCGAACCGCCCGCGCCAAATGTGACCGAGATGAATTGCGGGTCGACAGTGGCGAGCTCTTTGATGGTTGTGACGAGACTTCCGGCTGCGGCAAGATCACGCGGCGGATACACCTCGAACGACACCGGAATGTCGTGCGTGCGTGCGCCAGTTGTCACGGAAATACTCCTCGGGAGCCCCCGCATAAAGCTCCACGGGAGTAGACGTCGTTGAGGTTTCAGTTTACCGAAATACGCGTTCCGGGAAGACTAGACGGCCACCCAGCGTCCGACTCTCGGGGGCTTGACGATGTACGAGAACACTGCAGCGATCACGCACAACACCGCTCCGCCGATCCAGGCGAACGCGTAGTCACCGAATTGGTCACGCACAACGCCAGCGACGGTTGCGGCAAATGCCGCTCCGACCTGGTGGGACGCGAATACCCAGCCGAACACAATCCCGGCGCGGTCGCCGAAGTACTCCCGACACAGTGCAACAGTCGGCGGCACGGTTGCAACCCAGTCAAGGCCGTACACAACAACAAAAATGATGATCGACGGGTGGACTTCGGCGGACAACAACAATGGCAAGAACGACAACCCGACGCCGCGGAAGGCGTAATACCCGGTGAGGAGGTAGCGTGGGTTAATTCGATCGGTCAACCAACCCGACATGACGGTTCCGACGATGTCGAAAACTCCCACAACGGCCAAGAGACCCGCGGCGACCGTCAACGACATCCCGTGATCATGTGCCGACGGGATGAAGTGCACCCCGACGAGGCCATTCGTGGTCGCTCCACAAATGAAGAACGCTGCAGCAAGTGCCCAAAATGAGCCGGTTTTCGAGGCGTCCCTCAAACCTGTCACGGCACGGCGAACAGCGCCGGTCTGTGTGACACGAGGAGGGGTGGCGCCTTTTTCCGCGCCGTACGCATCGACGCCGAATTCCGACGGGTGGTTTCGGATGAAGAAAAACACGAGTGGGATCACGGCGATTGCACACACGGAGATCAACAACGATGCAGTTCGCCACCCAGTGTTTTCCGCTAAGGCGGCGACGAAGGGAAGGAATACCAGCTGTCCGGTCGCGCTACCCGCCGACAATATCCCCGTGACGAGCCCCCGACGTTTGATGAACCATGTGCTCGCGATTTCGTTTGCGAACACGAGAGCCATGGATCCCGTTCCGAGCCCGATGAGAAGACCCCACGTCAAGTACAGAACCCACTCCGCGGTGATGAATACCGTTAGGCCCGAACCTGCCGCGATGAGAGCCAGCGCAACCATTGTGACGGCGCGAATACCGAAGCGGCCGATGAGAGCCGCGGCAAACGGAGCCGTCAATCCGTAAAGGAAAATGTTCACGCTAACGGCCATCGACATCGTCGAGATCGGCCAACCAAATTCGTCGTTCATGGGAATCATCAACGCCCCAGGTGCTGCACGGAAACCCGCAGCACCCATCAATGCAACAAACGCGACGGCCGCGACAAACCACGCCGGATGAATTCGGCGACGAGGTTCAGACATCTCAGGCTTTCGGTTGGGGGAAAAAGGGGCGAGCGATGCCGCCCAACTTCTCCAACACTCTCACAACCTGGTGGCTGTATCCATACTCGTTGTCGTACCAGACATACACGACTGCGTGGTTCCCACTCGTGATGGTGGCAAGTCCGTCAACGATGCCGGCTCGGCGCGAACCGAGAAAATCGGTCGAGACGACTTCGGCCGATTCGATGTAATCAATCTGGTGTCGGAGTGGCGATCCAAGAGACATCTCTCGCAGATAAGCATTAAGCGCGTCTTTTTCCACCGTTGTGCCCAGCGTGAGATTGAGGATAGCCATCGACACATCGGGCGTTGGAACACGGATCGCATTCCCCGTCAGTTTGCCTGCAAGTTCCGGTAACGCCTTGGCGACTGCGCTCGCGGCGCCAGTCTCCGCGATGACCATGTTGAGCACTGCGGAACGGCCGCGACGATCGCCCTTGTGGAAGTTGTCGATCAGATTCTGGTCGTTCGTGAACGAGTGAACAGTTTCGACGTGCCCATACTCAACACCGTATTGGTCGTTGATGACTTTGAGTACCGGCGTGATCGCGTTGGTCGTACACGACGCTGCCGTGACGATGCGGTCTTCATCGGTGATCGTGTTGTGGTTGATGCCGTACACGACGTTCTTGAGCGAGCCCTTGCCGGGGGCAGTCAGGAGAACTCGGGCAACACCCGTCGACTCGAGATGTTGCGAAAGGCCGGCTTCATCGCGCCAGCGACCCGTGTTGTCAACGACGATGGCATTCTCAATTCCGTACTCGGTGTAGTCGATCGCGGCCGGGTTGTCCGCATAGATCACCTGAATCGCAGTGCCGTTCGCGATGATGAGGTTCTTGGACTCGTCGACGGTGATGGAACCATTGAATGGTCCGTGGACAGAGTCACGGCGCAACAGACTGGCGCGCTTGACGAGGTCGGTGTCGCCACCTTTGCGGACAACAATCGCTCGCAGCCGCAAGCCCTGGATGTCTGAGGCGCGCGCGAGCAGAATGCGTGCAACAAGTCGACCGATTCGCCCAAAACCGTAAAGGACAACATCACGTCCCTCGGCGTGTTCGGTGGGCTGCTGGTTTGCGATACTCGAGAGTTCGTCGGACACCCACGAGGAAAGGTCTCTCGACCCACTCGCGCGGAAATCGGCGTGCAGCCGGGCGACGTCAATCGACGCCGGACCGGGTTTGAGTGCGACTAGCGCGTCGAGCACTCGAGCCGTGTCGGCGATGGGCAACTCGGCGCCGTCTACGTGACGAGCGAATCGGTGGATGCGAACAATGTCGATGGGGGAAAGATTGAGGAGACTGCGACCGTGGACGGAGAGAACGACCCCGTTGTGGCGGTACAGGCGCCCGATGACGGGAACAAGCTCCTCCGCAATTGCCTCTTTCGCCGACCAATCAGCAGATTCGAAATCCTGTGACGTGTTCGTCATTGAACAACCTTTCGCAACATCGCGTGTGTTTCCATCGTATCGGTCGGTGTCGTTCGTATGCGAATGAAATGACCAAAGCCTATTTGTCGGCTCACAGCCAGAATGGTGAACATTCGACTATGAAGCACTTTGTTTTGCCGGTCGCACTATCCGCAACACTCGCTCGCGGTCAAGCAATCGTCAAGGCGCAGACCGCGGAAATTGCCGAGATGAAGGCGCTTCTCGGCTCCTAATCGAGCAGGTAGACTGAAATCATTGCACTCGACACTTTTCGATGTGCGCGTCGAATAACGCATCCCTCACCGGTCATTTCGGTTGACATCTTTTCTTCGGCGAACGATCGTGCCGACCGGCATGTTCGCCCACTCGATTGAGGCCGCACAATTGCGAATTCAATCGCCTTCACGAAACAGGAATTACTGTGACTACGCCCACCTTTAGCACGCTCGGCGTGCCCGCCGCTCTCATCACCGCTCTCGCGGCCGACGGAAAAGAAACACCGTTCCCGATCCAAATCGACACACTCCCCGACACTCTCGCGGGGCGTGATGTGCTTGGCCGAGGAAAGACCGGCTCGGGAAAGACGCTTGCTTTCGCAATTCCGATGGTCGTCCGACTCGCGAAAAACATTGGCTCAGCAAAACTGCCGGGTCGCCCGACGGGACTCATTCTCGCCCCCACGCGCGAACTCGCAACCCAGATCAGCGCGACGCTCGAACCCCTTGCGGCGGTTTACCGTCTGCGCACGATGACGATCTTCGGCGGCGTCTCACAAAACAAGCAGGTCGAAACTCTGCGACGCGGCGTTGACATCGTCGTGGCCACACCCGGACGTCTCGAAGATCTCATGAAACAGGGTCACATCCACCTCGACTCAGTAAAGATCACCGTCCTCGACGAAGCAGACCACATGGCGGACCTGGGATTCCTTCCGGGCGTGACGCGCATCCTCACCGCAACTCCGCGCGACGGACAGCGATTGCTGTTCAGTGCGACGCTCGACAACGGCGTTGACAAGCTCGTTGCCAAGTTCCTTCACAACGAGATCTTGCATTCCGTCGACGAGGCTCACTCCCCCGTGGTTGACATGACGCATCACGTGTTCGAGGTTGCTGACGCAGGTGTGAAAAAAGACTTGGTCAAGACCCTCGCCTCGGGTACCGGCCGCCGAATCCTCTTCATGCGTACCAAGCACCACGCAAAGAAACTCGCGAAATTGCTGACGGAACAGGGAATTCCTGCCGTTGACCTCCACGGTAACCTGTCGCAGCCCGCCCGTGACCGAAACCTCGCCGCATTCAGCGCCGGTGACGTGAAGGTCCTAGTCGCCACGGACGTTGCCGCCCGCGGAGTGCACGTCGACGATGTCGAACTCGTCATTCATGTCGATCCGCCGACCGAGCACAAGGCGTACCTGCACCGCTCGGGTCGCACCGCTCGCGCTGGCTCTGCCGGAGATGTTGTCACCATCTGCCTGCCGGAACAACGCAAAGACCTTGCTGCGATGCTCCGCAAGGCATCCATCGCCGTCACTCCGGAAAACGTCACCCCAGCGTCTGCAGCCGTCGCGACATTGGTCGGCGAGGTTGCCGAATACGTTAAGCCCGCGCCGCGCGTTGTCCAGCAACAGCAGCCTCGTGGAACCTCGACGGGCGCCAACGCCCAGCGCAAACGCGCACAGCGAGAAAACCGCACGGTAAACACGGGCCGCACTGCGAACGCGACGCGCTCGCGACGCCCGCAGGGCCGCTAAGCGCGAAGAATCTTGCCCATAGGTCGCCCATTGGCGACCTCGTCGACGAGCTTGTCGAGTTGGCGCACTCGCTTCATGAACTCGTCGTCGATTAGCTCAACTTGAACGCCGCAAATTTTGCCAGTGATGAGGTGCGCGTTGGCGTTGATGGACGAATTGTCGAAAAACTCGCCGCACGATTGCTTCGATTCAATCAATGAAGCGACAGTGGCGGAATCGTACCCCGTCAGCCAGTTGATGACGGTGTCGAGGTCCTCGCGAAGTCCGCCCTTGCGTTCCACCTTCGCCAGATAGAGCGGGTAGACGGTAGCGAACGGCATCGCCCGAACACGCGCGATTGTCGCGGGGTTCGTCTCCATCACACGCCGTCCGCGGCAGCGAGTTGACCGCACGCGCCGTCAATTTCTTTGCCGCGGGTGTCACGGAGGGTCGTCGGGATTCCCGCCGATTCGAGCCGATTGACGAAGTCACGCATGACGGCTGGTTCCGACGCGGTCCAAACCGAACCCGGCGTTGGGTTCAGAGGAATTGGGTTAACGTGCACCCACCCAGTGCCTCGGTCGTTGAGTTTCTTGGCGAGCAGGTCCGCTCGCCACCCGTGATCGTTCATGTCCTTGATGAGCGCGTATTCAATAGAAACGCGTCGACCCGTGGCGTCAAAGTAGGCGCGGGCGGCGTCGAGTGCTTCGTCCACTTTCCACCTCGAGTTCACCGGGATCATTTCGTCACGCAGGGTGTCGTCCGGTGCGTGGAGGGACAGCGCAAACGTGAGCTGGAGTCCCTCTGCCGCGAGCTTGTTGATAGCGGGAACCAGCCCGACGGTGGAAACGGTGACGTGACGGGCGGACATCCCCAAACCGTTTGGCTGCGGAGCAAGCATGGTGCGAACCGACTTCATCACGCGGGCGTAGTTCGCGAGCGGCTCCCCCATCCCCATGAACACGATGTTCGAGACACGTTGCGGGCCGTCGGCAGGATTGCCGCCAAGATTGCCCGCTGCGATTGCGGCGTTCGCACGAACAACCTGCTCGACGATTTCCGCGGCGGACATGTTTCGCGTCAGACCGGCCTGGCCGGTGGCGCAGAACGGGCAGTTCATGCCACAACCCGCCTGCGACGAAACGCAGAGCGTAATGCGACCGGGATACCGCATGAGCACCGACTCGACGAGCGCACCGTCGAACAATCTCCAAAGGAACTTGATGGTGTCGCCGCTATCCGTCGCGAACCGTTTCACCTCGGTGAGGAGCGGCGGCAGTGTTTCGGCGATGAGCCCGGTTCGCGATTCCGCCGGAAGATCCGTCATCGAATCGGGGTCGGACGTGTAGTGCGAAAAGTAGTGCGTCGAAATCTGTTTGGCACGGAATTTCGGGAACCCGAGTTCGACGACTTTCGCCTCACGTTCCGCAACCGAGAGGTCCGCCCAATGCACGGGTGGCTTCTTGCCTCGCGGCGATTCGAAGTTCAGCGCCGGACGCCCCTCGGCGTCGAGTTCCTGGCTCCACCCCTCCGTCTTCGGCCGAATTTGTGGCCGCGCACCCGTCGAGGGAAGTCGTTCACTGGCCATGTCTTCAAGGTTAACCCGCGCCTCGCCCGTCGACGAACAAACTCGGGTAAACTAATAACACGCAGCAGGTTTCGATTCGCTGCACGTCGAATTATTCTTCCCTCACCAACTCGATTGGTTGACATTTCTTCTTCGGCGAACGACGCGCCATGCGGCGCGCTCGCCCACTCGATTTGCGTACCCCTTGGCGGTGTCGCCGATCACAACAGAAATAGGTT
>JBDLPW010000075.1:0-13043 GCA_039800905.1 Actinomycetota bacterium | reverse complement strand
GCAAGCGTGTTCGACCGCGTGTGTCGAATCCTCGAACGAAACGGATACCTACTCCCGGCAGACGACGATTACACCCTCACCGCCGCGGGCGTCTCGCTTCAACGCATCTACGGCGAACGTGATCTACTCATCGCTGAATGCCTTCGTCGTGGGTTGTGGGACGGATTGGATGGCCCGACGCTCGCAGCGGTTCTCTCGACCGCAATCTACGAAGCTCGTCGTGACGACGATGTTGATATGCAGCGCCGAATCCCCAAGGGGCAGTTCGGGCCGATAACGACCGCGATGGAAGGCGTCTGGGACGACATAAACTCTGCCGAAGACCGTGAGGACCTCGAGGTCACGCCGCCGCTCGCATACGGTCTCGCTCTCGGCATTCAGCGTTGGGCAAAGGGACAACGACTCGATGACGTGCTCAAGGAATGCAACCTCGCTGGTGGCGATTTCGTGCGCTGGGCAAAGCAGGTCATCGACTCCCTCGACCAGATCGCGCACGTCGCACCGCCCGAACTTGCCGCGGTCGCCCGAGACGCCATCCCCACCATTCGTCGTGGAATTGTCGCCGATTCCGCCTCGCTGTAATCCGTTTAGGCTGAGACCGTGAAACCGCTGATGACTCGCTATCTGTTGGCGGTCGGCGGCGCGGTGCTCGCCAGCCTCGCATTCCCTCAGCCGGGAATCGGCTTGCTCATGTTCGTCGGTCTACCGATGATGGTGTTTGCGTTCCGCGGTGCCCGTTGGTCGACGGCCGCCCTTCTCGGTCTCGTCACGGGGTTCGTGTATTACGGAGTCGTGGCGCGCTGGCTGACGATATATCTCGGGGTCGTGCCGTGGTTGGGGCTCGTCGGAATGCAAGCCGTCATCTGGGTTCTCGGTGGCGTTGTGCTCGCTGCCGCGTGGCACGGTGCGGATCGACTCAACCTTCATTCTGTTCGCGGAATCATGCTCGCAGGAACAGTCCTCGCCGCCGCGTGGACCGCGCGCGAAGCGATCGCGGCGCAGTTCCCGTGGGGCGGATTCGCGTGGGCGCGAGTCAGCCAGAGTCAGGCGGACACTCCGTTCCGCTATCTGGCAACGTTGTTCGGGATGAGTGGCGCCAGCGCGGTCATCGTGCTCGCGGTCGTTGTCACAGTGCTCCTCGTGCAGTGGGGTGGCACCCGTCGCGTTCTTGTCACACGTGTTTCAATCATCGCCGCCGGTTTGCTCGCGCTGTTGCCAATCCCGTACCTCATGCTCGCGAGTGCGCCGAACGGAACATTCCGCGTCGCAGCAGTCCAAGGAAACTCGGACTCGGCACTGTTCTCGACCGCTCGTCAGGGTGACGCCATCCAAAATCACTTCGACGCAATGAAGGCGGTGTCTATTGGCCGTGTTGACGCGGTCGTGTGGCCCGAAAACGCGATGGACATCAATCCGCTCGCGTACCCGCAGATAGCGAAATTCGCCGACTACATCTCGACCGAAACGGACGCACCATTCATCTTCGGCACCATCACCGAGGACGGCGACAAAACATTCAACTCGGTTCTGCAGTGGGAAGCAGGGAAGGGTGCGGTCGACCAGTACGACAAAGTGCACCCTGTTCCGTTCGCCGAATACTTGCCCGCCCGAGACTTTTTCTACCCACTCGCGCCGGACATGTTCGATATGGTTCCGCGCGACTATACGTTGGGAACACGAGACCCCATCTTTGAGTTCGGTGACGTGCGCGCGGGAATCTCCATTTGCTACGACATCGTCGACGACGGTCACTTCCGCTCGATGCTCACGCAAGGAGCGAACGTCATCATCGCGCCGACTAACAATTCGGACTTTGGTCACACCGACGAGAACATTCAGCAGTTAGGCATCGCACGAATGCGCGCCGTTGAAACGGGTCGTGCTGTAGTCAACACGTCGACCGTCGGTGTCAGCGCGATCATCGCGCCGGACGGCGGCGACATCGATCGACTCACCCCGTTCGAGCCCGGAGTCATGCTCGCTGACGTTCCGCTGTCGACCGTCGTGACTCCCGCCTCGGTCATCGGATTGCCACTCGAATGGGCTCTCATCATCGGGGGAGTCGTCCCAGTTTTCGCACCTCTCCTGCGCCGTCGAGGAATCGATGTCTAAGTCGCTCGTCATCATCCCGACATACAACGAGATCGACAACCTCGCGAGAATCGTTGAGCGGGTGCGTGAACACTCGCCGATCGACATCCTCATCGTGGATGACAATTCTCCCGACGGGACGGGCGGATTGGCCGACGATCTCGCGCAGTCCGTACCGAATGTCCACTCACTCAACCGTGCCCACAAGCAGGGACTTGGACCGGCATATTTGGCCGGGTTCGCATGGGCGTTCGAGCACGGATATGAATTCGTCGCCGAGATGGACGCTGACGGGTCGCACGACCCGGCAGTGCTGCCCATCCTCGTCGACATTGCTGAGCGCACAGACAGCGACCTCGTGATCGGGTCGCGTTGGGTTCGCGGTGGTGACATCGTCGGATGGAGTCGGGTTCGCGAAGTAATTTCCCGCACCGGAAACGCCTACGCGCGCTGGGCACTTCGTTCTGACGTCCACGACCTGACCGCCGGTTTCCGCGTTCTCAAATGCGCAACGCTTCGCGCTCTCCACCTCGACTCCATCGCGTCGAGTGGCTACTGCTTCCAGATCGAAGTCGCACACCGCATCGAATCGCGCGGAGGCGCAATCATCGAACACCCCATCACATTCCGTGAACGCGAGGCGGGGGTATCCAAGATGCACGTCGGAATCGTCCTCGAAGCGCTCGGACGCATCACGGGCTGGGGGATTGCCCGTCTGTTTCGCCGCTAGGCCGCGCGCTCGTTGAACTTGCCGGCCGCGCGCATCTCTTCGCGACGCTCCGCCAAAATCACTTCGAGTTCCTCGATCGTGCGGCGCTTGAGGAGTTGTTCCCAGTGCGTCACGGTCGGTGCCGGGGGAGTCGGTGCGTTCGGGTCAACCCCTTCAACGGGCTTACCCTTCGCGTCGAGACGCCGACCGGTCTTACCCGTGTGAGGCGAATTCCATTCGTAGGGCAGGTCAACGCCGTCCATGAACGTGACCTGGAATTCGTCACCGTCTTCGGTGCGGAACGTGACTGCCTGGGTCGACACAAATTCGACGCCCTCTTCACTTTCAAAACTGACACTGCCGAGGCGCGTGCCCTTCAATCGCTTGTCGCTCATGTTGTCCTCCTTCGAGTCCTTGTGGGTCTCGTTGTATAGAAGACATGGACAAGCTGAATTATTCCCCAACCGTTTCTAGGAATTACGTGAACGGATGACGTCCATTGCGATGTCTGCGCGGTCGGTGACAATTCCGTCGACCCCGAGATCGAGAAGCCTGCGCATGTCCGCGGCGTCATTGACCGTCCACACGTGAACCTCGAGTCCCAGCCGGTGATATTGCTCGACCAACGCCTTCGACACCGTCCTCAATCCGTACACGCGTTCGGGGATCTGCAGAGCCTGAATCTGGGGGAGCGGGGGAGTTATCCACAGGCTGACCGCCGCCCAAATACGCAGGAATTCGGTTCCCGACGCGCTACTGGCCACCCGCGGCAAGGCCGCCGTGACGGCTCGTCTGCGCGCGGCAGAAAATGATGTCACGAGAACACGTTCGTGCGCGTCCGTGTCGTGCACCACGTCCACAACGTCTTCGATTGCTCGCTCGTCTTTCACGTCGATGTTGAATCGCACCTCGGGAAATTCCGTCAGAGCCTGGCGCAATGTGATGAATCCCTCGCCGCCGAGGTCAATATCCGCGAGCACCGCAGCATCTTTGTCACCGATGGCCGCATCGACTCCCGCCAACCGGTTTAATCGCAGATCGTGCGCGATCATGGCAATTCCGTCGCGAGATGCGACGACATCGGTTTCGATGTGGGAGACACCGATCGCGAGCGCCGCCGCGAACGCTCCTCGTGTGTTTTCGGGATGGTCAGTGTGGAGCCCGCGATGGGCGAATACGCGCGGTTTCGGCACGTCAAAGTACGGGTAGGAATCGGCGCGAAACGTCACGGTGGAACGGTATCACGAGGGTTTTGCTTGTTAGTGTTGACGCATGAGCGAAAACCCTTTGAAGCCCGGTCAACTCGCCGGCAAGACCGCGTTTGTGACGGGTTCGTCCCGCGGGATTGGTGCCGACACCGTCCAATACTTCGCCGAGGCAGGCGCCCGTGTTGCCATCAACTACCGCGACAAGGAAGCACGAGCCGAGAAGGTTGCCGCGGGCATTCGTGAAAAGGGTGGAGAAGCCATTGTTGTTGGCGCTGACCTGACCGATTACGACACCATCACCGCGCTGCGCGACACATTGCAGCAGGAATTCGGGGGACTCGACATTCTCGTCCTCAACGCGTCTGGCGGCATGGAAGCCGGAAAGGGTGAGGATTACGCGATGCGCCTCAACCGCGACGCTCAGGTCAACGCTCTGACGACTCTGCGCCCGCTGTTGCACGAGGGTTCGCGGGTTGTCTTCGTGACCAGCCACCAGGCACACTTCATTCGCACGGTGGACACCATGCCCGAGTACGTCCCGGTTGCCTTGTCGAAGCGCGCTGGTGAGGACGCTCTGCGCGAGATGATCCCAGCACTCGAGGCCGACGGCATTGGGTTTGTCGTCGTCTCCGGCGACATGATCGAGGGAACCGTCACGGCGACCCTGCTGGATCGCATGAACCCGGGCGCGATTGACGCTCGCAAGGATGCGGTGGGGAAGTTGTACAACGTTCAGGAATTCGCCGCCGAAATCGCGCTGGCCGCGGTCGAGCCGATTCCTGCTGACAACACCCGTCTTGTCGGGGATGTCGACTACTTCACCAAGTAGTTTCTCGTGGCAACCATCGAGTTCCCGAAGCCGCTTGTTCTTGCGCGGCTGATTTTCGGGCTCTACCTCTTCGGTCTGGGTATCGCGTTTGAAATCCAAGCACACCTTGGGCTCGCACCGTGGGACGTGTTCGGACAGGGTCTTTCCAACATCACCGGAATGAGCTTCGGACTCTCCACTGTGCTCGCGAGCGCCTTGATTCTGCTGTTGTGGATCCCGCTCAAGCAGATGCCGGGCCTCGGAACTGTATTCAATGCGCTTCTCATCGGGCCTTTTGTTGATTTGTCGCTGCGATTCGTTCCCGACGCCGAGTCGTGGGGGATTTTCGGGCAGATTGCGTGGTTTGTCATTGGAATGGCGATCATCGCACTGGGGACGGGCATGTACATCGGTGCACGCCTGGGACCTGGACCGCGCGACGGACTCATGACGGGTTCCGTCAAGAAGTTCAATCGTCCCGTGTGGTTCGTCCGCACCGCGATTGAAGGCGGCGCGACGCTCATCGGAATTGCGTGTGGTGGCCCTGTCGGTCTCGGAACGTTATTGTTCGTGCTCGGAATCGGTCCGATGGTGCAGGTTTCCATGCGAGCGTTCGGATTGGTCGGCAAGGACGGCAAGTGATTCACCCGGAAGGCCGCGAGCACGTTCAACACCGCGAAACCGCCAGGGTTGTCGTGCGGGACCGTTCCGGGTGTTTTCTGCTGCTCTTAACCCATTTTGACGCTGGTGTGGGTTTGCCGCCGCGCTGGATTACGCCGGGGGGCGGAATCGATGCCGGCGAGACGGTTCTGGAAGCCGCCGTGCGGGAACTCCGTGAAGAAACGGGAATGGACGTTGACCCGACGCAACTCGGTGAACCGATCGCCGAAATCCCAGGGTGGTGGGATTGGACCGACGGCCAGCGATTCCATTCCTACGTGGATTATTTCTACGCGTTGACAGTTGATCGATTCCAGCTCGATACGTCAGGTTGGACGGATTCTGAACGTCACGACGTGCTCGACATCCGGTGGTGGAGTCTTGACGAATTAGCCGCAGAAGCGCCATTTATCGGGCCTCCAGGCCTGTTGGCGGTACTGGAGCGCGTTGCCGCGCCATAGTCATTATCCGATAATACACATTATGTCAGATTAGGTTTTCAGATGCCCTCCCTCGATTCACTCGCCTCCTTCATCCACCCGTTCGTAACCAACGGGGCTATCCCCACGACGCTGGTCGTCGGGTTCCTGCTGACGTTGTTCGCGAAGTTCATCGCTCGTGGATCTGGCCGAACGCTCGGACTGACAATTGCGACGTTGTGGTCGCTCGCACTCGTGACCGGTTTCACACTGCGACTCGGTGACGCGAACGGCGCCGCCGAATACATCTGGTTCTTCAATCCGGAACTCTGGGCCGACTCGACCCGCATCGGAGCGAACTGGACGCTCAACGCGTTCCTGTTTTTCCCCGCCGGTTTCACCCTGTCGATGTTCCTGCGTTCCCCGTTGCGCGCGGCGGCCACTCTGTCCCTCGGCTCATTCATCATCGAGACCGTTCAACAGATCACGTCGGTCGGAATTCCCGATCCCGGCGATTTCGTTTCCAATACCGCCGGTGCAGTCATCGGTGCCCTGCTCGGCTTTATCGTCGTTGCGGTTCGCCGAGTCCGCAGGCGCTAGAACTCGCTTGTTGCCGGAATTACAGTGAACAAGTCCCCCGGTTGGCAGTTCAAGGCGTCACACAACGCGACCAACGTGGTGAATCGCACGGCGCGTGCGCGGTCATTCTTGAGCACCGAGAGGTTGACCATCGAAATGTCCGTGAGTTTTGACAGTTGCGTAAGTGTCATCTTGCGCTTTCGCAGCAGTTCGTCGAGATTGCAGCGAACGCGAGTAGTTTCCTGCTCCCCCACCTAAATCAAGCCTTCCGTCTCCCGTGCCAACGCGATCCCCGACTTGAGAAGTTGACCGAACGCGGCGATTCCGACAGCAACAAGCAACAACGTGAAATCAAGGTCCGTCGATCGAATTGCGACGCTGCCCTCGGTGATTTCCGCATAAATCCCGTTGATGGACGCAATTCGTACAACCTCGTGAACGACGGCGACAATCGCCACCACAATCGTTGCTCGATCGACTTGGCGAATGATGTTCGTTGTGAAGCTCTCCCCCTCGATGACCGATCGAGCCAAGCGATACACGAGCCACGATAGGTAAGCTCCGAGGGCTGACATCAGTGCGGGAGTTGCTATCAGCGCCGCTGTGGTTGCTGGTGAAAATCCATAGGCCAAAAATTCTCGAGCTCCGCCGAAGTCCACGAGGAGTGTTCCACCACCAGCGGCATGGTGAACTTGCTGAAGACTTTGCCATGACGCCTGGTTGAGACTCGGGTGGTTATCGACTGCGGTAACGAAACTCACAGGGATTGCGCCGTCCTCCCCCAACATCCATGGCCTAATAGCAACCCACGAAATTGCGTCGATACCAAAGGTCACAGTCGACAGCCATGCCATCCACATCACTACGCGAACACTGGCCGGTTTGCGCTTGTTACGGATAAGCCTGAATGTTACGAAACCAATCACCGCAGCAAGTCCAAAAAATACAGCGAACGTCAGAAGGTTGCCACCCACGAAAACTCCTTAATGTTTATCGTTATGTTGTTAACGAATATCATTAAGTTTTCGGAGGCGCAATCCCCCAACCTGTACGGCGTGTCGCCAGCTAATTACTGAGTTGCAGCGACCCAGGCGTCGAGTTTCGCCGCTGCGGCACCCGAATCGATCGAGTGTTCGGCGATGGCCACCGCCTCCGCCATGCGCTCAACGAAAGAGCGGTCGCGCTCGGACACGTTGTTCGACAACTTGTGGGCGACGATTCCCGCGGCCGAATTGAGCACGATGATGTCGCGAGCCGGCGACTTCTCCCCCGCCAACACGCGCTTCGCAGTGTCTGCATTCTCTTCTGGGGTGCCGCCGCGAATCGCGTCCAGTGTCGAATAGGTGAAGCCGATCTCGCGCGGGTCGAAATCGTGCTGCGTCACACTTCCACGCGTGACCTCGACGACGTGCGAGTGTCCGGTCGTCGTGATCTTGTCGATTCCGTCCTCGCCGCGGTACACGAGCGCCGTCGCACCGCGTTGCTGGAAAAGGCCGACCGAGAGCGGGATTCGAGCCGCGTTCGCCATCCCGAGAGCGTTCGCTTCGGGCCTGGCTGGGTTACACAACGGGCCGAGAACATTGAAGATCGTGGGAATTCCGAGTTGAGAGCGAACGGGACCGGCGTTCTTGAATCCAGGGTGAAACACCATTGCGTTGACGAACGTCACGCCAATCTCGGCGAAAACTTGGGCAACGCGGGCGGGCTCGAGCGAAATGTTAATTCCGAGGGCGGAGAGAACGTCATTCGCACCCGATTTGCTCGACGCCGCGCGGTTACCGTGCTTGATGACGGGCGTCCCCGCGGCCGCCACCACCATTGCGGCGATGGACGAAACGTTGAGAACACCGATTGGGTCGCCGCCACTTCCCACGATGTCGACCGCGTCAGTCGAAACGTCCAAAGGCAATGCCGCCGACAAGATTGCGTCGCGAAATCCGACGACTTCGTCGACCGACTCCCCCTTCACGCGCAACGCGACGAGGAAACCTGCGAGCTGAGCGTCCGAAACCTCACCGTTCATGACGGCAGTCATCGCTGCGGCGGACTCGGCCACCGTCAGCGATTCACCGCGCACGAGAGTGTCGAGGATTTCGGTCCAGGTCTTGGAAGTCACTCCCCCACCCTACCGCGTGTGAGGGGCGGGACTTTTGGCACGAAATTGACGAAAAAGGCACGAATTTGCGCCGAAAATCGCCACGGAGGCCCTCGCGATTCGCCATAATAGAACTTGTGACTAGTGCCTCAATGCTTCGCACCGCCCCGGTCGTTAATCGACCGAACTCGGTAGCCGTCGGAACGATCGTTTGGCTCGCAAGCGAGGTGATGTTCTTCGCAGGTTTGTTCGCAATCTACTTCTCGCTGCGCTCGATGGCGCCCGAGTTGTGGGCGGAACAGACGTCGAAGCTGAACATTGGATTCTCGCTCGTCAACACCACCGTTCTGGTTCTCTCGTCCGTCACCTGCCAGTTCGGCGTCTTCGCCGCAGAGCGTCTGCAGGCTCGTCGCACGGGTTGGTCGCCGGTCAAGTGGGGCGCGATCGAATGGTTCTGGCTCACCTACGCGATGGGTGCATTCTTCGTTGTCGGTCAGGTCTACGAGTACGCAACGCTCACGTCGGAATGGGTCATGCTCAACTCGGACGCGTACGGCTCGGCGTTCTACCTCACCACTGGTTTCCACGGACTTCACGTGACCGTCGGACTCATCGCTTTCGTCCTCATCATTGGTCGAATTCAGGCCCTCAAGGTGTTCACGCACCGTGACGCTATCTCGGCCGTCGCCGTGTCGTATTACTGGCACTTCGTCGACGTGGTCTGGATCGGCCTGTTCCTCGTCATCTACGTCCTCAAGTAAGCGAAAGAACCACAATGCCAATTTCTCAGCGTCGTGGCCGTCGCCACCCTCTCGCATCCATAGCCCTGCTACTCGTCGGACTGTTCGCAACCGGCGGTGCGTACGCACTGTTCACCGGAGCAGCAACCGCCGCAGACAACGTGGCATCCGAGGCTCAGGTCGCCAACGGCAAGGCACTCTTCGCCGCCAACTGTGCGTCCTGCCACGGTTTGAACGCCGAAGGAACCAAGGCTGGCCCGTCGCTCCTCGGAGTTGGCGCGCTCGCGGTTGAATTCCAGGTCGGATCAGGTCGTATGCCGATGGCTGGAAGCGGACCCCAGGCCGAAGTCAAGCCGGTTCAGTTCTCGCAGAGTGACATCGATGCGATGGCGGCGTGGGTTGCATCTCTCGCACCCGGTCCCGGCATTCCCGACTCGAAGTACCTCTCGGGCGGAGACCCGTCGAACGGTGCCGAGCTCTTCCGCATCAACTGTGCCATGTGCCACAACGTCGCTGGCGCCGGTGGAGCGCTGACGGCCGGAAAGTTCGCGCCGAATCTCCACGACGTCGAACCGCTGCACATCTACGCTGCAATGGTCACCGGTCCCCAGAACATGCCCGTCTTCTCTGACATGAACATCTCGCCCGAGGAAAAGCGCGACATCATCGCATACCTCCAGTACATGGACGAGAACGGTTCGGTCGGTGGACTCGACCTCGGCGCTCTCGGCCCGGTGTCGGAAGGTTTGTTCGTCTGGATTTTCGCACTCGGCGGCCTGGTGGCGATCACCATCTGGCTCACGGCGAAGTCGAACTAGGTTTACGGAAAGGTCAATCGAATGGCAAAGGCTGGCAAGTCGATCGAGGTGAGCCGCGGCAGCGCGGTTGAACGCCCCGATCGCGTCGCAAACCCCGGTTTCGAACCGACACACAAGCGCGTCCACGATGTGGATCCCGCGAAGGCGACGAAAGCAGAACGTGGCATCTCAGTCCTGTTCCTGCTCTCGGGTGCCCTCAGTGTTCTCGCGTTCGCGCTCTACTTCCTCTTCCCCATCGTCCCCGGTGACCTCTGGTCGGTGCGTCTCAACACGCTCCTCGTTGGTATTGCCATCGCTGCCGGACTCCTGACCCTCGGTGTTGGTGCAGTCCACTGGGCGAAGGCGCTCATGCACGGACATGACCTCGTCGAAGAGCGACACGGTACCGCCAGCGACGAACCGACTCGCAAGCGTGCGATCGAGATCTTCCAGGAAGCGAACAAGGAATCGGGCTGGACGCGTCGACGTCTGCTCCGTAACTCGCTCATCACTGCGCTGGTCGCGTTCCCGATCCCCGCAATCGCGCTATTCCGCGATCTTGCACCGGCAGCCGACCCCAAGACGCTCCTCAAGCACACCGCGTGGGCTCCTGGAGTTCGCCTGACCCGTGACCCCACCGGAACGCCCATCAAGGCATCCGAAGTCACCATCGGTTCGGCGTTCCACGTCATCCCCGAAAACCTCGAGAACTACGAAGAGACGTTCCTCAACGAGAAGGCGAAGTCGGCAGTTCTGCTCATGCGTCTCCCCGTCAAGGACCTCAACATCTCGAAGGAACGCGAAGGTTGGTCGTACGACGGCATCGTCGCATACTCGAAGATTTGTACGCACGTCGGTTGCCCCGTCGCGTTGTACGAACAGCAGACGCACCACCTGCTGTGCCCCTGCCACCAGTCGGAGTTCGACGTGTCGAACGAATGTGCCGTCATCTTCGGACCGGCCGCTCGTCCGCTCCCCCAGCTCCCCATCACGGTGGACGCTGAGGGCTACCTCGTCGCTCAGAGCGACTTCCTTGAACCTGTCGGACCGAGCTTTTGGGAGCGTACACAGTGACCGTCGCAACTAAGTCGAAGCCCGCGCGTCAGCCTTCCGGCGCGGGAATGCGTTTCGTTGGCGGTGTCGCCAACTACATCGACGAGCGCACGTCGATCGGCGTCGCAGTCAAGCAGCTGGGTCGCAAGATCTTCCCCGACCACTGGTCGTTCATGCTCGGCGAAATCGCGCTGTACTCGTTCGTCATCATTCTCCTGTCGGGCACGTTCCTCACGCTTTTCTTTGAGCCGGCAATGACCGAGGTTCACTACTCCGGTTCGTACGCGCCACTCAAGGGCATCCAGATGTCTGCCGCGTACTCGTCGACACTGAACATCACTTTCGATATCCGTGGCGGACTGCTCATGCGTCAGGTGCACCACTGGGCGGCGCTTCTGTTCGTGGCCTCGATTGGTCTGCACATGCTCCGCGTGTTCTTCACCGGTGCATTCCGCAAGCCGCGCGAAATCAACTGGGTCATCGGCTTCCTCCTCTTCGTCATGGCGATGGCGGAAGGATTCACCGGATACTCACTGCCCGACGACCTGCTCTCGGGTAATGGTCTACGCATCATCGACGGCATGATTAAGGCCGTCCCCGGTATCGGACCGTGGATTTCGTATCTCCTCTTCGGTGGCGAATTCCCCGGAAACGACATCGTTCCTCGCCTGTACATGCTGCACATCATGTTGCTGCCGGCGATCGTCATCGCACTCATCGCCGTGCACCTCGTGCTGCTCATCGTCAACAAGCACACTCAGTTCGCTGGCCCCGGTCGCACCGAAAAGAACGTTGTCGGATCGCCGATCCTCCCCGTGTTCGCGGCGAAGGCAGGTGGGTTCTTCTTCCTCGTCTTCGGTGTCGTCATGCTCATCGCATCGCTCGTCACTATCAACCCGATCTGGAGCTACGGACCGTACGACCCGTCGCCGGTCTCCGCAGGGACCCAGCCTGACTGGTACATCGGCTTCGCGGACGGCATGCTGCGTCTGATGCCCTCGCACTGGGAGTTCGTCGTCGGTGACAACACCGTCTCGATGAACATCCTCATCCCCATCGTTGTCCTTCTCGTCTTCCTGGCCGTGGTCGCTCTGTACCCGTTCATTGAAGCGTGGATCACCGGTGACAAGCGCGAACACCACATCGCTGACCGCCCGCGTAACAACCCCACCCGCACCGCCATCGGCGCAGCCGGTGTCACGTTCTACGCGGTTCTCTGGGCAGCGGCATCGTCCGACCTCATCGCGACGCACTTCCGCGTCACCATCGAGGGCGTCATCGTCACCCTGCAGTGGTTGTTCTTTATCGGACCGATCGCAGCCT
Organism: Actinomycetota bacterium; assembly: GCA_039800905.1. GTDB lineage: Bacteria > Actinomycetota > Actinomycetes > Actinomycetales > Microbacteriaceae > MWH-TA3. The sequence goes on along the minus strand of JBDLPW010000075.1, from coordinate 561 downwards.
TCTGGCTTACCAAGAAGGTCGCGATCGCACTGCAGCGCAAGGACCGCGAGATCGTTCTTCACGGTTACGAGTCGAGCCACATCGTTCGACTCCCCGGTGGCGAATACCGCGAAATCCACACGCCTCTCGACAAGTTCGAACAGTGGCGACTTGTCTCTTACGACGAGTACGAACCGGCTGTCCTGCGTCCGAACGCTCGTGGCAAGATCACGGTTGGCGCGCGACTTCGCTCCAGCCTCTCGCGCTTCTACTTCGAGGACCGCATCGCGCCGGTCACGAAGCCGGAACTTGAGGCGGCATCGCACGACCACCACTAACCCGCGCGGTTAGTCAAGGGCCTCACCTTCGGGTGGGGCCCTTCGTGTTAACGGACGAAGCTGCCGATGATTGCCAACACGACGAGGATGAGGACAACACAGCCGCACCCCTGAAGGCACGACGTGAAGAACCCCTGAGAGCGCCCGGGTGGCGCGATGTTGACAGTCACGTGCGTTGTGCCGTCCTGCGGAGCCGAGATCGAGATGCTTTCGCCGTCCTTCAGCGTGAATTCCTGAGGTCCAC
>JBDLPW010000074.1:0-3011 GCA_039800905.1 Actinomycetota bacterium | reverse complement strand
GCTTACGGTGGACTTCCCGATGGCGGCACCGTGTTCGTGTCGGTCGCTGACCGAGACAAGCGTTCCATCGTTTTGCCGGTACAGCGCCTCAGCCAGCTGGGATTCCGTGTCTTGGCGACTGAGGGAACCGCAGACATCCTCGATCGCAATGGAATCCCTGTTGAGATCGTCTCCAAGCACTCTCAGGTCGAGGGCGACCAACGCTCGATTGTCGACATGATCCGTGCGGGCGAAGTGGATTTCATCATCAATACCCCCTCTGGCAGCTCCGCACGCGCGGACGGAATGGAGATCCGCCGTGAGGCCGTTGCGGCCGACAAGGCGCTGGTGACGACCATCGCACAGGTTTCCGCGGCCGTGTCGTCGATCGAAACCGCGGGGGAAACCTTGCGCGTCACCAGCCTGCAGGAGTACGCGAAGGAACGCGCATCGTGGTAGCTGGTCTCGGTTCTCGATTCACAGAAATTCGCGACACGGTCGGCCCGTTGTGCGTCGGTATTGATCCGTCGAACGAGGTGCTGTCAACGTGGGGATTGCCGGACAGTGCAGCAGGCGCACTGGAAATGGGTCGTGCCGTCATCGACGCTGCGTCGACCCGCATCGGCATCATCAAACCGCAGGTCGCCTTCTTCGAACGTTTCGGAGCGGCGGGTTTCATGGCGCTCGAGACGGTCATTAGTGAAGCGCGAAGGGCCGGATTGGCCGTCATCGCCGACGCGAAACGCGGCGACATTGGAAGCACAATGGCCGCATACGCGGCGGCATGGCTGTCAGAAGGGCCGCTGCACTCTGACGCACTCACCGCGAGCCCTTACCAAGGGTTCGACGCACTCGAACCGGCTTTCGATCTCGCGGATTCGAACGGTTCGACGGTGTTTGTACTGTGTGCGACATCCAACCCCGATGCTGCAACGATTCAGGGAACTGCCGCCGACGGGGATTCCCTGCCGTCCATCGTCGCGTCACTTGCTCGAGCTCGAAACCATCGCGGAAACGCTGTTGGTCTCGTTGTCGGAGCCACCCGTTCGTTGACGGAGTCGGGACTCACGGTCGCCGACATCGAGGGAACGCTCATTCTCGCACCTGGATTCGGCGCTCAGGGGGCTCAACTCACCGATCTCGACGGCATCTTCGGAGCCGCCGCACACACGGTTATTCCGTCGGTTTCACGCTCGGTTCTCGGAGCAGGCGCATCCGGTATCGCGGCCGCGATGGACGATCATCGGCGAGAATTGGGTCTATGAGAGACCCGCGCGAAGCGTCGGCAATCGCCGTCGAGAAACGACGTGCACGCGCCACGGTGAAAAACGCGCTCGCAGAAGGTACTCGCGACCCGCTCGAAGTTGCTCGACGCGCGTGGGATGACGAGTCGTCGATCGAGGCGACTCTTCGCATGGCAGACTTCATCGAAAGTTTGCGGGGAATCGGGCCGACGAAATCCGAACGGATTCTCACCGAACTTGGAATCCACCCTCGCAAGCGTCTTGGATTCCTCGGTGTTCGACAGATCACGGCGCTCGGGCAGTGGCTTCGAAACCGCCCGAGTGCCTCGGACATACCGACAGGGAAACTGATCGTCGTTGCGGGACCCACAGCAGTCGGCAAGGGAACCGTCGTCGCACGAATTCGCGCTCTACACCCCGAGGTTCGCTTTAGTGTCAGCGCAACCACGCGTCAACCACGACCGGGCGAAGTCGACGGGGTTCACTATTTCTTTGTTTCTGACGCGAAATTCGACGAACTCATCGCAACCAACCTGATGCTTGAATGGGCACTCGTTCACGGTCAGAATCGATACGGAACGCCGCGTCAACCCATCGATGACGCGCTACGCGCCGGCCACAGCATCATCCTCGAGATCGACATCCAAGGCGCTCGGCAGGTTAAAACGGCGATGCCGGAAGCGATTCTCGTTTTCCTCTTGCCGCCGAGCTGGGATGAACTTGTGCGCCGACTGACGACTCGTGGGACGGAAACTGCCGAGGAACAGGCGCGGCGCTTGGAGACCGCGAAAGTCGAGTTCGAGGCACAAGACGAGTTTGATGTCACCATCGTCAACGATGATGTCGATACAGCAGCCGAAGCCGTCGTATCATTGATGAGTATCGGTTAGTCGCGAAAGGTCTGAACATGAGCACGAACAAGGGCATTATCGAGCCTCCCATTGACGAACTCCTCGACAAGGTTGACTCGAAGTACCAGCTTGTTATTGTCGCAGCCAAGCGTGCGCGTCAGATCAACGACTACTACCAGGAGCGCGCAGAGGGCACAGTCAGCACCGCTGGTCCGCTCGTTGAGTCGACCATCGACGAGAAGCCGTTGACCATCGCCATGCGCGAGATCAACGAAGGCCTCGTGGAGCTCGACTCCTCCAACTAACGTGGCACAACGCCACCCACGCGTCGTCGTCGGTTTGACCGGCGGAATTGCCGCGTACAAAGTCGTTTCCGTCATTCGATCGCTCGCGGAACACGGTTGCGACGTGCACGTTATTCCCACAGAATCGGCGTTGAACTTCATCGGACGGGCAACGCTCGAGGCCGTTTCCGGCAACCCTGTTCACGATTCGATTTTCGACGGCGTCACCGAAGTTCGTCACGTTGCTCTGGGTCAATCCGCTGACGTCATCCTCATCGCTCCGGCGACCGCGAACTCTCTCGCCGCGTTGGCGGAAGGCCGTGGCGACTCTCTGCTGCTCACAACAGTTCTCGCATCGACCGCGCCGCTGGTGATCGCCCCGGCGATGCACACCGAGATGTGGGAACAACAATCCACTCAGGCAAATGTCGAGACCCTGGCTGACCGCGGCGCAATCTTTGTGGGTCCCGTCAGTGGACGACTCACGGGGGCAGATTCCGGTGCAGGGAGATTGTCAGAGCCGCAGGACATCGTCCACGCGGTTCTCGATTCCATGCAACCCCAGGACCTCGGGGGAGTCCGAATTCTCATCACGGCCGGGGGCACACGCGAGCCAATTGATCCGGTGCGGTTCATCGGAAATCGATCGACTG
>JBDLPW010000073.1:0-3298 GCA_039800905.1 Actinomycetota bacterium | reverse complement strand
GCAAGCGCTACATCACGCCCAACGCTCGTGTGCTCTTGCACCAGCCTCACGGTGGATTCGGTGGAACCGCGTCGGACATTCAGACTCAGGCTCAGTTGATCCTCGACATGAAGAAGCGACTTGCCGAGATCACCGCGGCTGCGACCGGCAAGACGGTCGAGCAGGTTCAGGCGGACGGTGACCGTGACCGCTGGTTCAGCGCCGAAGAGGCACTCGAGTACGGCTTTGTTGACCACATCCGCGCGTCGGCTGACGACGTCGTCGGCGGTGGCGGAACGAACCAGAAGTAGGGGATAGACACATGAATTTCGAAACCAACCAGGCCGGCATCGCCGTTCCCCAGTCGCGTTACATCGTTCCCCAGTTCGAAGAACGCACCTCGTACGGCACCCGTTCGCTCGACCCGTACACCAAGCTCTTTGGTGACCGCATCGTGTTCCTCGGCGTTCAGGTCGATGACACCTCGGCGGATGACATCATGGCGCAGCTGCTCGTTCTAGAATCGCAGGACCCTGAACGCGACATCATCATGTACATCAACTCACCTGGTGGTTCGTTCACTGCGATGACCGCGATTTACGACACCATGCAGTACGTCCGCCCGCAAATCCAGACCGTTGTTCTGGGCCAGGCCGCTTCGGCCGCAGCGGTTATCCTCGCTGGTGGAACGCCGGGCAAACGTCTTGCTCTGCCGAACTCACGCGTTCTCATTCACCAGCCGTCGAGCGGTGACTCGGGTCACGGTCAGGCGTCGGACATCGAGATTCAGGCGAAGGAAATCGCACGTCTGCGCGAGTGGCTGGAAGAGACGCTGTCTAAGCACTCGAACAAGTCAGTCGACGAGGTTCGCAAGGACATCGACCGCGACAAGATTCTTACCGCGCCCGAGGCACTCGAGTACGGTCTGATCGACCAGGTTCTCACCAGCCGAAAGGCCGGCGCCTAGTTCAGGTGGTCTTCGCTATCGCGCTTACCCAGTGAGCGAATCAGCAGCCAGATTCCACCGACGATGACGGGGATGGTCGCAAGGCCGATCCACGGGACGATGTCGACATCCTCGGCACTCTCGCTGTCGTTGTCACCGTCTTCTGTGGTTGCGGTCAGGCTTGGCATCGGGCTCGGGCCGGCGATGGGGTCCTGAGACTCGCCACACACCGGGAGCTTGGCGAATGCTTCGCCAGCCACTGAATCTGGTGCGGGTGCGTAGGTGAACTTCCAGTCGCCTTCAACGGGGTGACCGTCTGCCGAAACAACGCGGTATGTCACGGTGTACTCGCCGGCCGCACCAAGTGCCACCGGCATGCTCGCGGTTGCGCCGTCGACAGTGAGACAACCGTCTCCGTAGTAGTTTCCGTCAGCGTCCGTGACGGCAATAACAAAGCCCTTGCCCGCATCAAGATCGAGTAATTCCTCACCCGCGGTGAGCGAGATTACCGTCACATCGGATGCGGTCGAATCATCGGCTGGCTGGGTCGATTCCAGCGACGCGTGTGCGAAAGCGGGCGATGCGAACAGCGTTGCGAGAGAAATAGTTGCGAATGATGTGGTGATAAGGCGAAACGAATTCATACTTTCAGCCTACGCGCCACGCCGGGGTGCTTGTGGACGATGTGACCGACCCCGTCGTACCCCGGGGTTAGGCTGGATTCACCACGAAAGGGGAACGCATGCCGCGTATTGGTGACAGCACCGACCTGCTCAAGTGTTCCTTCTGTGGGAAGACTCAAAAGCAGGTTGCCCAGCTCATTGCCGGCCCTGGCGTTTACATCTGTGACGAATGTGTCGAGTTGTGCAATGAAATCATTGACGAGCGCATGGCGGATGCCGCCGCCTCCAGCGAAGAAGTAATCGACTTCGACCTGCCTAAGCCCAAGGAAATCGCGGCGTTCCTGGACGAATACGTCATCGGTCAAGACATTGCCAAGCGTTCGCTGTCGGTCGCGGTATATAACCACTACAAGCGCGTCCGTGCGCGCGACGGAATCCGCCCGGCCGACACTCAGGCGGATGTCGAAATCGCGAAGTCAAACATCCTGCTGATCGGACCGACTGGTTGCGGCAAGACGTATCTTGCCCAGACCCTGGCAAAGCGCCTCAACGTTCCTTTTGCCGTTGCCGATGCCACCGCACTGACCGAGGCCGGTTACGTCGGTGAAGACGTAGAGAACATCCTCCTCAAGCTCATCCAGGCAGCCGATTATGACGTCAAGCGCGCTGAGCAGGGAATCATCTACATCGACGAGATCGACAAGATCGCCCGCAAGGCCGAAAACCCGTCGATCACCCGCGATGTGTCCGGTGAAGGTGTCCAGCAGGCACTGCTCAAGATTCTTGAGGGAACGGTCGCGTCGGTTCCTCCGCAGGGCGGACGCAAGCACCCGCACCAGGAATTCCTGCAGATTGACACCACCAACGTCTTGTTCATCGTTGCCGGTGCTTTCGCGGGGCTGGAAGACATGATTTCGCAACGCGTCGGCCGTCACGGAATTGGCTTTGGCGCACCGTTGCAGTCGAAGAAGGACGAACAAACACTGTTCGCCGAGGTTCAGCCGGAGGACTTGCACAAGTTCGGGCTGATCCCCGAATTTATTGGTCGTCTCCCCGTCGTTACGTCTGTACTGCCCCTCGACCGTGACGCGCTCATCGACATCTTGACGCGCCCGCGCAACGCACTTGTCAAGCAGTACCAAAAGATGTTCGAACTCGACAATGTACAGCTCGACTTTGAAAAGGACGCACTTGATGCGATCGCCGACCTCGCGGTCAAGCGTGGAACCGGTGCTCGCGGCCTTCGCGCAATTCTCGAAGATGTTCTCGGCCCGATTATGTTCGAGGTGCCGTCGACCGACACCATCGAAAAGGTCATCGTGACCAAGGCATCTGTTGAAACCGGTGCAGCCCCGACGATGATCGAACGTCGCGCGGAAAAGTCCGCCTAAACGTCCATCTCGTACGTCACCCAGCGGGCGCGTTTCGCCAGTTTGTTGTAAACGCTCTGAGCAGTGAGATTATCGTCCGCGGTTATCCACGAAATCGTTCCGCCGCCGTTTGCGTCCGCGTGAGTGCGCAGAGCGTGGATGAGCGCCGTCGCGACACCGTGACCGCGTGCCGCGGGAGCGGTGAACAAGTCATCGAGATACCACGCTGGGCCGCCGGTGAAGGTGTCGGCGTGACTCCGCAGGTGCGCGAAACCGACCAGTTCGCCATCGAGTTCGGCGACCCACGCATTGTGCGGGTGGGTCGGATCCATCAACCAGCCCCACACGGCGTCCAACTGGGGGTCGGTGAAGGTCGTTTC
>JBDLPW010000072.1:0-15772 GCA_039800905.1 Actinomycetota bacterium | reverse complement strand
CTCGTTGCAGTGATGTGACTCGCGCGCGGGTGGCGGAATGGCAGACGCGCTAGCTTGAGGTGCTAGTGCCCTTATTGGGCGTGGGGGTTCAAGTCCCCCCTCGCGCACGCGATAGGCCCCGAATCGGAAACGGTTCGGGGCCTTCTTTCATGCTCGGTTGATTAATGTCGGCGGCTAGGCGTATCTTCGAACATATGTTCGAAATATCGGTTTTGAAGGAACGCATCCGCGAGATGGAAGGTCCGCGGGTCGATCCGCGTTTGCCCGTGCATTCTGCGTTGTCGGGACTGATCGGTGGCGGTTTGGTGCCGGGCGGTGTGTATTCACTCTCCCCCTCGCTGACGCTCGCATTGGGGCTTGCAACCGAGGCGGTCGCCGAATCCGGGTGGGTGTGCGCGGTCGGTTTCCCGCATCTGGGAATCGAAGCTGTCGCAGAATGCGGCATTGCACTCGATCGGTTCGTGTCCATTCCGTCGCCCAAGGAACACTGGGCAACGGTCGTCGGCGCGGTGTGTGACGGGTTTACCGTTGTCATCGCCCGCAGCCCCGGAACGGTGTCCGCCCCGACCGCATCCCGCATCGCCGCGGTCGCCAGACGAACCGGTGCGGTCCTCATCGTTCTCGGGGAATGGCCGGGGGCGACCGCGAAGTTGGAAGTTGTCGGCGTTCGAAACCTCGGACTCGAGGACGGGCACGGGTTACTGACGGGTCGCGACATTCGGGTTCGCGCCGTCACCCGCGGGGTGACGAAAGCGGCGGTGTTGCCGTGGCCGTTCGACCGTGATGTCGAACCGGACATCGCACCCGTCAGGCACCTGAGGGCGGTCGAATGACCCGCGTCCTCGTCCTCGACATCCCCGACTGGGCCGACCAGTTCGACAGCGATGCCGAATCACACCGCCAGTTCGACCCCGTCATCCGGGCGATTGAAAACACGGTTCCGCTCGTGCGCGTTCTCGCCGCCGGTCGGGTCGCCATGACCGCGCGCGGACCTGCCCGGTATTACCGCAGTGAACAGGGGGCGGCCGATGCTCTGCGACGCGTGCACCCCAACGCGCGCATCGGGATCGCCGACGGATTATTCACCGCAATTCTCGCCGCTCGTGCCGCGAACCCCGTGGCGATTGTTCCCGCTGGTGACTCCCCCGCGTTCCTATCGCCGTTGAGTGTTTCGCACCTCGGCGAACCCGAGATCGTTGATTTGTTGCTGCGACTGGGCGTTTCCACTCTCGGAGCGTTCGCCGCGCTCGACGATGTGTCGGTTCGTGATCGATTCGGTTTCCTCGGCGAGAGACTGCATCGCTACGCCCGCGGGCTTGACGATTCCCCCATCGTTCCCCGCGACATCCCCATCGATTACGCCCACGACACCGACTTTGACCCCGCCATCGTTCGCGCTGACGAACTCGCGTTCGCCATGCGTGTCACCGCCGACGAATTTATCGATCGAATCGGTCGTGACCGACTCGCGTGCACGGCGTTGTGGGTCACGCTGACCACCGAACGCGGTGAACGATTCGAACGGTGCTGGGCACACCCGACCGTGTTCGCCGGTGGTGACATCGTCGATCGAATCCGATGGCAACTCGAATCCGCCGCGAGATTGACGACCGACACCAGCACCGACGGATTCGCGGGTGACGGGATTGTGCGGGTCCGACTCGCCCCCGACCAGCTCGCACCACAGAGCCGATTCGAACGCGGCATGTGGGGCGCGCCATCCAGCGACCGCATCCACTCGGTCCTGTCCCGCGTCCAAAGCATCCTCGGTCACGACGGTGTACTGACCGCGACGGTCGGCGGCGGACGAACCCTCATCGAGCGCGAAATCCTCAGCCCGTGGGGTGACAAACCCGTCGTCGTTCACGACCCGGCCAAACCGTGGCCGGGAGCTCTGCCCGAACGACTCCCCACTACGGTGTACCGCGACGGGGTTGTCGTCACACTCCTCGGCGAAGCCGCCATCGCGCCAGCGGACGTACTGGGTGAATCGCCGCGGTGGATTGAACTCGACAAACGACGCCGCGAAATCGTCGCGTGGAGCGGTCCGTGGCCCGTCGCGGAACGCTGGTGGGACGGCGGTGGAATCCGTTACCGACTGCAAGCCGTCGACACAACCGGTGCCGCCTGGGTGCTGTTGTCCAACGGACCCGACTGGACCGTCGAAGCGCGGTACGACTGATGACGGGTTACGCCGAACTGCACGCCCACAGCGCGTTCTCGTTTCTCGACGGGGTGTCCCTGCCGGAACGGCTCGTCGCCGAGGCCGTCCGACTGGGATTGTCCGGGCTCGCACTCACCGACCACGACGGGTTTCACGGCGCCGCTCGATTCGCCGAAGCCGCCGAAGGGTCGGGACTGCCGACCATCTTCGGCTCGGAACTGACCCTGCGCGGCGACACCGATCAACACCTTCTCGTCCTCGCGCGTGGTCAACGCGGGTACCACCGCTTGGCGGGTGCCATCACCGAAGCGCACCTCGTCGGCGGCGCAAAACACGAACCGCGGTACGACCTCGATGACCTCGCCGACCGCGCACAGGGCGACTGGCTCATTCTCACCGGGTGCCGCCGCGGATCCGTCCGATCTTGCCTGCCCGAGGGTCGATTACCCACCGACGATGACATTCGACTGGCGGGGTGGGCGCTGGGTGAACTCGTTGAACGGTTCGGGCACGACAACGTCGTCGTCGAATTGACCAGCCGCGGGTTGCCGCTCGATGACATCCACAACGATGTGCTCACGACGCTGGCGCGAGAACGAGGCTTGCCCATTGTCGCAACGGGGAACGTGCACTACGCGGGTGTCACGGAATACCCGCTCGCGACCGCGTTCGCGGCGCTGGGATCACGCCGGTCGCTCGACGAAGCCGACGGGTTCCTCGCGCCGGGTCCCGTCTCGAGGTTGCGCTCCCCCGCCGAGATGGCGCGACTGTTTGCGCGGTATCCCGGGGCCGTGGAAACCACGGTCGACATTGCACGGGAATGCGCGTTCGAACTCAAGAAGGCGACACCGCACCTGCCGACGTTCGACCTGCCGAACGGACAGACCCCAATGCAACGCTTGCGGGAAATCGTTGCCGAAGCGGTTCCCCGTAAATATCCCGACGCACCGCCCACAACGACCGAGCGGATCGCCCGCGAACTCGACGTCATCGAGGAGCTCGACTTCCCCGGGTACTTCCTCATCGTGCACGACATCGTCCAGTTCGCGAGGTCTCGCCGAATCCTCTGTCAAGGCCGTGGCAGTGCCGCCAACTCGGCGATCTGTTACCTGCTCGGCATCACCGCCGTCGACTCGATCTACTACGGACTGCCGTTCGAGAGGTTCCTGTCGGCGCTGCGTGACGAGCCACCCGACATCGACGTCGATTTCGACACCGACCGCCGCGAAGAAGTCATCCAGTACGTGTTCGAGAAATACGGCAGACGCAACGCAGCCCAGGTCGCCAACGTCATCACATATCGACCCAAGAACGCCATCCGAGACATCGCGCGCGCGTTTGGTCACGGGGTCGATGAGCAAAACGCGTGGTCGAGACTCGTCGAACGGTGGCGCAGTGTCAACCCCGACGAACTGCCCGACATTCCGAGGCCTGTGTCCGTCCTCGCGAACGAAGCACTGACATTGCCGCGGCACCTCGGAATTCACTCCGGCGGGATGGTCTTGACGCGCGAACCCGTCGGCGAAGTCGTCCCCATCGAACACGCGCGCATGCCCGGTCGAACCGTGTTGCAGTGGGACAAGGACGACTGCGCCTACATGGGGCTCGTCAAGTTCGATCTGCTCGGACTAGGGATGCTCGGTGCGATTAACCAGGTGTTCGTCGAAATCGAATCGCGGTTCGGTGAATCGTGGGACCTCGGAACCATCCCCCGCGAAGAACCTGCGGTGTACGACTCGTTGTGCCGAGCGGACGTCATCGGCGTTTTCCAAGTCGAATCGCGAGCCCAGATGGGGTTGTTGCCGAGACTCAAACCGCGGTGTTTTTACGACCTCGCCGTCGAAATCGCGATGGTTCGTCCCGGCCCGATTCAGGGCGGCAGTGTTCACCCGTACGTTCGCCGACGAACCGGACTCGATCCCGTCGTGTACGACCACCCCAAACTGGAACCCGTGCTTGCTCGCACACTGGGCGTACCCGTTTTCCAAGAACAGCTCATGCAGATCGCCATGGCGGTCGGTGGATGTAGCGCCGCCGATGCCGACGTCATTCGTCGGTCCATCGGATCCAAACGCGGGGTCGAGCGGCTCGCCACCATTCGTGACACGTTCTATCGCGGAATGGAATCGAACGGAATCACCGGGGCGACCGCCGACAGGATTTACGGCGCACTCGAAGCGTTCGCGAACTTCGGGTTCGCCGAATCGCACTCACTCGCGTTTTCGTTACTCGTGTACGTGTCAGCGTGGCTCAAGGTTCACTACCCCGCCGCGTTCCTCGTCGGGTTGTTGCGGTCACAACCGATGGGCTTCTACTCGGCCGCGACGCTCGTCGCAGACGCCGAACGACACGGGGTCGAGGTCCGTGTCCCCTGCATTGTTCGGTCCGGAATCGAATCGGGACTCGAAGAGCGTGAACCGGGGCTAACGGCCCCGACCGGACTCGACACGTGTCTGCACCACCACAACGGCACGGTTCCCCCGTTCGACCCGACCGCACCCGATCACACCGCCGAACACCGCCGAGACGGCAACCTCGTCGTGCGGATGGGGCTCGCCGATGTGCGCGGCATCGGTCGATCACTCGCCACCGCCATCGTTACCGAACGTGACCAACGCGGACCCTTCCGAGACCTGCACGACCTCGTCAGGCGAACGGGACTGGAGCGCACCCAACTCGAAAACCTCGCGACCGCTGGTGCATTCGACGCGTGGGGTTTGACCAGACGCGACGCTCTGTGGCAAGCGGGTCACGCGGCGCACAGTCGCGCCGAATACCTCGCCGGTCTGGAACAGGTGATTTCCGTTCCCCTGTTCGACGACCTCACTGATTTCGATGCGATGGTGCAGGACCGATGGGCGACCGGAGTCTCCCCCGGTCAACACCCTTTGCAGTTCCGACGGCCCGACCTCGACGCTCGCGGAGTCGTCCCTGTTGCGGCTCTGCAGTCCGTCGAACCCGATCGACGACTCGAGGTCGCGGGACTTGTCACCCATCGACAACGACCGGGAACGGCGAAAGGCATCACCTTCATGAACCTCGAAGACGAAACCGGAGTCGTCAACGTGCTCTGTTCCCGAGGGCTGTGGAAGGCGTATCGAACCATCGCACGGGAAAGTGCAGCGCTGGTCGTTCGCGGAATCCTGCAACGATCGCCCGAGGGTGTGACGACCGTCGTCGCTGACAAGCTCGAACCACTCGACTTCGCGGGCGTGCACCGCTCGCGGGATTTCCGTTAGTCGCGCTTCCGCTTCAACAGGGACGCGGCCTGCACGGCACCCATCCCGAACCTGTTCGACACCGCATCAACAACATCGTCGATCTCGTGCCCGTCCGTCTCGTCCTCCCAGAGAAGCGCAATTTCGCCCTCTCCGACGAGATTGTCCAGTCGAACACCGAGAAGGCGAACACCGCGTTCGAGCCCGTCAACAGCGCCGAGAAGCCCGTACGCCTCTGACGCAATCAACTTCGTCGCATTGGTCGGCTCAGGCAGAGTGTGCGATCGCGTGATTGTCGCCCAATCGCCGAAACGAACCGTCACGGTGACGGTGTGCGCGAGGAAGTCGTGTTTGCGAGCACGTGCAGCGACATCGGTCGCCATCCGCAGGATTTCGCGATGCATGTCGGCTGTGTCGGTCAAGTCCTCGCCGAACGTCTGCGAACGCCCGATCGACTTGTCGGGAATGTGACTTTCTATGCGGCGCGGGTCGATCCCCAAGGCCAGATTGCGGATGTGTTCAGCTTGACGTTGACCCAGTACCGGGACGAGGTTGTCCATCGACGCCTGCTGAATGTCGCGAATCCACGAATACCCGAAACTCCGCAAACGCTTTGCCGTCACGGGTCCGACACCCCACAGCGCCTGAATCGGGAGCGGCGCGAGAAATTCGACGGTTTCGTCCGCCGGGACAACCAACAACCCGTCTGGCTTCGCCCGAGAACCGGCGACCTTCGCGACAAACATCGACGACGCTACACCGATGGAAGCGGCGAGACCGATCTCGTTACGCACGCGTTCGCGAATCGCCCGCGCGATCTCAACCGGCCGACCGAGAAGTGCGCGCGCTCCCGACACATCGAGGAAGGCCTCGTCGATCGACAAGGGCTGAACGGCGGGCGTGAACGACTCGAGGATTGTGAAAACAGCGCGCGACACCTCGGTGTATCGGTCGAATCGTGGGCGTCGAACGATGGCGTTCGGACAGTTTCGAAGCGCTGTGGACATGGGCATCGCGGAGTTGACCCCGTACGTTCGGGCAACATAGTTCGCGGCGGATACGACTCCACGTCCACCCAGTCCCCCGACGATGACGGGCTTGCCGATCAGGGACGGTTCGTCGAGTTCTTCGACGGAGGCGAAGAACGCGTCCATGTCGATGTGGAGGAACGGTGTGCCTGAGTCATCGACATCACCCTCGGTGACCGTCCTCTGGCTGCCGTCTTGCTTTCCCATACTTCACCCATTGTCGGGCGAACACAGTGCACTAGGACGGATTGGTCAACGCGTAGAGTGTCACGGCCGACGCAGCGGCAACGTTGAGAGAGTCGACCCCGTGACTCATTGGGATACGCACCACGCGGTCACACGCTGCGAGAGTCTTCGGCGTAAGACCGTGACCCTCAGACCCGAAAACAATTGCGACCTTGTCGTGCCTCTCGGCGACGAATTCCGCTAGCGAAATTGAGTCGTTCGACAGAGCAAGAGCGGCAACAGTGAACCCGGCGTCCTTGAGCTCGCCGATTCCGGTCGGCCATTCAGGGATACGTGTCCACGGCACTTGCAACACGGTCGCCATCGAGACGCGCACGCTTCGGCGATACAACGGGTCGGCGCAGTCGGGCGTGATGAGCACGGCGTCGGCTCCCAGGGCTGCAACGCTGCGGAAGATTGCACCGACATTGGTGTGGTCGACGATGTTCTCCAACACGACGACTGTCTTTGCATCCTTGACGATGTCTGCGACGGGAACCATCGGTGGTCGCTCCATGCTCGCAATCGCTCCGCGGTGCAGGTGGAAACCGGTCAACTCAGTCAACGTGGTCTCGTCACCGACGAAAACGTCGACGTCAAACCCTCCCATTAACGTCTCGAGGTGGGGTAACCAACGTGGACTCGTCAGCACCGCTACGGGTCGATGCCCGACGGCAAGAACTCGTTCGATGACCTTGGTTGATTCGGCGAGATATAACCCGGACTCCGGTTCACTCTGACGACGCAACGCCACATCGGTCATGTGTGTGAAGAAGTCGAGTCGCGGATCGTCGAGCGACTCGATAGGGATGATGTTCACTCGGTGGGCAATTCGGGTTTAGTCCGTTGGAGTGCCCCCACAAGAAGCGTTACTGCACCGGCGAGTTCGAGCGCGAGGAACAGTAACGAGAAACCGAGCGCGCCGAGTGCCGTGTTCAACGCCGCGTCGGAGACGTCTGCGCCCGTCTTCGTCAACACGGCAAGGACACTTGCCGACATCGCTAACGATGCGAACAGCCCGCCGTAAACCGCACAATAACTCACGCCGGCGAGCCACGGCTTCCACCCCGCGTCGCGGAATCGACGGACGGTGGCCGCCACGGTCGGAAGCAACAACAGGAGAGTGACCGCGGTGGAAATCGACCACAGCGAATGCTGCACCTGAGTTTCTAGTTGGGACATGAGCGCTTCGATGTCGTTCGGATCGACTTGCGCGGTCACGTCCTGCGGATAGATGAAAGCATCAGCCGTGGTCGTCACGAGTTGAACGATGACGGTGAACAACACCCAGAACCAATATTCCCGACGGTTCGAACGGCCGCGGAAATCGGTCGCCTTACGGAAACCCTGCGCGACCGCATCGACGAAGGTAATCGGAGTAGCGCTCATACCGACCATTATCCCCGCAGGCACGCTCGTAGAATTGCCACAATGACTAACTTCTTCCTCATTCGCCACGGTGAGACCGACTGGAATCTAGCCGGCAAGATTCAAGGCGCTACCGACATCCCCCTCAACGAGACGGGTCGCGCTCAGGCGCACGCCACGGGTTCGAAAATGCAAGGACGCCAGTGGGACGTCATCGTGTCGAGCCCGTTGTCGCGCGCGATGGAGACCGCATCGATCATCGCGTCACACCTCGCTCTCGGTGAACCTCGACCCGTCGACGGACTCGTGGAGCGCAACTACGGCGCGGCGGAGGGGTTGACCGGTCCTGAGGTCGAATCGTTCTATCCAAACGACACTCCCGTTCCCGGTCGGGAAACGCGTGGAGAAGTCCAGGTTCGAGTCGTCGCGTCGCTGCACGAACTCGCGGCCGAATTCAAGGGCAAGAACGTCATTGTTGTCTGCCACGGCGGCGTGATTCGCGCGATGTTGCACGAGACCACTGGAACATCGTTCTTCCACGAACGCATCATCAACGGGTCGGTGCACTCGTTCCACCACTCGGACGATGGACTCTCGCTCGTCCACTTCAATGATCCGCTTGACGCGTTGACGGACGACCTCAACCTTCCCGACTTCGAAGACCAGCAACCGTTGGAAAGGCGCGACTGATGGCGTGGAAGACGATTGAGATCATGCACCCGAACGGTGTGAAGGTGCGGGACGCGCTTCGCGCTGCCGGTGTCCACACGGACATCGTCGAAACGCTCGAAGGCTCCCCCACTGCCGCCACTGCGGCGGCGCAACTCGACATTGAAGTCGGGCAAGTGTGTAACTCGTTGTTGTTCAACGCAGATGGCGGCCCGCTGCTCGTCCTCGCGTCGGGCGGACACAAGGTTGACGTCAACCGAGTCGCCGCGGAACTCGGTTTCGGCAGTGTTCACCGGCCGGACGCCGACTTCGTTCGCGAATTCACCGGTCAGCCGATCGGTGGTGTGGCGCCTCTCGGACACCCGACGCCTGTGCGCACGGTCATCGACACGCATCTTGCCAATTGGGATACGGTCTGGGCCGCCGGCGGTCACCCTCACTACGTCTTCCCCACCTCGTTCGACGAGCTCGTCCGCATTACGGGCGGTCAACCACTTGACGTTGGGGAACGGTAGCCAAACCCTTTCGTATTTCGCGTTCTGCTACAGAATTTCTAACCGTCTGCTCAGCAAGGAATTGAGCAGTCATTTCCGGATTCAGACGAGCGCAATCGCGCAGTGCCCACCCGATTGCCTTCGCGATGAAGAATTCGGGATTCGGCCAGTGGCGGTCGCAGATCGCGAACACTCGGTCGAAGTCGGTTCGGTCTTTCCATCCGCGCTGATGTGTGATTGCCGATCGAATCAGCCAGCGATCGTCCGAGCTGGACCATTCGTCGATGAGATAAGCGTGCCCGAAACGGAGGCACAGCGGGCTGACCATTGCATTGACGAAGCCGTCCACCGAATCCCACCACGGCGTCGTCGTGAGCAGTCGCGCTCCGAAAGTTGGCAGAAAGCCAGCGTCCAGAACCCACTGGTAGTAACTGATGAGGTCGTACGCGGCGTAATGAAATTCCCGTTCGCGCTGTGTCATCAGTAGCGCGGCAGTGTCACCGACATCGCTGCTGGTTGGTTGCGGCAACGAATGCCAGGCAGCGTGGAGTTCTCGACGTCGGATCGGCGTTGCAACGCCCAGGAACGGAGCGACATGCTTCATGTATGCCTCGGCGCCCTTCGCGCGCACAGGGTCGGCGTACGGAGTCAACGCGGAGACAGTAGCCGACACCGCGGTAGTCGTCCACGTCATCGGAACTGCTTGAGGAGAAAATTACGGATGATCTCCGCGGTTTCAATCGGCTTCTCGTAGTGAACGAGGTGTCCAACACCGGCGATGATGTGCAACTCGGACGTAGGGAAAAGCGACTGAACTCGTCGCTGTGCGTACAACGGTGTGATGTCGTCCTTGTCCGCAGCGATGAGGAGAACGGGGGCAACAATCGAAGAGGCAAACTCGCTGACGTCGCTGCCGGTGCTCACGTAATAACCGCCGATCAGTGAATCGCGATCGGAATAGCTCGAGAAGTACAGGTCGTGCTGTTCATGAATCCAACGCCGAATTGTCGGGTTCGATGTCTTCGCCAACACGATACTCATCAACCGAACGATGAGTCCCCACGACAGGAACGCATTTGCCGCACGGATGGGCAGGATCGCGCCGATTCGATACCACGACGATCCGAGTGCGGCGAGGACCTTCTTGGGTCCGTTCAACGCCTTCTGAGAAATCGGGTTGACGAGAACAATCGGTTCTGTTCGGGTGCCCTGAAGTGCATTCGCCACAACAATTGACCCGAACGAGTGTCCCAACACCACCGCGTCGCGGGTGTCGGTGTGGACAAGGAACTCGCGCAACCAACGGCCGTAATCCTCGATTGAGCGCACGCCCGTGGGCCATGTGCCGCTCGCCCCGAAAACGGGAATGTCGGGAATGAGGACGCGATATTCGGGAAGCGCATCGCAGAACAGTTGTAGCCCGTGATGATCACCGCGATAGCCGTGGATCATGACGATCGTTCGCCCGGTGCCACCAGCCGTGTACTCCCACCAGTGCGTGTCAACACCGTCGACGGTGGCGGAATGCTCGACTCCGACTCGAGGTGCGAGCGCGTTTGGATATGGATACGGCTCGGTCACTCTTGTAGTTTAGAACGCGTGACTTCACAGCTCCCCATTGACCCCGAGTGGTACCGCAAAGCCGTCTTCTACGAAGTGATGGTTCGGTCGTTCCGAGACACCAACGGTGACGGATACGGTGACCTCAAGGGCATGATCGAGAAGCTCGACTACCTCAAGTGGCTGGGCGTCGACGCCATCTGGCTTCCCCCGTTCTTCGCATCGCCACTTCGCGACGGCGGATATGACATCGCCGATTACACCGCGATCAATCCGCTCTACGGTGACATGAAAGACTTCGATGCATTTCTCGCAGGAGCTCACGAGCGCGGCATGCGCGTCGTTATCGATTTCGTCATCAATCACACGTCTGACCAACACCGCTGGTTCCAGGAGTCGCGCTCGAACCCGGACGGGCCGTTTGGTGACTTCTACGTGTGGAGCGACACGGACAAGAAGTTCGAAAACGTTCGTATCATCTTCACGGACACCGAGACGTCAAACTGGGCGTGGGACGAGGAACGTCAGCAGTACTACTGGCACCGTTTTTTCTCCCACCAGCCCGACCTCAACTTCGAGAATCCCGCGGTCCACGAGGCCGTTTTCGACATCGCACGGTTCTGGCTCGCCAAGGGCGTCGACGGGTTCCGCCTTGACGCGATTCCGTACCTGTACGTGTCCGAAGGCAACACGGGTGAGTCGGAACCGCCGACTCACGCGTTCATCCAGTCGCTTCGCGCGATGATGGACCGCGAGTTTCCCGGTCGCATGCTCGTAGCCGAAGCTAATCAGTTGCCGCGGGAGGTCATGGACTACTTCGGTTCGGACGACACTCCCGAGTGCAACATGGCCTTCAACTTCCCCGTCATGCCGTACATCTTCTATTCGCTCAAGTCGGGCGACGCGAGCGGGCTCACCGCCGTCCTCGACGACCTGCCCGAAGTTCCCAAGGGTGCTGCGTGGGGCGTGTTCCTCCGTAACCACGACGAGTTGACACTCGAGATGGTCAACGACGAGGAACGCCAGCAGATGTACGAGTGGTACGCGCCGGAGCCTCGCATGAAGGTCAACGTCGGCATTCGTCGTCGTCTCCTTCCGTTGCTGGACGGTCGCCGCGACAAGCTTGACCTCGCCAACGCGATCCTGCTCAGTCTGCCGGGTAGCCCGTTCCTGTACTACGGCGACGAGATTGGCATGGGCGACAACATCTGGCTGGACGATCGCGACGCGTCCCGCACTCCGATGCAGTGGACCGACTCCCCCGCATCCGGATTCTCCGAGGGCGACCCGGCTTCGTTCTATCTCCCCGTCGTCGCATCGGACGAGTACGGACCACACGCGGTCAACGTTGCCGCGCAAGAAAGCGACCCCGATTCCGTGTTGTGGTGGACTAAAACCACTCTCGAGCTGCGGAAGTCACTGGATGCGTTGGGAACGGGTTCCACCCGTCTCCTGTCAACCGGTAACGCGTCCGTCCTCGCGTTTGTTCGCGAACCCGACGGCCCCGGTGTGCCGGTCGTGTGTGTTTTCAACTTCTCGGAGTCGGACGAGTCGTCGACGGTGACGAACGTCGCACCCGCCGGCAGCACTGTCGTCGATGCACGTACCGGGGAAACGGTGTGCGAGGTTGGCGAATCCGAACAACTTCACCTCGACCTGCCGGCGATGTCTTGGCACTGGCTCACCGTTTCGTAGGGTGCCTCGCGTTACAGTGACAGAATGAGCGACTGGAGCATGCTGGGGGTTTTTGACCTCGAAACAACCGGACTGGACGTCACCCAGGCACGAGTGGTCACCGCGTATGTCGGTGTCCTCGACGTCGATGGTGCCGTGATTTCTGAGAAGTCGTGGATCGCCGATCCCGGAATCCCCATCCCCGACATCGCCGCATCGGTTCACGGCTACACGACCGAGCGTGCTCAGGCAGAAGGGCGTCCGGCGGGCGAGGTGGTTGGCGAAATCGTTGCTGCATTGCGCGAACTGTTCTCGGCAGGCACTCCGGTAGTCGCGTACAACGCGTCGTACGATTTCTCCCTCCTGCACCACGACGCGCTCCGCAACGGTGTTGACCCGCTTGCAAACCCGCGTCCCATCGTGGACCCGATGGTGATTGACAAAAAGGTTGACCAGTTTCGCAAGGGTAAGCGCACCCTGCAGGCGGCCTGTGATCAGTACGGTGTCGAACTCGGTTCCGCTCACGATGCGGGAGCGGACGCTGTTGCGGCTGGACGTGTGTTCCGACAAATGCAGAAGGACTTCGCGAATACGGCCGAAATCCAGCTGTCCCCCGTGGATCTTCATGATGCGCAGATCGAATGGGCTCGACTTCAGGCGGAGTCGTTCGCGAAGTGGCTCGCCAGCAAGGGCGAGACAAGTCGCCGTGTCGGTGACGGCGTCTGGCCCGTGTATCGCGCCAACGGCTAGGGACTTAACGACAAAGGCCACGCGATCGCGTGGCCTTTGTCGTAGAAATGAAACCTAGGCGCCGAAGCCCTGGTAACGCTTGTTGAACTTCTCGACGCGACCGGCCGAGTCCATGATGCGCTGCTTTCCGGTGTAGAACGGGTGCGAAGCGCTCGAGATTTCAACATCGATGACGGGGTATTCCGCACCTTCGAACGTGATGGTCTTGTCCGACGACGCGGTCGAACGGGTCAGGAACATTTCGCCACTTGCGAGGTCGCGGAAAACGACGGGTGCGTAGGTGGGGTGAATTTCAGCCTTCATGGTGTCCTCTTGATAAGTCTGGGCGCGTAAGCGCAACGCTCAATCGTATCAGACTGAGCGGGCTCCGCGCGCGCTGTATCGCCCATCGGCGCGAGTCACTGTGAGCGGACGTTGGAACGCCTCCGATAACACGGCGGATGTCAAGACGTCAGCGATCGGGCCCGCCGCGTGGACACGACCGTTGGCGACGACGAGCACGTGGGTGAATCCGTCGGGAATCTCTTCGACGTGGTGTGTCACCATGACGATGACGGGAGCCATCGGCGAGCTCGCGAATTCGCCGAGAAGTTCAACGAGCTCTTCGCGCGCGCCGAGGTCCAGGCTGGCGGCTGGCTCGTCGAGCAAGAGAATCTCGGGGTCCGTCATGATGGCGCGAGCGATCATGGTTCGCTTTTGTTCGCCGTCGGACAGGGTTCCGAACGTGCGTTCTTCGAGGTGGTCAAGTTTCCATTCGCGCAAGACTCGCTTGGCGCGACGTTCATCGACGTCGTCGTATTCTTCGTTCCAACGACCGGTCACCGCCCACGCGGCGGTCATGACAGCGTTGAGGACCGTCTCGTTCGCAGGGATTCGTTTGGCCATCGCGGTAGACGCAAAACCGATGCGGGGACGCAGCTCGAACAAATCGCCCTGTCCCAGGCGTTCCCCGAGGACGGTGACGACACCGTCGGTCGGATGGTCCTGCGCCGCGAGCATCTGCAACAACGTCGTCTTGCCGGCACCGTTCGGGCCGATCACGACCCACCGTTCATCGTCCTGAATTGTCCACGACACGGACTCGAGAATGCGATTTCCGTCCCGAACAACGGCAACATCACGGAACTCGGAAACAACGCTCATAGTGCCACTAGCCTACGCGAGCAGGCGGCGGTAGAGCGCTTCGGTTCGATCGGCGATCGCACTCCACGTGAAGTGTTCTTCGACTCGGGTGCGCCCAGCTGCTCCATACCGGCGGCACAGTTCACGGTCGCTGACCACATCGGTGAGGACTCGCGCAAGATCCGCGATGAACTTTTCGGGGTCGATGGGTGTCCCGGTCCCGTCGTCGACTTGTTCGATGGGGACAAGCCGGCCCGTCACGCCGTCGTCGACGACCTCCGGGATTCCACCGGTGGCGGTCCCCACGACTGCAACTCCGCACGCCATCGCCTCGAGGTTGACGATGCCGAGAGGCTCGTAAATGCTTGGGCACACGAACACGTCGGAAACGGACAATGCGGTAGAAAGTTCATCACGCGTGAGCATGCGGTCGATCCAGACGACACCGTCTCGTTCATTGCGTAGAACATCAACCGCGGATTCGACCTCGGCGAGAATCTCGGGAGTATCCGGCGCGCCCGCACAAAGGACCAGTTGCACCTCGGCCGGAAGCCGGCGTGCGGCGTGAAGAAGATACGGAAGACCCTTTTGACGGGTGATTCGACCGACGAAGATTACGGTCGGGCGTTCGGGATCGATTCCCAGAGCGCGAGCCGTGTCGTGATCTTCACGTCGGACCCAACGTTCCAAGTCGATTCCGTTGTGAATTGTGACGACGTTGTCGGGGTCGACGTTCGGGTAGGAACGAAGGATGTCACGACGCATACCGTCCGACACCGCGATGATCGCATCGGCGGCTTCGTAGGCGGTCTTCTCGATGTACGACGAGACGCGGTAACCCCCACCGAGTTGCTCGGCCTTCCAGGGTCGAAGTGGCTCGAGAGAGTGCGCCGTGATGACGTGCGGGATGCCGTGCAACATTTTGGCGAGGTGTCCCGCGAAGTTCGCGTACCAGGTGTGCGAATGGACGACATCGGCGCCAGCGATGTCACCGACCATCGCCAGGTCTGTTCCGAGGGTGACGAGCGCAGGGTTCGCTCCGGCCAGTTCAGTGGGCGCCGAATACGCAGTTGTGCCGTCTTCGTCGCGCTCCGCGCCGAATGCGCGGACGCGGACATCAATCGCTTTTCGGAGTGAACGGACCAGCTCAGCGACGTGGACCCCGGCTCCACCATAAATTTCCGGTGGGTACTCCTTGGAGATGACGTCTACGCGCATGGAAAAACGCTAGCGCATGCTCGCCAATCGCCCTAGTGTGAGAGACATGAGCGAACCCAAAATCTTCGGAATTGTTCTCGCGGGTGGTGAGGGCAAGCGACTCATGCCACTGACGTCCGACCGCGCGAAACCCGCGGTTCCGTTCGCGGGTGAGTACCGTTTAATCGATTTTGCGATTTCGAACCTCATCAACTCGGGGCTTCGACAGATTGTTGTACTCACTCAGTACAAGTCGCACTCGCTTGACCGACACGTGTCACAGACGTGGCGACTCTCCGGAAT
>JBDLPW010000071.1:0-7642 GCA_039800905.1 Actinomycetota bacterium | reverse complement strand
GCACGCTTCGGGCGACGAACGAGCTTCGACTGAAGCTTTTCGAGCGACACCTCGAGGTAACCGGGGACCGCTGGAAGACCGTCACGGTGAACACCGATCGCGGCGTCCTGGAACAGCGGGGTTCCTTCCGAGCGCTCCTTGACGTGGATAAGCTGACCGGGCTTGACGCGGAACGACGGGCGGTCCACGAGCTGACCGTCAACGAGGATGTGGCGGTGCACAACCATCTGACGAGCCTGCGCGGTCGTGCGAGCGAAGCCCGAACGAAGCACGAGAGCGTCGAGACGCATCTCGAGCAGCTCGACGAGGTTCTCACCAGTCAGGCCCTGGGTGCGACGCGCTTCGTTGAAGGTGTTGCGCATCTGCTTTTCGCGGATTCCGTACTGGGCGCGAAGACGCTGCTTCTCGCGCAAACGGGTCGCGAAGTCACCTTCGGACTTGCGCTTGGTGCGGCCGTGCTGGCCGGGAGGGAACGACGACTCTCCCATGAGGCGAGCAGCCTTGGGGGTCAGAGCGATTCCGAGGGCGCGCGAGAGGCGAACCTTGGCGCGCGTGCGGTTCTTGTCGGACATGTTTTCCTTTGGTTGGAGCTGAACAATTCGGAACTCCCCACGAACGGGGAGAAAATTGAGGGCCACGGTGTCGGCTAATGACACCGAAACTGTTTCGTGGAGACGCAGCCGCACGTCAATCACTCACAGCGGTCGTTCCAGCCTAACAGAACCTCGAGCCCTACGCCATTCACTCCCCGCCGAGAATCGCGCGAATCTTCGCGAGGCGTTCGGCGAGCTCTTTTTCCCGTCCAAAACCGCTTGGCGAGAAGTACACCGGGGCGTTGCCGTCCCGATAACGCTGTGGTGCGACTCCGCCGGGAACGTCATGCGGGTAGACATACCCTTTGCCGTGTCCGAGCTTTTTCGCACCCGGGTAGTGGGCATCACGTAAATGGCCGGGCACCGGTTCAAAGTTTCCGGCGCGGATGTCCGCAATCGCCGAGTCAATGGCCACGATGGCAGAGTTCGATTTGGGTGCGAGCGCGAGGTGAATCGTCGCTTCCGCGAGCGGAATTCGACCTTCAGGCATTCCGATGAATTGAACCGCATCCGCTGCGGCGACTGCGATGGTCAAACAACTTGGGTCAGCGACGCCAATGTCTTCAGCTGCGAGGATAATCAACCGTCTCGCGATGAACCGTGGGTCTTCACCGGCCTCGATCATGCGCGCGAGATAGTGGACGGCGGCGTCGACGTCACTCCCCCTAACCGACTTGATGAACGCGGAGATGACGTCATAGTGCTCGTCGCCGTTTCGGTCGTATCGCAGGAGTGCACGATCACTGGCCGATGCGACGATCTCGGCTGTCACGGTTCCAGCATTACCAACCGCATCCGCAGCAGCTTCAAGAGTTGTCAATGCACGCCGAGCGTCACCGGATGACAACTGCACGATGGCATCTATCGCCGACTCTTCAATGGAGACTGTGTTGTTGAGACCGTGCGGCGCGGTGACGGCCCGCGCGACAACGTCCTTCACATCAATGTCTTCGAGAGGCTTCAACGTAAGCAAAAGTGAACGCGACAACAACGGTGTAATGACACTGAATGCCGGATTTTCTGTCGTCGCTGCGACGAGCGTCACCCAACCGTTTTCAACACCCGGCAGAAGCGCGTCTTGTTGCGCTTTCGTGAAACGGTGAATTTCATCCAGGAACAGCAGCGTGGGTCGCCCGCCGTCACTGATTCGAGCGAGAGCTGTTTCCATCACGCTTCGTACATCCTTCACACCAGCGGTAACCGCGGAAAGCTCGACGAAATGGCGCTCAGATGTGAGTGCAACTGCGTGTGCAAGTGTTGTTTTCCCCGTACCGGGAGGTCCCCAGAGAATCACCGAGACACCACTAGTGCCGCCAGGCTCCGACAAACGACGAAGTGGGCTGCCTGGACCTAGTAGATGGCTTTGACCGACGATCTCGTCCAGCGAACGCGGGCGCATACGCACAGCGAGGGGCGCTGCCCCGCTAATCATCGACTCCGTCACCACTCCACCCTACGGCCCGCTTGTGGTCGGACCTCGGACCCCGGCTAGGCGTGAGGCGACGGCACTGTGTACTCTTGTCAGGTGGCTACAACAGGTAAAGCATTTGGGCGCGTCGACGCCGACGGAACCGTCTGGGTAAAGGACGGCGATTGGCGAAGTGTCGGGCAGGTCGTCGGTGCCGAACCGTCTGACGCCCTCGCGTTCTACGAGACCCGATTCCTCGACCTCGAGGCACAGGTGTCCCTGCTTGAGAAGCGTTCCACGAACGGCGCTCCCGCGAAAGACCTCATTGGGGCGGTTGAGAAGCTCGTTGTCGCTCTCACCGATGCACACGCGGTCGGTGATCTCGAATCGCTGCGACACCGAGTCGGAGCGATCGCGACCAAACTCGGTGACCTCAAAAAAGCCCAGGACGAGGCGTCACAAGCGGAGAATGAGGAATCACTCGCGCGCCGCACCGCGATTGTTGAACGTGCCGAAGCGATTGCCGCTCAAGACCCGTCAAAGATTCATTGGCGCAATTCCCAGAACGAACTCGCTGAACTCTTCACGAACTGGCAGGCCGAGCAAAAGGGACCGCACCGCGTGTCCAAGAAAGCTGCCGATGAATTGTGGTCACGCTTCCGTGCGGCACGTCAGTCATTTGATAAAGCTCAGCGCGCACACTTCCACACCAAGCACACCGCCGACAAGGAGGCCAAGTCGGTCAAGACGGAGTTGTGTGAAAAGGCCGAGGCTCTCGCCGATCAGGGCGCAGCTGGTATTCCCGCCTACCGCGCTCTCCTTGAGCAATGGAAGAAGGCACCTCGCGCCGCTCGAGCTCTCGATAACCAGATGTGGGACCGATTCAAGGCGGCCGGCGATGCCCTTTACAACGCCGGTTCGGCCGAATGGGATGCCAACAAGACTGCGAAACTCGCACTCATCGACAAATACCAGTACCTGCTCAAGGAAACCGAGGTCGGTGCGGCGAAGAAGGGTCTGCGCGAACTCCACGCCGAATGGGACAAGATCGGTCACGTTGCCAAGGCGGACGAACGCGCTGTGAACGGAAAGCTCGCTGAGATCGACCGTCACGTTCGCGGAATCGAAGCCGAACACCTTGACCGCACCAATCCAGAAAAAGTTGGTCGTCGCGAAGGATTTGCCGCTCAGGTGGAAATCGCCATCAAGGCGCTTGAGGTCGAACTCGCCTCCGCGAAAGACCCAGCATCGAAAAAGTCCATTGAGGCTGAAATCGCCGCGAAACGCGATTGGCTCTCGGCCCTCGGCTAACCCGAATTCACGCGATAGACGTCGTACACCGCGTCGATACGCCTCACCGCTTGCAAGACGCGATCCAGATGAGTTGCGTCTGACATCTCAAAAACGAAGCGTTGAGTAGCGAGACGCTTGGTGGGGTCCGTGTTGACCGTCGCCGACAGAATGTTGACGTGGTGCTCGCTGAGGACGCGAGTGATGTCAGATAAGAGTGCGGAACGGTCCAACGATTCGACTTGAATCTGGACACGGAACACCGACTTTCCTGTTGGTGCCCACTCGACCTCGATCATGCGCTCGCGTTCGCCGTCGAATCCCTTGACATTCGGGCAATCGTCACGGTGGACGCTGACGCCGTTTCCGCGCGTGATGAACCCGACAATGACGTCGCCCGGCACGGGCGTGCAGCACTTTGCGAGTTTGACGAGAATATCGGCCGACCCCCGTACGAGAACCCCGGAATCGTTCGAATTGGACTTCGTCGGTTTCTTGGTGGGAACGGTGAAGATTTCGTCTTCCGTCTCGGAGTCGTCCATGAGCGCCATGAACTTTTCGAGTACCGACTGTGTGGAGACGTGTCCCTCGCCAATCGCCGCGTACAGTCCGTCCACTGAATCATGGCGCAGGATGTGCGCGACCTCGGACAGATTCTGAGCCGACAGAACTCGGTGGAGGGGTAAATTCTTCTTACGCACGACACGTGCGAGAGCCTCGCGGCCATTCTCGATCGCCTCGTCACGGCGTTCCTTTGTGAACCAACCGCGGATCTTTGAACGTGCGCGCTGGCTGGTCACGAAGTTGAGCCAGTCTTGGCTGGGTCCAGCGTCCGGGTTCTTGCTTGTCAAGACCTCAACAGTGTCCCCCGAACCGAGGACGGTGTCCAGCGGCACAAGTCGATCATTGACCTTCGCGCCCATGACGCGATTACCGATCTCGGTGTGAACCGCGTACGCGAAGTCGACCGGCGTAGCTCCCGATGGGAGACCGACGACCTTGCCCTTGGGCGTGAAGACGTAGACCTCTTTCGCGCCGATTTCGTATCGCAGCGTGTCGAGGAACTCGGACGGATCTTCCGTTTCCGCTTCCCAATCCGTGATGTGCGCGAGCCACGCCATGTTCTCGTCCGGCGGGAGATCTTCCGGCGTCCGCATACCGAGCGCCTGTCGCTCTTTGTACTTCCAGTGAGCGGCGACACCGTATTCGGCACGTCGATGCATCTCTTCCGTGCGAATCTGGATCTCGACGGCTTTACCGCCGGGACCGAACACCGTGGTGTGCAGGCTCTGATAAAGGTTGAACTTTGGGGTCGCGATGTAGTCCTTGAAACGACCAGGCATCGGATTCCAGCGTGCGTGAACGGCACCGAGTGCCGCATAACAGTCACGTATCGAGCCGACCAGAATGCGAACTCCGGTCAGATCGTAAATCTCTTGGAATTCCCGGGATTGACGAATCATCTTCTGATAGATCGAATAGTGCTGCTTCTGACGACCCATGACCTGGCCCTTGACTTTCGCGACACGAAGATCGCCGGAAATCTGCTCGATGATGTTGTGGACGAACTCGTCACTCTCGGGAGTTCTCTCTTTGACGAGCGTGTCGATCTCGTCGTATAACTTCGGGTGCAGAACCGCGAACGAGAGATCCTCCAACTCCCATTTCAGGGTCTGGATTCCAAGCCGGTGCGCCAGCGGGGCGTAAATTTCGAGTGTCTCGCGCGCCTTCCGTTCGGCCGAAGACGACTCCACAAAACCCCACGTCCGTGCGTTGTGAAGTCGGTCCGCGAGTTTAATGAGGATCACCCGAATGTCTTTCGACATCGCAACGACCATCTTGCGCACGGTTTCCGCCTGTGCGTCGTCACCGTACTTCAATTTGTCGAGCTTCGTTACGCCATCAACGAGAAGCGCGATTTCGTCACCGAAATCGGCTCGCAGCATGTCGAGGGCGTAATCGGTGTCTTCGACGGTGTCGTGCAGGAGTGCTGCCGCGATTGTCTTCGGTCCGATGCCCAACTCCACGAGGATCTCGGCGACCGCCAGCGGGTGCGTGATGTATGGCTCGCCCGACTTACGGAACTGACCTTCGTGCGCCTTTTTCGCGATGGCGAAGGCCTTATCGACAAGCGCTACATCGGCTCGAACGTTTTGTTGACGAAGAGTGCGCTTGATTCGTTCGAGTACTCCACCGGTTTCCGAACGGACGAAAAGTCGGGGTGTCAGCGCACGCCGCAACATCGCTCCTGCGCTGCTGCTATCCGACATGTCGCCTCCTACTTACAGTGTAGGCACGGAGTTACTAGCGAACGGCACCCGACGAGTTGCGAACGATTTCCTCACGCTTGGGTCGACCCTGCTTGGCATCCTCGGATTCACCCTCGCGAAGCTGTGCGTACAGCGGTGCCGCGATGAACATCGTCGAGTAGGCACCTGAGATGATTCCCACAAACAGTGCGAGCGCGATGTCGCGAAGTGTTCCGGCGCCGAGCAACATCGAGCCGATGAAGAGGATAGCCGCCACCGGCAGGATTGCGACGATGCTCGTGTTGATCGACCGAACAAGTGTCTGGTTGACCGCGAGGTTGACCGAATCGGCGAACGAACGCTTCGATTCGTCATATGCGACCGAGGTGTTTTCGCGGACCTTGTCGAAAACGACGACTGTGTCATAGAGCGAATATCCAAGAATCGTCAGCAGACCGATAACCGCGGCAGGCGTAACTTCCAAGCCGAACGCACCGTATACGGCAGCGGTAAGGACGAGGTCGTGAAGCATTGCGACGATCGCCGCGAGTGACATCTTCCACGTACGGAAGTACAGCGCCATAACGACGGAGACCAATGCGATGAAAATCAGCAGTGCGCGCAGCGCCTGGCTCGTAATGTCAGTCCCCCACGACGCCCCGATGAAGTTCGACGTCACGTTGTTGACGTCTACCTTGTACGCATCGGCGAGAGCAACTCGAAGGGCGTCCGTGTCTTCGGTCGTGAGCTGGTCCGTTTGGACACGCACGCTCGAACCGCCAACAATCGTGACACGCGCGGCCGCGCTGTTCCCGATGGCGTCGTGAACGGTGTTCGTCGCGATCGAGGTGTCCACCTGGGACGGGTTAGAGACTTGGAATTCTGACCCACCGCGGAACTCGATACCGAACGAGAAACCGCCGCGAAGAACCGTCGCACCAACGGCGAGGAGGATTGCGACACCGGAGATGAGGTACCACAACGTGCGTCGACCGATGAAGTTGACGCTGGACTCACCCGTGTACAGGCGGTTACCGAGTTGCGTGATGGAACTCACGATTCACCTCCATTGTCAGCAGCGCGTCTTTCGGCGATGGTCTGACGCTTTCGTGCTTCCTTGGACGACTTTCCGCGCTGAGCTGCGGTGACCGTCTCATCGACGGCGAACTGTGCGCGACCGCGGTAAACGGCACCGAGCGTCTTCGGGTTAAGGCCAGAAAGCGGGTGTCCTGATGCGAAGAACGACGTGCGCGACAAGAGCTGCAGAACCGGGTGCGTGAACAGTGCAACGACGACGAGGTCGACCACCGTGGTGACCCCGAGCGTGAATGCGAATCCTTGCACGTTGCCGACCGCGAGAACAAAGAGGACGACGGCGGCGAGAAGGTTGACGGTGTCCGACACAACGATGGTTCGCACCGCGCGTCCCCAACCAGACTCGACAGCGGAAGCCAATGTGCGTCCCTCGCGAAGTTCGTCACGCACGCGCTCGAAGTACACGATGAACGAGTCGGCGGTGATACCGATCGCGACGATCAAACCAGCAACACCGGCCAACGATAGACGGTATCCGTTTGCTGCTGAGAGGTAGGTGATGACGAGGTAGGTGAAACCGAATGCAACGAGCAGCGACGAAATCGTGACGAATGCCAGTGCACGGTATTGAACGAGCGAGTAAATGATAACGAGCAATAGACCAATTGCGCCAGCGATGAGACCCGACTGAAGTTGAGTCACACCAAGGGTCGGCGTGATGGTGTCTGACGACTGAACCTCGAAGCCGATGGGCAAAGCACCGAACTTGAGTTGATCGGCCAGTGTCTTTGCCGAAATCTCTGTGAACGAACCGGAGATGACGGGCTTTCCATCGCCAATCGCGGCGAGAGTGCGCGGTGCGCTGATGACACGTCCGTCCAGAACAATCGCAAACTGGTTACGAACTCCTTGGAGCAGCGTGAGGCGCTGGGTGACCTTGGAGAAGGCCTTGGTACCGTCAGCGTCGAACGTCAGGTACACACCCCATTCGTTCGTCTGAACACCGTTCGAACCGTAGAGGTAGTTGCCCTGCGCGTTGGAGATGTTGGAACCGTCGACTTCGACCG
>JBDLPW010000070.1:0-9678 GCA_039800905.1 Actinomycetota bacterium | reverse complement strand
CCTCGCGAAACGAGACCGACAGCGAGTCGGACGGTGAACTTCGCGGCGCCGTTGACGTCCGGCGGGAACGTGTCCGCGCCGATGAGAATCGTGAGTGGTTTCGCCATGCTGAAACCTAGTGGTGCGTTTGCGGGTGATGACGAGCGAGCAAAACCACCCCGACGACGGAGAGCGCACCGCCCACAGCGATGCCGACCATGGCGAGCGGTGGGAAGCGGTCGGCCTCACCGAGAACGGTGATTGCGATGGCAATCGCGACCAGAGGGTCAATGACGGTAAGGCCCGCAATGACGAGGTCAGGCGAACCGACCGAATACGCCGTTTGCACGAAGTACCCACCGAGAGTCGCTGCGACGACCAATGCGACGAAGCACACGATCATGAGCGTGTCGATGTGGTCGGTCCGCCAGCGATTGATGAGAACTTTGGTGATTGTCACCACGAAACCATAGAGGGTGCCGGCAGCGACGATGTAGAACATCGCACGTAGTTTCCGGCGAAAGACGAGAAAAGCGACACCCGCAACAACGATGACCACGGCCAGCAGTCCGAGAATGAAGACCAGCTGGTTGTCGGTGAACTCGTGTTCGACCGCGTACACGGTCGAGAACGCGACAAAGATGCCGATTCCGAGGACCGCAAGCAGGATTGAGCGACGAACCTTGGCGTCAGGCTTGATGCCGTGTACACGGGAATTGATGACGTTCGTCATCACCATCGCGACAACACCGAGCGGCTGCACGACGATGAGCGGTGCGAAACCAAGTGAGACAAGTTGGATGACGATTGCCAAACCAAGCAAAACGGTCCCGATGACCCACGAGGGACGGCGAGCGAGATGACCGAGCTGGCGAAGCGAGAGTCCCGACTTCGAGCCGTCGCCGTGCGTGCCTTCGACCTTGGATACTCCGCGGTGCTGCAACTGCGCGCCGATACTGAGGAACACTGCGCCGAGCAGCGCAATGGGAATTCCGATGGCTTGATACGGGGTGAG
Source organism: Actinomycetota bacterium (assembly GCA_039800905.1). GTDB lineage: Bacteria > Actinomycetota > Actinomycetes > Actinomycetales > Microbacteriaceae > MWH-TA3. The sequence continues at coordinate 8,684 of JBDLPW010000070.1, read as the reverse complement.
CGAGACCTGGTCAATGAGGTTTGAGAGATGTTCGTTCACCCTCCTAGGCTACCGACAGTAGGCTTAAAGCGTGCGAATTCGGGAGATTGTCATCACGGGTAACCCCGTTTTGCACCGTCCCGCCGAGCCGGTTCATCACATCGACGACTACATTTTCGAACTTGTGGACGACATGTTCGCGACGATGGAGCTCGCCCCCGGTGTTGGTCTTGCCGCACCACAGATTGGCGAAAGCCTCGCACTCTTCGTCTACGACTGGGTCGATGATGACGGCGTCCAGTTCCGCGGTGTCGCCATTAACCCAACTCTCGTGATGGATCCGCTTCCCATCGGGCCACTTGATGACGAGGAGGAACTTGAAGGGTGCCTCTCGGTTCCCGGCGAGCGATTCCCGTTACGTCGTTCGGATCGCGTCATCCTCACCGCGACGAACCTTCAGGGCAACGAATTCACCATCGATGCCACTGGCTGGCTCGCACGGATCTTCCAACACGAATACGACCATCTACTGGGCGTTTTGTACGTCGATCGGTTGGCGCACCCGCACGACAAGGGCGCTGCAGACGCAATCGACGAACAAGGCTGGGGCGTTCCCGGCTTCAGTTGGCTGCCGGGGCGCGACCACCTCGAAGGCTAGGCCATCCAGCCCACCATTCGGATTCCCGCAGCGACGAGTGCCGCAACGAGGATGACGACGATGAACGGTGCCTTGCGCCACAGCAATACGCCAGCGACAACGACAGCAGCGAGGCGTGCATCGACGACAACTGTTGAGCCTGCTCCAGCCGTCTGAATAACAACGAGGGCGGCGAGTAGTGCCACCGTCACCGCGTCGCTGATGTGCTGAACGATGGGGTTCTCGGTGAACCGAGCTGGCAAAACAAAACCGATGAATTTCGTCGCAGCGACCACCGTCGACGCGATAAGAATGGTGTTCCAGAGGGTCATGCGCGGTCTCGTCTCTGGATGAGGAACATGATCACGCCAACAGCTGCGGCGATAACAACAGGCAAACCGACAGGAAGAGTAGGGATGGCGAGTGCCGCCACAACTGCGGCCACAACCGCGATGACGATGGGTTCGCGCGACTGAATGCGCGGCCAGAGCAGCCCGAGGAAAGCGGCCGCCGCTGCAGCATCCAGCCCGTAGGCACGAACATCACCGAGAGCATCGCCCACAATCGCGCCCAGGAACGTCATCGAGTTCCACCCGACATAGATTCCCGCACCGGTCAACCAGAAACCGAGCCGTGACAGTTCTGGCGTCGGCTGCGCGAGTGCGACGGCGGTCGACTCGTCGATCGTCCACTGCCCCGCGACCAGTCGCTTCCAGAAACCGTGTCCGACGATGGGTGCCGTTCGCAGCGAATACAGGCCGTTACGAATGCCAAGCAGTCCCGAGGCGAGGATTGCGGTCGGGCCAGTCGCTCCCGCTGCGACAAGCCCGATCAACGCGAACTGGGACCCACCCGAAAACATGAACAAGGACAACACTTGGGTTTGCCAGACGTCAAGACCGGATGCGACCGAGAGAGCGCCGAACGAAATGCCGTACAACGCAACGGCTCCGGCGACGCCGAGAGCCATCGAGACCGTTGCGCGCCGCTCGTGGGTCATTAGTTCGAGTCGGTCCCGGTCTTGGGGTCGGTGGCGAAACGCAACATCGGGAAAGATGCCGTCAACGTGAAGCCGACGCCAGGGACTCGTTGGGTCATAACGACACCGTCGAAGGATTCGGCGCGTGCCTTCATTTCGCTGAGGCCACGACCCATAGTTGTTGAAACGAGAGCCGCCTGGTCGCTTTCGATGGTGACGCCTTCGGGCATCGGGTCACCGGCGGCTGCTGCACGACGAGCCAACGAACGTTCCCCGTCGTCGGCGACGGAAAGGTTGAGACCGTGCTCGCTCCACGTCATCGAAATGATGACCTCGGTTCCCGGGCCGGCGTGCTCGAGAGTGTTGTTGAGCGATTCGGTGAGAATTCGGTACACCGCGAGTTCGGCGGAGGCCGAGATCGGGAATCTGGCACCCGTCTCGTTGAAGTCAATGACGAGCCCCTTGGACTCAACCTCGGCGAAAAGCTCCGCGATTGTCGCCAGACTCGGCCACACCTCGACAGAGTCGGCGCCCTGATGAGCAACGGTCATGGCGCGACGCATATCCTGCAGTGCGCGGCGTGCGTTATCGACGAGGAGTTCGGTGTGGCGCTTCAGTGCCGCCTTGTCGCCGACGGCGACGAACTGCGTGCTCTCCGCTTTGGCTACGAGACCGACCAAATCAGTCGCCACGACGGCCTGCTGTTCGTGAACAATCCGAAGTCGGTCACCTAGTTCAGCAACCTTGAGAGTCAGTTCTGCGCGACCCTGCTCGGCGGAAATCGCTTCTGCGCGACGCGCCGGAGTTGACTCACCGCGACGGCGAAAGAGAAGGACCACGACGGCGGCGATACTGATTGCGGCGATGCCGGCGAGTACCGTGTCGATAACGGTCCAGGCTCCCATGCCACTCTCCTTGGAGTCAGTACCACCGTCGAACGATGGATTCTGTGGCTCCCCGACTTGGACTCGAACCAAGAACCTATCGGTTAACAGCCGATTGCTCTGCCAATTGAGCTATCGAGGAATACGCTTGCGCGCGTTGACCACTATACCAAAAGTGCGGGACTCAATATCCGCTGCGTGTGTCAACCACCCCCGTAAATGCGGTTCCACCGAGGAACGCGGTCACGTTCTTGCGGATTCGAGCGGCGAGCAGATGCTTGGTCATCAAAGGCGTGTCTGCCGAGTGCGATGTGATGATGCAATTTGGTTCATTCCACAGCGGGTGGTCGGACGGGAGCGGCTCGGGCGATGTGACATCGAGCCCGATCCCCCACAATCGACCTTCTCGCAGTGCGTCGCGCGCTGCGACGTCGTCGAGCAGACTGCCACGAGCGACGTTGACGATAATCGCGTGGTGAGGCAGGACCGCGAGTTCCGGTGCGCCGATGAGATGCATGGTCTCGGCGGTCGCGGCCGCCGCGAGAACGACGACGTCGGCGTTGGTGAGGACGTCCATCAGTGAATCCGTCGTGACGGTGCGCGCCGCACCAGGAACCGCCCGTGCCTGCCGACGCACAACCGTGATGTCACAACGGAACGGAGCAAGCAGTTTGATCAGTTCTGTGGTGATTCCCCCGGCGCCAACTATCACGACGTTGTTCCCGAACAATGAGAGCCCGGTCCTCGCGGATTGCCAGCCGTGTTCGCGTGCCTTTCGCGGAATTTCGCGGGCAAGCGTCAAGGCCAAGGTCAGTGCATGTTCGGCAACCGGTTCGGCGTACGACCCCTTCGCCGACGTGAAGACGGGGGCAGTCTCGTGGTCGAGTCGGGCGAACAATTCGGTGAACCCGTCCACTCCCGCCCACGGCAGTTGCACCCATTCGATCTGGGGATGTGACGTGAGAATTGATGCAAGGTCGTCGGAGTCCTTTTCCGACAGCCACACCAGTCCGCGCGTTTGAGACGACAGTGGCTCGACGATTCCGCCTGCGGCGAGAACAGCATCGACGAACAGCTCGTTGTGAAAAGGCTCGATGGCGATTGGCCCCGGAGTCGGTTGTGTTCGCGCGGATGCGGCCTCGGAACCGGGCAGATCGTTGTGCTGGTTCGGTCGGTCGGGCGCGATCACGTGATGACCTGTAGTGAACGGCGCTTTTCTTCGAGCCCCGCGATTCGACGTTGAATCGCCGCGAAGTCGGGTGAAGTTTCCGGTGTGCGACCCAGAACGCCGATTAGTTCAGACCGCTGGCGGACTATGTCACGCTCGAGGAGTGACGTCGTGAGATTAGTCACGTACTGCGTAATCCCCGCCTCTGTCTTGGCCGCGTCGTCGGCGATGCGCTTCGCCGCACTGCCTTCTGACTCGTTCGCGGGTGGCTGCGACGTCACGACCTTGACTGGGATGGCAACGGTCGCTAGTTCACCGACCAATCCTCGGAGGTCCTCAGGGACACCGTCGATGATGGCGGACACCCAGTTCGGAGTGGCGAACGACGCAAACGCACCGACCATCGCCGTGCGAACCGCAGAGAGGGCGGGGTTGTCGAAGTGGCAGGCGACAATCTCGCCCGCTCGTTCGATTCCGACACGCTCGGGGTACTGCAACGCGACGACGAGAACGTCGCGTTCGACGATCCATTGCGGGTGGCGGTCGAAGGTGCGGAACGTGACGGCCTCGCCTCGGTCCGGTTCGACCTCAATCTGCACGGTCGCACGGCCACGCATCGCACCCTGGATGTCGCCGGGTTCGACGCCGATCCAGCCCGACACCACTCGTACATAGCCGTCGATGAGCGACTTGTCCTTGATGCCGGCGATGACCGGTGCGACGGCTCGCGTCGCTTGCACACGACCCTCCACCGTGTTGAGGTCGAAACCGACCAGCGTGCGTCGAATGATGAACTCGAACAGTGGAATCTTGGTGTCGAAAATCGAGCGCAGTGAGTCGTCACCGCGTTCCATCCGAAGGTCGCACGGGTCGAGTCCGTCAGGCGCGACAGCAACGAACGTGTTCGCCGCGAACTTGGATTCTTCGGCGAACGCCTTGCTGGCGGCCTTCTGTCCTGCTTCATCCGGGTCGAACGTGAAAATTACCTCGCCGCGACTGCGCTGGTCCCCCGCCTCGACATCGCCGAGGATACGGCGAATGAGCGACACGTGGTCGGACCCGAATGCCGTTCCGCAGGTCGCAACGGCGGTGGTCACACCCGCCAGATGACAAGCCATGACGTCGGTGTACCCCTCGACCACGACGACTCTGCGATCCTTGGAAATCGAACGTTTTGCGAGATCGATTCCGTAGAGCACCTTTGCCTTGTGATACACGCTCGTTTCGGCGGTATTGAGGTACTTCGGCCCCTGGTCGTCGTCGCGCAGACGACGGGCACCGAAACCGATGGTCGCGCCGGTAACGTCGCGAATCGGCCAGATCAGGCGTCCACGGAAGCGGTCATAAATACCCCGGTCACCGCGCGAAACGAGACCGGCGGCCTCGAGTTCCGCTTCGGTGAACTTCTTCGCCTTGAGGTGCTTGATCAGCGCGTCGTATGAGTTTGGCCCGAAACCAACGCGGAAGTGGTCACAGGCCGCTCGGTCGAAACCGCGACCGGTCAGGAAGTCTTGACCGAGCCTGGCCTCGGGCGTTGCCAACTGGTCGACGAAGAACTGTTCCGCCGCCGCGTTTGCTTCGAGGATTCGGGCGCGCTGTGAGACATCGCGCTCCGGCCCACCGTCCTCGTACGTCAGCTGGAAGCCGATTTGCCCAGCGAGTTTTTCGACGGATTCGGTGAACGACAGGTGTTCCAGCTTCTGCAGGAACGCGAACACATCGCCTTTTTCCCCACACCCAAAACAGTTGAAGTAGGACGAGTTGGGGCGAACGTGAAAACTGGGCGATTTCTCGTCGTGGAACGGGCAGAGTCCCTTGAGCGAGTCGACACCGGCTCGCTTGAGAGCGACGTATTGACCGACGACATCGGCGATGTTGACGCGCTGTCGCACCTCGTCAATGTCTGCTCGCCGAATTAGTCCCGCCACCCCCACAGTCTATGTCGGGGCACCCGTTGGAATCAGGAACAGAGACGTTGGTGCCACGCGAGAGCAGACTGGTCGGTCAACGACGCAACCTGATCGATGATGGCGCGCATCTGCTCGGTTTCCGTTGTCGCAGCACGGAAATCGTCGGCAAAGCCCGTTTCCATGACGTCCGGTCCGCGTTTGACGAGCACGTTGCACAGGTCGGTGAGAACTTCGCGCTGGTGTGCGTAAATCGGTCGACGGGATTCGCTCGACATGACGTTCGCGGCAACAATCCCCTTGAGAACCGCAATCTCAGCGCGTGTTTCGCGCGGAACGATGACGTCCGCCCCGAACCTGGCCAGCGACGACTGGGTGGCGTGTTCACGTGTCGCGTTCGTTGCACTCGCCGCAAATCGTCCGATGAGCGTCGACGTGAGGTTCTTGAGCCTCGCGCCATCCGCGCGGCTGCCGTCCCACGATTCAATCCAGTTCGACAAGCCGTCAAGGCGATCGAACGCGGCGATGAGTTCGTCGTGCGACATTTCGCCACCAATCCACTCCACCATTGAATCGACGAGATCGTCGTGGTTGACGCGGGATGACAGCGCCGGTACATCGATGTAGCCGTTGACGATGGCGTCTTCGAAGTCGTGAACCGAATAGCCGATGTCGTCGGACAGGTCCATGACTTGGGCCTCGATGCAGAGTCGTCGTTCCGGTGCGCCGATGCGCATCCATTCGAAGATCTCGGAATCCGCCGCGTACACTCCGAACTTGTTGCGCCCTCCCGGTTCGGCGACCCCTTGGTCGCTCGTCCACGGGTACTTACAGGACGCGTCGAGACTTGCGCGTGTGAGGTTGAGTCCGAACGAACGACCAGCGGCGTTGAACACCTTGGGTTCGATGAGCGTCAGCAGACGCAGCGTCTGCGCATTCCCCTCGAAACCACCCCACGGCAGTGCCCATTCGTTGAGGCCTTTTTCACCGTTATGCCCGAAGGGTGGGTGACCGAGATCGTGTGCGAGGCACGCGGTATCGACGAGGTCAGGGTCGAGCCCCAGCGCCTGACCGATTTCACGCCCGACCTGCGCAACCTCGAGCGAGTGTGTCAGGCGGTTTCGCGCAAAGTCGAGTCCCGCCGTCGGCGAGAGAACTTGAGTCTTCGCGGCAAGTCGACGAAGCGCGCTGGAGTGCAGCAGTCGCCCGCGGTCACGCGCGAAGTCGCTGCGCTCCCCCTTCGCGCCTTCGGGGAAGGCGCGTTCACGGTCGTGATCGGTGTACTGATCAGCCACCGCTCGGCCCCGATTCGGTGTCGACGAGGTCGGCCATGTCGTGACCGGACACTTCGCGCGAGTTCAACCACCCGTCCGGCAAAGCGGGACGCTGCGGCGAGCCGGCACGTCCTCGCTGCCCCTCGGCGTCTTCGCCGGGGTAAGGGGCATCGCGATCGAGCGTCGCGAGAATGTCGTCCATCTCGCTGAGGCTACCAACCCGGGCCAACGCGGAACGGGTTTCGCCACCAACCGCGTAGCCCTTGAAGTACCATGCCACGTGCTTGCGAATGTCCCGGCAGCCGTGGTTCTCGTCCTCGTAGAACTCGACGAGGAGTTCGGCGTGACGGCGGAACGCATCGGCGACGTACCCGAGGTTCGGTTCGAGCGGTGTCGCTTCGCCCCCGAACTTGGATTCGAGGTCAGCAAACAACCACGGGCGACCCAGGCAACCACGACCCACGATGATTCCGTCGCAGCCAGTCTCTTCGACCATGCGTTTGCCATCGTCACCGCTCCAAATATCACCGTTTCCCAGGATGGTCATCGCAGGAACGGTTTGCTTCAGGGCGCGAATCGCATCCCAGTGGGCGGTTCCCGAATAGTGCTGAGCGGCGGTGCGGCCGTGCAGACCGATTGCGGCAACGCCAGCGTCCTCGGCAATCTTGGCGGCGTCGACATAGGTGAGGTGGTCGTCGTCGATACCCATGCGCATCTTGATGGTGACGGGGACATCACCAGCGGCCTTCACGGTGTCGCGCACAATCTGCTCAAAGAGGGTCGTTTTCCACGGCAATGCGGCACCGCCGCCCTTGCGCGTGACCTTGGGAACCGGGCATCCGAAGTTGAGATCGATGTGGTCGGCGTGGTCTTCCTCGACGAGGATTCGCGCCGCGGCCGCCATCGTCTTCGGTTCAACACCGTACAACTGAATCGACCGAATGGTTTCCGACGGGTGGTGCTGGATGAGTCGCATCGTCGTGACGTTGCGTTCGACCAAGGCACGCGCCGTGATCATTTCCGAGACGAAAAGTCCCCCACCGTACTCGCGGCACAGGCGACGGAACGCGGTGTTCGTGATCCCCGCCATGGGCGCGAGGACGACGGGAACTGCCGGTTCGATTGTGCCAATGCGCACGTTACGCCCCGATGAGTCGCTCCGCGAGGTAACCCTCGAGACGGTCGAGAGAGACGCGCTCTTGTTCCATCGTGTCGCGTTCGCGAACCGTGACCGCCTTGTCCTCGAGCGTGTCGAAGTCGACGGTGATGGCGAACGGCGTACCGATCTCGTCCTGACGACGGTAACGGCGGCCAATCGCACCGGCATCGTCGAAGTCGACGTTCCAGTGGCGACGCAGCGACGTGGCGAGGTCACGCGCGAGCGGCGACAGGTCCTCGTGGCGCGACAACGGCAGAACTGCTGCCTTGACGGGTGCGAGACGACGGTCGAGACGCAAGACGGTACGAACGTCAACGCCACCCTTCGTGTTGGGGGCTTCGTCCTCGTAGTACGAATCGACGAGGAACGCCATGAGCGAACGGGTCAGACCCGCCGCCGGTTCAATGACGTACGGCGTCCAACGCTCGTTCTTGTTCTGGTCGAAGTACGACAGGTCGGTTCCCGACGCCTTCGAATGCGTCGACAGGTCGAAGTCGGTGCGGTTCGCGATGCCCTCAAGTTCACCGAACTCACCCGACTGGAAACCGAAACGGTACTCGATGTCGACGGTGCGCTTCGAGTAGTGAGACAGCTTCTCCTTCGGGTGTTCGAACAGGCGAAGGTTCTCGGGGTTGATGCCGAGGTCGGTGTACCAGGCGAAACGCTGGTCAATCCAGTACTGGTGCCATTCTTCGTC
>JBDLPW010000069.1:0-4131 GCA_039800905.1 Actinomycetota bacterium | reverse complement strand
CGGCCGCGGGATATCCCGAACCCGTCACGACCGACGTTCCAACCCCGAACACATCGGTCGGTGTTCCGCGCAGTGCCGCGATGGTGTTCTCGTTGAGGTCGTTCGTCACGACAATCTTCGTGTTCGTTGCGCCAAGTCGGTCGAGGTGTTCACGAACATCACGGACGAGACTCGGTAGGTCTCCGGAATCCAGTCGGACGGCTCCCAGTTCTGTCCCCGCGACGCGGACGGCGGTTTCGATCGCGTTGTGGACGTCATACGTGTCGACCAGCAGGGTCGTGCCACTGCCGAACGCCTCGACCTGAGCGCGGAATGCGTCTTCCTCGGTGTCGTGCAGCAACGTGAACGAATGCGCGGCGGTTCCCCGCGTCGGGATGCCCCACGTGCGACCGGCCTCGAGGTTGCTTGTCGCATTGAATCCAGCGATGTACGCGGCGCGGGCGGCGGCAACCGCGGCGTGCTCGGATGTTCGACGCGAACCCATTTCGATGAGGTCGTGTCCGTCGGCGGCCGTCACCATTCGGGACGCGGCGGTGGCGACAGCGCAGTCGTAGTTGAGAACCGAGAGGACGAGCGTTTCGAGGACGACCGCTTCGGCGAACGTTCCCTCGACCTGCAGGATCGGGGAACCGGGGAAGAACAGTTCGCCCTCGCGGTAGCCGCGGATGGACCCACCGAATCGGTAGTTCGCGAGGTAATCGATGGTGTCGGCGCTGACGACCTTTGACTCGCTCAGCCACGTCAGTTCGGTTTCGCCGAAACGGAAATCCTCAATCGCGTCCAGCAGTCTCCCGGTTCCCGCGACAACACCGTAACGTCGGCCACCGCTCAGTCGGCGGGCGAAGACCTCGAACACGCACGGACGTTCCGCGTGACCACCGCGCAGGGCGGCGTCGATCATCGTCAGCTCGTAACGGTCCGTGAGCAGCGCGGTCGAGTTCGTCATCGAACTACTCGTCTCGCAACTTTTCGTAGATTTCCTTGCACGTCGGGCACACAGGGAAACGGTCCGGGTTCGAATTGGGTAGCCACTTCTTGCCGCAGAGGGCACGTACGGGCTTACCGGTCACCGCGGATTCGAGAATTTTGTCCTTCGGCACGTAGTGCGAGAACTTGTCGTGGTCTCCGTCGTCGGTCCGTTCATCCTCGAGAAGTTTCTCGAGTTCGCGGTCGAGGACGTCGAGTCCCCCGCCCGTTTCGCTGTCGGTTGCCATGCGAACAGTGTACGCGCGAGCGGTTTACTCCAGCGAGCCGACCGTGACCGAGAGGGTCTTGGTGACGCCGTCGCGGACGACAATCATCTCGGCCTTGTCGCCGGGTCGCAGCGAACGAACCTGTGCGGTGAGGTCGACCTCGTTGCGAATCGGGACCCCGTTGAAGGTCGTCACGACATCGTCAACCTTGAGACCGGCCTTTTCCGCGGGGGCACCGGCGGCGACTTCGTGAACGAGTGCACCGACGACACCGGTCGAGGTTCCGACCGCGCTGACCGTCGCACCGATTCGACCGTGTTCGGCCTTACCGTTGTCGATGATGTCCTGCGCAACGCGCTTGACGAGGTTGCTGGGAAGCGCGAAACCGACACCAATCGAGCCGGACGACGAACCACTGGACGCGATGGCGACGTTCATTCCGATGAACTGACCGGTTGCGTTGAGTAGCGCACCACCCGAGTTTCCGGGGTTGATCGACGCGTCCGTCTGGATGACGGGCAGCGACAGGTCCTGGGTGATCGCCGACTGCTGACCGTTCGGCAGGTCGAAGTTGAATCCGTTCCCGCTCTTGGAAATCGTGATGGAACGGTTGAGCGCGGAGACGACACCGTCGGTGACCGTGTTTTCTAGTCCGAGCGGTGCGCCGATGGCAACCGATTCGTCACCGACGGTGATGGCCGACGAGTCACCCCACTCGGCGGGGACAAGTCCCGTTTCGGAAATCTTGATGACCGCGACGTCCATGATGGGGTCGGTTCCGATGACCTTGCCGGAATACAGGCGCCCGTCGGCGAGGGTGACTCGAATGGTTGCGCTGGAAGTTGCCCCACCGAGGGTGACGACGTGGTTGTTGGTGACGATGTAACCGTCGCTCGAGATGATGACACCCGAGCCCGACCCGGCGGCACTCGCTCCGCTGACCTCGATCGTGACGACCGACTGCAGAGCTTTCGCGGCGACCGCGGTGACCGACTTCGTGTTGTTGGTGTCCGAAATCGTGACTGCCTGAGGCTGGATGACGGTGTTGAAACCCAATCCACCATTTCCGATGAACCCGATTCCCGCGCCCGCGACACCGCCAGCAACTCCCGCGATGACGGCGACTCCCGCCGCGGCCTTCGTCGGGATCGTCCCGCTCAACCACGAACGCTTCGGTTCAGTGGGGGCGTCTGTCTGGGCGGTTTCCGTCGGAGCCTGCACGGCGTCCACGGGCTCAGGAGTTTCCGTCACTGGCTTGACGCGTCGACGAACGGGGGCGGTGGGTTCAGGAGTGTTCTCGTTTTCCATGGCTCCACCATCGTGCCATTCCCTGTGAATTTCCTAAAGTCGGCTAAATGTCCGCCAAAACTTCACGGGCACGTGGACGATGTCCCCGCACACTGCCTGGCGACAAGCACGGTATTCGCATCGAACACCCGCACCGCGATATCCGTCGCCGACCTAGAGACCACACCGTCCAGCCGAACCCAATCCATGTCGCCGAATCGGTATTCGGCCAGGAAATCGACGACGAGATGAACCGTATAGGTGCCGGCGCGGTAATACGCGTGGTCGGTCGTCGTGTTCGCCCACGCACTCGTCCAGTGAGAACCTTTGTGAGACGTCGTCTGGCTGAAACCGTCGCCGAACGAGCGGTGATATAGAAACGGGGTGAATCGCACCTCGGCGGAGTGCCCCGCCAGTTCGCCCGCAACAATGTGAGTCTTCGCGCGCGACACAAAGTTGGTGTGCAAACCCGCGATAGTCCACCCGTTCGGTTCGCTGAACTGCCGCGGTCGCAACGGACGGAAAGATTCCAGGTCGTGAACGGATTCGGGTTTGTCGACGTTCGTGCGAGGTGAGACGCCGACACAACGGCCGTCGGCGGTTTCGTTGCAGTCGGGACCGTTGCCGCCGCTGCTCGATCCGCCCGCGGTGTCGCCGTCGACCCACACATCGACTCCGGTTCCGTCGGTACTACCACCAACCGAACACAGGCCCGCGACAATCTCCGTGACCGTACACGACAGCGCGGCGGCGGGTGCCGCGGGAAGCACCGCAGTTACGAACGCGACAATCAGGATTGCTCGACGCACCACGATACGTCCGTCCAGGGTTCGACACCATCAACCTGTAGTTCGCCGTTCTCGGGCACGACATAGACGGTGACAAGACTGAGTCCCGCCGGCGCATCCGTCTCGGTGTCGTCGGTTCGAATAGTTACCCCGTCGGCTGTCGTACAGGCATAGACGACGACCTCGGTGACGGCGGCGATTCCGCGAACCGCGGCGACCTGCATCTTGGTGACGGTGGGACTGCCGACCTGGCTGGCGCCCAGTGCGCGAAGGGCGTCAAACCCCGACAGCTCCTCAGGCAGCCAACTGTCCGTCACCGCTTCCGCGATGCGGTCGGGGTTGGCGCCGCCGTCAGCCGCGACCTCGGTCGACACCGCGAAATAGCGGTTGACGGCGGCAAGAGCGAGTTCTTCGATCCCGTCGGCGGGAAGAGACTCGGCGGGCGACGTTGCCGTCACAGGAGTCGGTTCCGCAACCGGCGCACACCCACCCAACACGAGTGCCACACAGAGAATCCCGATTCGCATGGCACGACTATGCCGTGTCGACGGCGGCCGCCGTGTTGTTTATCCCCAGTTATCCAGGAATAACGCGATATCGGCGAAGCGAGTTCGACGGATTTGCCGCACGTGCCGCGGGCACATCGTCGGGGTTCAGTTCCGCATCGAGGAACACGGGTGCCTCTGCCGCCTCGACCAGAACCTGACCATATGGGTCGATGACCATCGAGTGGCCGGTACCCGACGACGCCGAATGGTTCGCCGCGACAACCCACGAGACGTTTTCAATGGCGCGAGCGGTCAACAGGGTGCGCCAATGATCCACCTTGCGGGGACCGGGAACCCAATCCGACGGAACCACGA
>JBDLPW010000068.1:0-10748 GCA_039800905.1 Actinomycetota bacterium | reverse complement strand
CGGGGCCTATCGCGTGCGCGAGGGGGGACTTGAACCCCCACGCCCAATAAGGGCACTAGCACCTCAAGCTAGCGCGTCTGCCATTCCGCCACCCGCGCGCGAGTCACATCACTGCAACGAGTGTCAACACTATCAGGAATTGCGCGGGCGCAAAAACGGTACGGTTGTTCCGTGACCGACACCCCCGAAACACTGTCCGAGACGGCACGGATCGCCCGCGACCTCATCCGTTTCGACACCTCGAACTGGGGGAACGGAGTCGCCAATTCGGAAACCGAAGCGGCCCACTATGTCGGTGATTACCTCGAATCGCTCGGCCTCGAGGTGCAGTACATCGATTCGGTGCCGGGGCGAACCTCGGTTGTGACGCGCGTGGCCGGAGCCAACCCCGATCTGCCAGCTCTCGTCGTCCACGGTCACCTTGATGTGGTCCCCGTGGACCCGGCGCACTGGTCCGTCGACCCGTTCGCGGGCGAAATCAAGGACGGCATGTTGTGGGGCCGCGGCGCGGTCGACATGAAGAACATGGACGCGATGATTCTCACCTCGCTCGCCGAGATTCTGCGCGCGGGGGATAAGCCGAACCGCGACCTCGTCGTCGTGTTTTTCAGTGACGAAGAGAACGGTGGCGAATTCGGTTCGCACCACCTCGTCAAGCACCACCCAGAGATTTTCGCCGGCGCAACCGAAGCGATAAGCGAGGTCGGTGGCTATTCCGTCACCCTCGGCGAACAGCGCGCGTACATGATTCAATCGGGCGAGAAGGCCTTGCTGTGGATCACCCTTACAGCGCACGGTGACGCAGCCCACGGATCACGCGTCATCCCCAACAATGCGGTGACGAAACTCGCAGAATCGGTCGTCAAACTCGGTCGCACAGAGTGGCCGGTGACTCTCACCGAAACCACGACGGCACTTGTCGCTCAACTCGCCGACATACTCGGACTCGACCCGTCAATGGACCCGCGCGAGATCGTTGCCGCGTCCGGACTCGCCGCAGGGTTCCTCATGCCGGCGCTGTCGACGACGAGCAACCCGACCCAGTTGAACGCCGGGTACAAGCAGAACGTGATCCCGGATTCCGCGAGCGCCGTCATCGACATTCGTCCATTGCCGGGGAACGAGGACCAGGTTCTCGAGCAAGTGCGGGCGATCATCGGTCCGGACATCGATATCGACATTCAGGTTCGCGATATCGGTCTCGAGAACCCACTGTCCACGCCGATCGTGGAGTCGATGAAGCGCACTCTGTCGGCGGCGGATCCGGGCGCGGTCATGCTGCCGTACTTGTTGTCGGGCGGGACGGACAACAAGGCCCTCGCGCTGCTGGGCATCACGGGGTACGGGTTTGCCCCGTTGCGTCTTCCCGCTGACCTCGATTTCCCCGGCATGTTCCACGGTGTCGACGAGCGCGTACCGCTGGACGCCCTCGATTTCGGGCACCGTGTTCTCACGGATTTCTTGCGCACGTATTAGAGAATTGCCGAATGGACTATTCGCGCATCGTTGAGGCAATCATTCTCGGTCTCGTTCAGGGACTGACGGAGTTTCTTCCCATCTCGTCGAGTGCGCACCTGCGTATCGTGGGGCTTTTCCTGCCCGGCGCCAACGATCCCGGCGCAACGTTCACTGCCATCACTCAGATCGGTACCGAACTCGCCGTCATCCTGTATTTCGCACGAGACATCGGGAACATCATTCGTTCCTGGTGGTTGTCGATTTTTTCGAAGGGCAAAGGCGCGGGCAAGTACTTGACGCCCGAGCAGCGTTCGGAGGCACGTCTCGGGTGGTACATCATCGCGGGTACTCTGCCAATCGCTGTCGCGGGCGTTGTTCTGCAGGACACTATTCGTGAAACGTTCCGTTCCCTGTGGCTCATCTCGGCGACTCTCATCGTGTTCGGTGTCATCCTGTTGATCGCTGACCGCGTCGGACGCAGTGACCGTGTCATGCGTGACATGACCGCCCCCCACGGCATCGCGGTTGGTCTGGCGCAAACTCTCGCTCTCGTCCCCGGTGTTTCGCGTTCCGGTGCGACCATCTCGATGGCACGTTTTCTCGGATACGACCGCGAGGCCGCCGCGCGATTCGCCTTCCTTCTGGCAATCCCCGCGGTTCTCGCGTCGGGCTTCTACGAGCTGTACACGGCGATCAAGGACGCCAGCGCCCCGCTTGCCGATTCTGCGCTCCCGCCGTATTCCTGGCTCGAGACCCTCACCGCCACCGCCGTCGCGTTCGTGGTCGGTCTTGCGGTCATCGCATTCCTCATGCGCTATCTCAAGTCGAAATCGTTCCTGCCGTTCGTGATCTACCGAATCGCACTCGGCGGAACCCTTCTCGCGCTTCTCGGCGCGGGCGTTATCCAGGGTTAGTTTTCGTCAGTTGAACGCAGGAAGCGTTCGAATTCTTCGGCGATCGACTCGGCAGACGCTTCTTCCGCTTCACCGGTAATGTCACGTTCCTCTTCGAGGCGGTGAATGTATTCCGTCATGTCTTCGTCGCCTTCGGCCATCTCGTTGACGCCCTCTTCCCATTCGCGGGCGTCTTCCCGCCAATCCGTGAGGTCGAGGTCCAACTCGGCGATTTCGACGAGGTTTTCGAGCAGCGCGAGCGTCACCTTGGGGACGGGCGAGTGGTGCACATAGTGAGGAACCGACGCCCACAGCGACACGGACGGAATACCCACCTGTTCACTGAATCCGGCAAATACCGACGGGATGCCGACCGGCCCTTCGTACTGTGAACGCTCGCACCCCAGCAGTCCGCGCACGGATGCGCTCTCACTGGAACGCGACACCTCAATGGGGCGCGTGTGAGGGACATCCGCGAGCATCGCCCCGAGGACGATGATCCCCGTCACGTCAGCGGCGAGCGCCTCGTCGAGGAATGTCGCAACGAACGTCGGCCACGAGCGCGACGGTTCTGTTCCGAGGAGAGCGTGAATTCGGCCCTCTGCGTTGGCAGGGATGTACATCGTGGTGGTCGGCCAGTTGATGCGGCGGGTGCCGTCCGGGTTCGTTTCGACCGATGGACGATTCAGTTGGTAGTCGTAATACTGTTCGGAATCGACGCCGGGTCCGGGTTCGAGACCGTAGTTCTCGATGATCGCGCGAACCGCTCCGCTTGCCGCGTCTCCCGCATCGTTCCAGCCTTCAAACGCGATGATGAGCGGACGACCGGTCTTGCTCGAGAACGGGGACATCGACTTCCTTCCTGTTCGACTCCCACAATAGACGCGTCTAGACTCGCTGAGGTGAGCGCCGTGTATCCGAAAGCCGTGTTGTGGGACCTCGATGGAACGATCATCGATTCGGAACCGTATTGGTTGATTTCGGAACAGCGTCTCGTTGAATCGTTTGGCGGTGAATGGACCGAGGCCGATGGTCTGGCTCTCGTCGGTAGCGGTTTGATGAACGCGGCGGCGTTCCTCAACAAGCGCGGGGTCGATTTGCCTCTCGAGGAGATCGTCGACCGCATGGTCTCCGAAGTCAACGAGATGGTTGATCGCGAAATTCCGTGGCGACCAGGGGCTCGAGAACTCATCCGGTCCATTCACGACGCCGGTATCCCGCAGGTCATGGTGACGATGTCGTACCGTTCGAGTGCGCTCGCCATCTCCGATGCACTGGGTGTCTTCACCGATCTCATCACCGGCGACGGTGTGACCCACCCGAAACCTCACCCCGAGCCGTATCAACTCGGCGCGGCCGCCGCCGGCGTCTCGCCGAAGGATTGCGTCGCGTTTGAGGACTCGGGACCGGGAAGTCAGTCGGCAATTGCTGCGGGGTGCGTCACCATCGCGGCACCGTTGCACATCCCACTTCCGGAGAATCCCGAGTACACGCTGTGGCACTCGCTCGTCGGTCGTGACGTTTCGCACGTTGCCGAGGTTTTTGAGGCACGCCGATGAGCCGTCTGCACCGCGGACCTTTTCAGTGGGGCGATCGCGTTCAACTGACCGACAGCAAGGGTCGTCACATCACCTTGTCGATGACCCCCGGCGGTGAAGTTCATTCGCACAAGGGTGTCGTCAAGCACGAACAACTGCTCGACCTGCCCGAGGGTTCCGTCATTGCGAACTCGCACGGTGTCGAATACCTCGCGTTCCGCCCACTCCTCGGCGATTTTGCGATGTCAATGCCACGCGGTGCCGCAATCGTGTACCCGAAGGACGCCGCGCAAATCGTGACGTTCGGTGACATTTTCCCTGGCGCTGTGGTTGTCGAAGCAGGCGTGGGTTCTGGTGCACTGACCCTCTCGTTGTTACGAGCCGTAGGGGAGTCGGGCTCCGTCACGAGTTTCGAACGCCGTGATGAGTTCGCGGAGATCGCGGGCGCGAACATTGCCAGCTTCTTCGGGGGATCGCCCGCCAACCACAGCATCGTCGTCGGCGATCTGGTCGAGGAACTTCCCGGCCAGTTCGGTGTGGGCGAGGTCGACCGTGTCGTCCTCGACATGCTTGCGCCGTGGGAGTGTGTCGACGCCGTCGGTACGGCACTCGTCGCCGGCGGAGTAGTCGTCTGTTACGTCGCGACGGTCACCCAGATGTCCCGCACTGTCGAGGCGCTTCGTCACCACGGCGGCTTCACCAACATCGATCACTTCGAAACGATGGTGCGCGGCTGGCACGTCGACGGACTCGCCGTTCGCCCGGATCATCGAATGGTCGCCCACACCGGTTTCCTCATCACCGCCCGTCGCCTGACAGACGGAACTGTTCCGCCGATGTCCCGTCGAAATAAACCCGAGTTCGAGGATTCGGACATCGAAGCGTGGACTCCCGGTGCCGTCGGACAACGCGAAACATCGGCGAAGCGCTTGCGTAAAGCAGCTCGTGACGCGGCCTCGAACCGCGACATCGCACTGGGCGACGAACAATAGACTTGAGCCCGTTGAAAGAGGTTTCCGTGCGCCCCATTGCCCGAATTGTTGCTCTCGTCTCGAGCGCCGTAGTAGTTTCCGCCACGCTTGTTGGCTGCGCTCCCGCATCGGCCTGTACACCGACCATCGCGGCCGGAAGCGCATCGCTTGTCTCGGCACCCGGAGCACTCGGAACCAAGCCGACCGTCGACTTCCCGGGCAAGCTCGTCTCGAACGACCCCAGTGTCGCAACGCTGTCCGCTGGAACGGGGGCAGTCGTTCACAACGGTGACTACGTCGATTTCAACGCCGTCGTTGTGACGGGCAAGGACAAGTCAGAACTCACCTCGACGTCGTATGACGCGGGCAAGACCGAGCGCCTTCATGTCAAGGTCGGAACCAACGTGTTGGCCGAGTCGTTCCTCTGCCAGACCGTCGGGTCACGATTTGCGCTCGCGGGTACTGTCGAACAGATTTTCGGCGCCGTCAACGGAAACGCCCTGACCCCCAAGGACACCGTGGTCGTCGTGTTCGACGTCGTCAACGCCTACCGCGGTCAGTCGAGCGGCACCCCGCAGATCGCACAGGACGGAATGCCCGCTGTGACATCCGACCCGATCGGTCGCCCCGGAATCGCCATGCCCAAGGCCGCAGCTCCCGCCGATCTCCGCATCGAAACTCTCACCAAGGGTGACGGTGCCGTTGTCGCCGAAGGACAGACGGTCGTCGCGCATTACTCGGCCTTCGTATGGGGCGGAAACACTTTCGACAACACGTGGGACAAGGATCACCCGGCGAACCTCGTCGCGCAGGACTTCACCCAGAACAACGGAGTTGGCGTCATCCCCGGTTTCGCGAAAGCGCTCATCGGTCAGACTGTTGGCTCGCGCGTTGTGGCCGTCATCCCACCGAAGGACGGTTATCCCACAGACCAGTGGCCGACCGCTATTCCGGCCGGCGCAACGCTCGTTTTCGTGATCGACATCCTCGGAATTCAGTAACTTTCGCTGTCGACAAAAATTCACGCACACGTGGAGTTCGGCAATTAGAGTGGCGTTGTGACCGTACATTACGACGACCAGGTGAAGCCCGAGGAACGGCTCTGGTGCCTCATCCTCGCGCTCATTCCTTCGCAGCGAGGGATGTCGAAACAGGACATCTTCGAGAACGTTCGGGGCTACCGCGAGGAGTACGCGACCACCGGCGCGACGGATGCGCTCAACAAGAAGTTCGACCGCGACAAGGATGAAATCAAGTCGCTCGGCATCCCGCTCGTTACGAGCGAAACAGAGAACCCTGCTGACGCGGTGTACTCGATCTCGGAAGAGGACTACGAAGCGCTCGCGTTCTCGGAAGCGGAAATCACGCTTCTCGCCGCGGCCGGGGCGATTTGGCGTGACAGTGCACACTCGAATGACGCTCGCGAAGCGAAGATGAAACTTCTTGCGAACGACGTTGCGAGCGACCCCGAACTCATCGACTTCGCACCCCGTATGAACACGTTCGACAACGCATACGGTGTCGTCGCCGAGGCGATCATCGCGGGTCAGGACATCGCGTTCCCGTACCTCAAGCACGGTCAGCTCAAACCCGAAATGCGCAACGTGTCACCGTTGGCTCTCGTCAACTCGGATGGTCGTTGGCACCTGCTCGCATTCGACCTTGGCCGCGATGCGGAACGCACGTTCCTGCTCCGTCGAATCGTCGGAAAGGTTCAGCCGATCGGTCCCGCGACAAAGACTCCGGGTCCTCGCCAAACAAACGAGTTCGGCAAGCACCTGTCTGATCTGTGGAACTCACTCACGGCACGTGTTCGCGTCGCTCCTGGTACGAAAGCCGCCGTCGCACTCAAGAACCGCAAGGGGACCGAGATTGACGGCGATGTGTACGCCGTTCACTATCTCGATGAGGCCGTCTTTGCCGACGAACTGTGCGAGTTCGGTGCCGATGCCATCGTGCTGGAACCGGCAAGTTTGCGCGCGGCGGTCATCGAACGACTCGAGCGATTGGCGGCGAACCATGGCTAGGCCCGCTCACGACAGCGCGCGCGACCGACTCAACCTGTTTCTCGCGATCGTTCCGTTCGTCCTCAATCGTCAGGTCACCAACGTCACCGAAATTGCTGAACACTTCGGCGTCAAAGAGGACCGTGTCCGTGACGCGATTTCCGCCATCGCGTGCGATGGGGGAGCAAACGAAGCTCGGCTGAACTTCGACACCGAACTGTTCGACATCGATTGGGATGCGTACGAGGACGACGAGACAGTCATCCTCACCGTCGCAAACACGTTGCGTGCACCGGCGCCGTTCGCGGGACGTCAGAAGGCGATGTTCCTCGCCGGACTCGAACTGTTGCGTGCCCACCCGCACTACCGTCGCCTCGACGCACTCGAACCGCTCATCGCAAAGTTGCGCGGGGACGGCACCAGCCGAACGGTCGACATTTTTGCTGTTTCGCTTGACGCATCGGACGCGACGGCGAACGCGTTACAGGACGCAATCGACAAGGGCGTTCGCGTGACGTTCACCTACACGAACAACCAGAACCAGAGCTCCGAACGTATCGTCGAGCCGTATCGACAGGATGTCGAAAACGGTCAACGCTATCTCTCCGGCTACTGCCTGACCCGCAACGAGATGCGTACGTTCAACCTCGACTCGATGGACAATCTCGTTGTTACGGACGAGAAGGTCTCAGAACGCGCGATTGACGCGCTCGCACTGACACGCTCGTTGTTCGAACCGCGCGAAGACGACATTCAGGTCGACGTCGTTATCGACAATGCAGCACTGCCTCTCATCGCGTCGTACCGCCAACCGGGCGACAAGCCGTCCGTGACGGGGGAGTCGTCCGTCGTCACAATCCCGTTCACGTACTCGGAAACTGCGGTTCGCATGATTGCAACCCTGTCCGAAGTGGCGCAGATCGCGGAACCGACGAATGTACGTCGCGAGGTCGCTAAATTCGCGCGCACAGCGCTCGACGCGTACGCGGCGCAGGCATAACGCTCGTACACTTGTACCGTACGAACCTCTAAGGAGATCACCATGCTGGGCAACCTCAACGGATGGCACTTCCTCATCTTGCTCGTCGTCATTCTCCTCGTGTTCGGCGCCCCCAAGCTTCCTGGCCTGGCAAAGAGCCTCGGTCAGTCGCTCAAGATCTTCCGCAACGAGATGAAGTCGGACCACATCGACGACGACTCGTCCGACAAGCCCGCTAAGTAGCCATGGCACGCAATCCCGAGGGGCGCATGTCGCTCGGGGAACATCTCGTCGAATTCCGCCGCAGACTGTTTCTCACGGCCGCGGCAATCGCCGTTGGTTCGGTCGGTGGGTTTTTCGTCGCGGACGCGGTGTGGGCGGCTCTCAGCGCTCCGTTGCAGGTCGTCGCATCGACGAGCGATCGTCTGGCGCAAATCAACTACACGTCCATTTCCGAGGCGTTCGACACCAAATTGGCCATCGCCGTCACGGTCGGTGTCGTTGCGACGAGTCCGTTCTGGCTCTGGCAGGTGTGGGCGTTCGTCACGCCGGCACTAGTCCGACGCGAAAAGGCGTACATTCTCGGTTTCTTCGGCAGTGCCGTTCCACTCTTCCTCGCCGGTTGTGCCGCGGGGTGGTGGGTTTTCCCGCACGTCGTCGAACTCATGACGGGCTTCGCTCCGGACGGCACCACGACCCTGCTCACCGCCCGGTATTACCTCGACTTCTCCGTCAAGTTCATCCTCGCCATCGGAATCGGATTCGTTCTTCCGGTGTTCCTCGTCCTCCTCAACTTCACCCGACTATTGTCCGCACGATCCATCATCAAGGGCTGGCGTTGGGCAATCGTCCTCATCACGACGTTCACCGCTCTCGCGACTCCCGCGGCTGACGTCCTCTCAATGTTCCTGCTCGCCATCCCGATGGTCGTGCTGTACTACCTAGCCGCATTGATTGCTTTCCTTCACGACCGCAGGCTTGCCAAACGGGAAGCCGCCGCGCTCGAGGCGTTGTCGTGAGTGTTGTCCTCGACGAATTCTGTCGCGCACAACCGTTCCCACTTGATCCGTTCCAACTCGAATCATGCCGCTCGCTCGAACAGGGTCACGGCGTTCTCGTCGCTGCACCGACGGGTGCAGGAAAGACCGTGGTCGCCGACTTCGCGGTATATCTCGCTCAACAGAATCTTGACGACAAGGTGTTCTACACGACACCGATGAAGGCGTTGTCGAACCAAAAGTTTCAGGACCTCGTCGCGGTATACGGTCCCGACGCGGTTGGTTTGTTGACCGGCGACACGAGCATTAACCCGACAGCGCGCATCGTCATCATGACGACCGAAGTGTTGCGCAACATGCTCTACGCCGAGAGCGACCTGCTGACCAATCTGCGGTTCGTCGTCATGGACGAGGTGCACTACCTCGCCGACAAATTCCGCGGACCGGTGTGGGAGGAAGTCATCCTTCACCTGCCGCGTTCGGTCATCCTCGTGTCGCTGTCGGCGACGGTGTCTAACGCCGAAGAGTTCGGTGAATGGCTGGGTGTTGTACGTGGACAGACCGACATCATCGTCTCGGAAGAGCGACCCGTACCGCTGTTCCAGCACGTTTACGCACGTGGCGAACTGTACGAACTGTTCGAGCCCGGTGGCGAATTTCAGAACCCGCCGCGAATCCATCGCGACATCCAGGGACTTGGTCGGGGTCAGCCGCGCGGTCATCACGGTCGACGCGGTTTCAAGCACGTCCAGGGGCGAACGGCGCCAATCCAGGTGGCGCGCGTTCTGCGCGAACACTCGATGCTTCCCGCGATCTACTTCGTTTTCTCCCGTGTCGGTTGCGACAACGCGGTCCGCGACATCCTCTTCTCCGATACCGTCCTCACGACGCCGGAGGAACGGCGTGAAATCCGCGAGGTCATCGAGGCACGCACGGCACACCTCTCCGGCGACGACTTATCGTCGCTCGGGTTCCACGAATGGGAGGACGCGTTGCTTGCCGGTGTCGCCGCGCACCACGCAGGGCTCATTCCCGTGTTCAAGGAAACGGTCGAACACCTGTTCCGTCGCAAGCTCGTCAAACTCGTCTTCGCTACGGAAACTCTCGCGCTGGGAATAAATATGCCCGCCCGCAGTGTCGTTCTCGACAAACTCGACAAGTTCAATGGTGAATCGCGCGTGGCCATCACACCGGGGGAGTACACCCAGCTGACCGGTCGCGCCGGCCGCCGAGGAATCGACGTCGAGGGGCACTCGATTATCCTCTGGCGTGACGGGATGAACCCGCACGCGCTCGGCATGCTCGCTTCGCGCCGTTCTTACCCGCTCTACTCAAGTTTCCGCCCGACCTACAACATGGCGGTCAATCTGATCGACCGATACGGCAGGGGAGAGGCGCGCGAAATCCTCGAGCGCTCGTTCGCCCAGTTCCAGGCCGACTCTGCTGTTGTCGACATGGCGCAAACCGTCAAGCAGAACCAGGAATCGCTCAAGCAATATGCCGAGGCGATGTCGTGCCACCTCGGGGACTTCCGCGACTATTCGCGAATTCGCCGCGAGCTGACCGACCTCGAAGGCAAGTCGAATCGCGGCGGTGCCACCCCGCACGCGGTGCAGAAAAAACGCGCCGATCAGATCGAAAAACTGCGCGGACAGATGCGCAAACACCCCTGTCACGGCTGCCCCGACCGCGAGAAACACGCTCGGTGGGGTGAGCGATTCTGGAAACTCCAGAGCCAAACCGACCGAATGGCGAACCAGATTCGCAGCAAGACCGGCGCCATTGCAAGCGTGTTCGACCGCGTGTGTCGAATCCTCGAACGAAACGGATACCTACTCCCGGCAGACGACGATTACACCCTCACCGCCGCGGGCGTCTCGCTTCAACGCATCTACGGCGAACGTG
>JBDLPW010000067.1:0-8453 GCA_039800905.1 Actinomycetota bacterium | reverse complement strand
TCACCGGAAAAGTCAGCGAGTTTGCGCCCGGCGCCAAGGTCATCCACATCGACATTGACCCCGCCGAAATCGGCAAGATCCGCGAAGCCGACGTTCCCATCGTTGGTGACGTCCGCGAGGTTTTGCTCGACCTCATTCCGGAATGGAAGGCCGTCGCCAAGACCGCCAAGCCTCTCGATTCTTGGTGGGCGCGTCTCAATAAGTTGCGCGAGGACTACCCGCTCGGGTTCATTGACCTCGATGACGGACTGTTGGCCCCGCAGGGCATCATCAAGACCATCGGCGAAATGTCCGGTCCCGAAGCAATTTACGCTGCGGGCGTTGGCCAGCACCAGATGTGGTCGGCGCAGTTCATCGAATACGAACGACCCGGGGCGTGGCTCAACTCGGGCGGTGCCGGCACCATGGGCTTCTCGGTACCCGCAGCGATGGGCGCCAAGGTTGCGCAGCCCGACCGCACGGTGTGGGCGATCGACGGTGACGGTTGTTTCCAGATGACGAACCAGGAACTCGCAACCTGTGTCATCAACGACATCCCCATCAAGGTCGCGATCATCAACAACTCGTCGCTCGGCATGGTTCGTCAATGGCAGACGCTCTTCTACGAAGGACGTCACTCGTTCACCGACCTCCAACCGTTGCCCGGCCCGGAGTTTGTGCCTGACTTCGTCAAGCTGGCAGAGGCTTACGGCTGTCTCGGAATCCGCGTTCGCACGGAAGAAGAAGTCAAGCCCGCGATCGAACTCGCCCTCAAGACGAACGACCGACCAGTCGTCATTGACTTCATCGTGTCGCGCGAAGCAATGGTGTGGCCGATGGTTCCGCAGGGCGTCGGCAACTCGAACGTCCAGTACGCGCGCGACCACGCACCGAGCTGGGGAGACGAGTAAATCATGAGCCAACACGTACTCTCGCTCCTCGTCGAGGACAAACCGGGTCTGCTGACCCGCGTCGCCGGACTATTCGCACGACGCGGATACAACATTCACTCTCTCGCGGTGGGAACCACCGAGGTCGAAGGGCTGTCGCGTATAACGCTCGTCGTTGACGTTGAAGGCGCACCTCTTGAGCAGGTAACCAAGCAGCTCAACAAGCTCATCAACGTTCTCAAGATCGTTGAACTCGAACCAGAACAGAGCGTCCAGCGCGAGCACATGCTTGTCAAGGTGCGCATCGATGCCGGCACCCGCAGCCAAATTCTGGAAGCGGTCAACCTTTTCCGCGCGCGAGTTGTTGATGTCGCGCCGGACTCACTCGTCATCGAAGTGACGGGTGACACCCAGAAGATCGAGGCGCTGCTGCGTGTACTCGAACCCTTCGGAATCAAGGAAATTGCTCAGAGCGGGTTGCTCGCGATGGGCCGCGGTTCGAAGTCCATCTCGGAACGCATCTTCAAGAACTAATAAACTTGGGCGGATGCTTTCCGCCGGAGACCTCACACAACAAGGAGAAAACACATGACCGAAATCGTGTACGACGGCGACGCCGATCTCTCGATTATCCAGAGCAAGAAGGTCGCCGTCATCGGCTACGGCTCGCAGGGACACGCACACGCGCAGAACCTCCGCGACTCGGGCGTCGAAGTCGTTGTCGGTCTCAAGCCCGACTCGAAGTCGGTTGCGAAGGCGGAAGAGGCCGGTTTCAAGGTTCTCCCCACCGCTGACGCTGCTGCGTGGGCCGACGTTATCGTCATCCTCGCTCCCGACCAGAGCCAGCGCCACCTGTACGCGGCGGACATCGCTCCGAACCTTGCACCGGGCAAGGCCCTCATTTTCGGACACGGCTTTAACATCCGTTTCGGCTACATCGAAGCACCCGAGGGTGTCGATGTTGCGCTCGTCGCACCCAAGGGGCCGGGTCACACGGTTCGTCGCGAATACCAGGCAGGCCGCGGTGTTCCCGTGATCGTCGCCGTCGAGGTTGACGCTTCGGGCGCTGCGTGGGACCTCGCATGGTCGTACGCCAAGGGACTCGGTGGCCTCCGTGCCGGCGGTATCCGCACCACCTTCACCGAAGAGACCGAAACCGACCTGTTCGGTGAGCAGGCAGTCCTCTGTGGTGGAACCTCGCAGCTCGTTCAGTACGGCTTCGAAGTTCTCACCGAAGCTGGCTACCAGCCCGAAATCGCGTACTTCGAGGTTCTCCACGAGCTCAAGCTCATCGTCGACCTCATGTGGGAGGGCGGCATCGCCAAGCAGCGCTGGTCGGTTTCCGACACCGCTGAGTACGGCGACTACGTCTCGGGCCCGCGCGTTATCGACCCGTCGGTCAAGGAGAACATGAAGGCCGTTCTCGCTGACATCCAGTCGGGCGCGTTCGCGACTCGCTTCATCAACGACCAGGACGCTGGAGCACCCGAGTTCAAGGCGCTTCGCGAGAAGGGTGAGAACCACCCCATCGAGGCAACCGGTCGTAAGCTGCGCGCACTCTTCGCGTGGAAGCAGGCGGACGCTGACTACACCGAGGGCACTGCCGCTCGCTAAGTTGACTCGTTTCAGCGAAACCCCGGGCTTCGGCTCGGGGTTTCGTCATTTACGCTGGAAGTGTGTCCGACCCCGTGATTGACGAACCGAGCCCGCTCGGCCAGCGTGAACGAATCCTGTTCGCGGCGATCGGGGGACTGTTTCTCGGCATGACCGTCGCATGGCTGTTCGCGGCGCAAGCCAACCAACTCATCGGAATTGATGACAAGTTCCAACAGTCGATGATCAAGTTCGGTGAATTTTTTGCCATCGTGGCACCCGTGCTGTGGTTCTTCGCCACTCTTTCTCAAATCAAGTCGACGATGTGGCGAGTTGTGTCACTCGCCGTGGGCCTCGTCGTCCTCTTCCCTTTCCCGCTGTTTTTCGGGGTTTCCGGATGAGCGACGAGACTGTTCGACCGAGCATCGTCTCGCGCCTCGTGGTCGCGATCGCGGCCGGCGCGTTGTACACCTATCCGTTCTGGACGGCGCTCGGAAACCTCATCAACCTGCCTGCGTACTATGAATCGCAATTCGGCGTCGCAGCGGACAAAGTGCCGTGGGGACTCCTGATAGCGGGTGTAGCGGCACCCATCGTGGTGTTCGCCGGCGCAATCGTTGCGACGTGGCGGCGCGGGGCCGGCGCGATGGCGCTAGTACTCACCACCGGATTCGGAATCGTAAACGCGATTGCACTGACGGTCCTTGCATTCGAAAAGGAAGTCGAACTCCGTCTCGTCATCGACTTCCTCACGGGCGGATAACGCTCACGCTAGAATTAGGGAACTGCCTCGACGAGCGCGGCGGTCCCCATGTTGAAATGCGGCACCTCCACTCGCCGCCCGGCCGAAATAAGGAATCCCGTGGCTAAACCCATCGTGTTGATTGCCGAGGAACTGTCGCCCGCAACGGTCGAGGCGCTTGGCCCCGATTTTGATGTGCGCAATGTCGATGGAACCGATCGTGCGGCTTTGCTCGCCGCTTTGCCCGACGCGAAAGCCCTGCTCGTCCGTTCGGCGACCCAGGTGGACGCCGAAGCGATTGAAGCGGGAAAGAACCTCGTTGTGGTCGCTCGCGCGGGTGTTGGGCTCGACAACGTCGACATCAAGTCCGCCACCGCCGCAGGAATCATGGTCGTCAACGCACCGACGTCGAACGTCATTTCGGCCGCGGAACTGGCAATTGGCCATCTGCTCTCTCTCGCCCGTTTCATTCCGGACGCCAACCAGTCGATGAAGGCTGGCGAATGGAAGCGGTCGAAGTTCACGGGCGTTGAATTCTTCGAGAAGACGATTGGTATCGTCGGCCTCGGTCGCATCGGCGCACTCGTCGCCGAACGACTCGCTGGATTCGGTGTGACGCTCATCGCGTATGACCCGTTCGTCCCGCCGGCACGCGCTCAGCAGTTGGGTGTTCACATGGTCGAACTCGACGAACTCATGGAGCGTAGCGACTTCATCACGATTCACATCCCCAAGACGCCCGAAACGACGGGACTTATTGGCGCGAAGCAATTTGCCAAGGCAAAGCCCACACTTCGCATCGTCAACGCCAGCCGTGGCGGCATCATCGACGAGGACGCGCTCCTCGAGGCCCTGAAGTCAAATCGAATTGCGGGTGCTGGACTGGACGTGTTCGTCAACGAACCTCCGAAGGGCTCGCCGCTTCTTGAACTCGACAACATTCAATTGACCCCGCACCTCGGTGCTTCAACGGACGAAGCACAGGAGAAGGCCGGCATCGCCGTCGCCAAGTCGGTCCGACTCGCACTGGAGGGCGAACTTGTACCCGACGCCGTCAACGTCGCGGGTGGCGCAATCGATCAGTCGGTTCGTCCCGGGCTGCCGCTCATGGAAAAGCTGGGTCAGGTCTTTGCCGGACTCGCGAACCACGCGATCGCGGCGATCGATGTCGAGGTCCGTGGAGAAATCGCCCAGTTTGATGTGTCCGCACTCAAACTCGCCGCGCTCAAGGGCGTGTTCTCGGCAATTGCGTCCGAACAGGTTTCCTACGTCAACGCGCCGCTCCACGCGGAACAGCGAGGCGTCACCGTTCGGCTCGTCACCGAAACGAAGTCGGACGAGTACCGCAACCTCTTGACCATCCGCGGAACGCTTGTTGACGGTTCGCAGATTTCGGTCTCCGGCACGTTGACCGGCAACAAGCAGGCGCAGAAAATTGTCTCGATCAACGACTTCGACGTTGAAGTTCCGATGGCGGAACACTTCATCGTGATGTTGTACACCGACCGACCGGGAATCGTTGCCGTCTACGGCAAGGAATTCGGCGACGCGAAGATCAACATCGCGGGCATGCAGATCGCGCGACAGACTCGCGGTGGAACGGCACTGTCCATCCTCACCGTCGATTCCCGAGTTCCCGACGCGGTACTCGACAAGGTTGCCAAAGAAATCGACGCAACCATGATGAAGGCGATCGAAGTCGTCGAACTGTAAGGATTAGACCATGTCGCGCGTACTCAACCTTGCTGTCATCCCCGGTGACGGAATCGGCCCCGAAGTCACAGCCGAGGCCCTCAAGGTTCTGCGCGCCGCAATCGGCTCGGCCGCCGAGGTCAAGGCGACGGAGTACACGCTCGGTGCCGCGCACTATTTGGCGACCGGCGAGGTCCTTTCCGACGACACGATGTCAGCACTCGCGAAGCACGACGCGATTTTGTTCGGAGCCGTGGGCGGAGACCCTCGTGACGAGCGACTGGCCGGCGGAATCATCGAACGTGGACTGCTGCTCAAACTGCGTTTCGCGTTCGACCACTACGTCAACTACCGACCCACCACGTTGTTCCCGGGTGTCGAAAGCCCGCTTGCCGACCCCGGTTCGGTCGATTTCGTCATCGTCCGCGAAGGAACCGAAGGACCGTACGTCGGCAATGGCGGTGTTATCCGCCGCGGCACCCCGCACGAGATCGCGACCGAGTCGTCGGTGAACACCTCTCACGGCGTTGAGCGCGTCGTGCGGTTCGCTTTCGATGCGGCGACCAAGCGCGACAACCATCTGACACTCGTACACAAGACGAACGTGCTCACCTTCGCTGGATCGCTCTGGCAGCGCACTGTTGACGCCGTCGCCACCGAATTCCCCGGTGTCATCGTCGATTACCTGCACATCGACGCGGCAACCATCTTCCTTGTGACCGATCCGTCGCGCTTCGATGTCATCGTCACGGACAACTTGTTTGGCGACATCCTCACCGACCTCGCTGGAGCAATCGGTGGTGGCATCGGACTCGCTGCCAGTGGAAACCTCAACCCCGACCGCTCATTCCCGTCGATGTTCGAGCCGGTCCATGGCTCGGCACCTGATATCGCTGGCCAGCAAAAGGCAGACCCCACTGCGGCAATCCTGTCGGCTGCACTGCTACTGGAACACAACGGTTTCCCCGAGCAGGCCGCTTCGATTCACACCGCAGTACTCGCCGACCTCGCGGGCCGCGGAACCGACAAGCGTGCCACCGCTGCGGTCGGCGACGCCATCGCTGCTCGCCTCTAAACCGAGTTATCGCTTTCGACCTGATTGGTAGGGTTGAGCCATGACTGGGCTGGAATTTCACCGACACCTCAATCTGCAGGCGAAGTCGCCGAGCGAGCGCGACGCGATCCTTGCAAACCCTGGTTTTGTCGACCACTTCACCGACCACATGGTCGACATTTGTTGGTCCGAAACCGGCGGGTGGCACCGCCCCCGCATTCAGGCGTACGGTCCGATTGAACTCGACCCTGCCGCCGCTGTGTTGCACTACGGCCAGGAAATTTTTGAGGGGCTCAAGGCGTATCGTCACGAGGACGGCAGTATTTGGACTTTCCGCCCCGATGCAAACGCTCGCCGTTTGCAGGCGAGCGCGATCCGGATGGCCCTCCCCGAACTGCCCGTCGAGTATTTCCTCGACAGCCTCAAGGCCTTGATCTCCGTTGACGCTGCATGGGTTCCGTCAGCCCCCGACACGAGCCTGTACATGCGCCCTTTCATGTTCGCTAAGGAAGCGTTTCTCGGTGTTCGTCCGGCTCGCAAGGTTGCCTACTACCTCATCGCCGGGCCCGCCGGTTCGTACTTCAAGGGTGGCGTCGCTCCTGTTTCTATCTGGCTCTCCGAGCACTACTCGCGCGCCGGCAAGGGCGGAACGGGTTCGGCGAAGACCGGCGGCAATTACGCGGCCTCGCTCATCGCTCAGAACGAGGCCTACGCGAACGGATGCCAGCAGGTGTTGTTCCTCGACTCTGTCGAGGGAAAGTACCTCGAGGAACTCGGCGGAATGAACATCGTTCTCGTGTATAAGGATGGCTCGATTGTGACGCCGTTGTCGGACTCGATCCTGCCGGGCATCACCCGCGACTCGATTCTCCAGCTGGCGGAGGAACGCGGACACAAAGTCACGCGCCGTCCCGTTTCCATCGACGAATGGCGCGAAGGATACGAAAGCGGCGAGATCGTCGAGGCGTTCGCATGTGGTACCGCGGCGGTTGTCACCCCGATCGGCCAGGTCAAGGCGAAGGACTTCACGATCGGGTCAGCCGACGCTATTCCCGGTGAATTGACGATGTCGCTTCGCCAGGAGCTCACCGACATTCAGTACGGCCGTCGCGAGGACACCCACGGCTGGATGTACCGTCTCGATGCTTGAGCGGGTCATTCGCGTCGTTGAGGCGTTCGCGGCTGGTGTTCTCATCGCGATGTTGGCGACTGTCGTGCACGCGGAATGGTTCCCGTGGGCACTCGTACTCGCGCTCGTCACGGTGACGGCTTTCCTGACGTCGCTTCGATTGCTGTCACCGGATCGCCTTGTCACAGTCAGTGGCGCGATAGCCGTCGTCGTTACGGTCTTTATCTTTTCCCAACAGTCGTCGGGCGGAAGTGTTCTGATTCAGGCGGACCTCGCCGGCACAATTTTTGTGTTCGGAACCGCCGTCATTGCGGGACTCGCGAGTGCGTGGCCTGAAATCGGCTTCCGCGCTCGCGACTAAACTGAACGCAGGAGGTTCCCGTGACGTATGTGATTGCTCTGCCCTGTGTGGATGTCAAGGATCGCGCGTGCATTGACGAATGCCCGGTCGACTGCATTTATGAGGGTGACCGCATGCTCTACATTCACCCGGACGAGTGTGTCGACTGTGGTGCCTGCGAGCCGGTTTGCCCTGTCGAGGCCATCTATTACGAAGACGACCTGCCATCCCAGTGGTCTGACTACTACAAGGCCAACGTCGAGTTCTTTAGCGAAATCGGTTCACCTGGCGGTGCTGCCAAGCTCGGCAAGGTTGATCACGACCACGAGCTAATCAAGGCTCTCGCTCCACAGGGCGAGTAGTAGATAGCTATTGTTTGACCGACTGCCAGAGTATCCCTGGGAACAGCTAAAGCCTTACGCTGCGAAGGCTGTCCAGCATGCGGGCGGAGCGGTTGACCTATCGGTCGGCTCACCTGTCGACCCAACTCCAAGCATTATTCAGGATGCGCTCAACGCGGCATCTAACGCACCTGGCTACCCATCAACTGGTGGTTCGCCAGAATTCAAGGCCGCAGTTGTCGAATGGTATGCGCGCCGCAGGGGCGTGCCTGGCCTAAAGCCCGAGCAGGTCATGCCGACCATCGGCTCGAAGGAACTCATCTCGTGGCTACCTTTGCTCATGGGCCTAGGTCCTGGCGACGTGGTCGTTCAGCCGCGCAACGCATACACCGCCTATGTTGTCGGAGCTGCTCTGTGTGGCGCTGAGATCATCAGCGAAGACGACCCAGCAAAGTGGCCGGCGAACACCAAATTGGCCTGGATCAACTCACCGGGCAACCCTGACGGCCGCGTCATGGATGTGGCCGAGATGAAGGCCTGCGTCGATCGTGCTCGCGAACTCGGTGCACTGCTTGCCTCGGATGAGTGCTACGCCGAGCTCGGTTGGGGCCGTTGGGCCGAAGAATTGATTCCATCAGTGCTTGACCCGCGCGTGTGCGGCGACTCGCACGAGGGCGTGCTTTCGGTTTACTC
>JBDLPW010000066.1:0-4394 GCA_039800905.1 Actinomycetota bacterium | reverse complement strand
CCGATCGGCGAGGACACCTTCGTCCAGTCCAACGGCGGTTACGCCGCGAACGTCGAGGCGTATCGCACGCCCGCGCCGGACGCCATCGCCATCGACGGACAGCCGGCGGCCACGATTTTCGATTCGCCGAACACGCCGACCATCGAAACCCTGGTCGCTCTCGCGAATGACCGTCACGCACGCGCCGATCGCCCGTGGACCGCGGCGGACACTCTTAAGAACGTGGTCCTCGCGCTGACGAGCCCGACCGGTGACCGCGAACTCGTCGTCGTCGGCGTTCCCGGAGACCGTGAAGTAGACATGAAGCGCGCCGAAGCGTGGTTCTCGCCCAACGCGGTGGAGCCGGCCACCGACTCCGATTTCGCCAAGAACAAGGCTCTCGTCAAGGGTTACATCGGTCCATGGTCGCCCGCAGGAGCTGTGCTGGGCGAGAAATCGACCAGCAAGGTTCGATTCCTCGTCGACCCCCGTGTTGTCGAGGGCACTGCCTGGGTGACGGGTGCGAACGAGGACCAAAAACACGTCTTCAACCTCGTTGCCGGTCGTGATTTCACGGCGGACGGCATCGCCGATATCGCCGAAGTTCGTGACGGAGACCCTGCACCGGACGGTTCCGGCCCGATTCACGCCGCTCGCGGAATGGAGATCGGCCACGTCTTCCAGCTCGGTCGCAAGTATGCGCAGGCTCTTGGTCTTCAGGTTCTCGACGAGAACGGCAAGCTCGTCACTGTCACGATGGGGTCATACGGAATCGGTGTCACCCGAATCCTCGCCGTCATCGCAGAAACCAATAACGACGACCGCGGGCTTATCTGGCCGCTCAACGTTGCTCCGTTCCACGTGCATGTCGTGGCGACGGGCAAGGACGACGAGGCGCTTACTCTCGCAGAGGGTCTCTCCGCCGAATTCGAGACCGCTGGTTTCGAGGTACTCATCGATGATCGCGCCAAGGTTTCTCCCGGCGTGAAGTTCGGTGACGCCGAGCTGATCGGCGTTCCGCTCATCGTCATCGCCGGCCGCGGTGCCGCAGAGGGCGTTGTCGAGGTGTGGGACCGCCGTAACAGCGAACGTAACGAGATTCCCGCCACCGAAGCCCTCGCGTGGCTTCGCTCAGTCGCGAAATAGTCTCGCGTTCGATAGCCTTGACCGAACGGCGAGAACGCGCCCGAAACCTGAATACCGATATCTGAATAGGGGTACTAATGCACATCGATATTAAGAACCTTCGCGATGTTGAAGCGGAAAAGGAAATCCCGTTCGACGAACTCGTCGACATTGTGGAAGACGCCATCGAGCGCGCATATGTGAAGCACATCACCCCGGTACCCGCAGAACTCGGTGACCGCCCCGCCCCCGTCAAGATGGAGGACGAGCACGGAAACAAGCGTGCCCGCGCCGTTTTGGACCGAAAGTCGGGCGACATCACGATTTTCACGCCGACGTACAACGACGATGACGAGTTGACCGGCGAGGAACTCGTCGAAGACACCGACTTCGGCTACATCGCGGCCAACGAAGCGAAGCGCGTTCTCGTGCAGCGCATTCGTGCGATCGACGACGAGAAGATCCTCGGCGAATTCAGCCACAAGAAGGGCGACCTCATCTCGGGCGTCATCCAGCAGTCGTCGAACTCGAAGATGATCCAGGTGCTCATCGGCAAGAATCTCGAGGCCGTCATGCCGTCGGCCGAACAGGTCGCGGGCGAGGACTACGCCCACGGCAAGCGCATCCGTGTCGTCATCACTGACGTCAAGAAGGGTCTCAAGGGACCGTCGATCACGGTGTCGCGCCACCACCCCGACCTCGTCAAGCGACTCTTCGAGCTCGAGGTCCCAGAAATTGCACAAGGTCTTGTCAAGATCGCCGCAATCTCGCGCCACCAGGGTCACCGCACCAAGATCGCTGTTTTCTCGACCGAACCCGGCTTCAACGCCAAGGGCGCCTTCATCGGCGAACTCGGCGCGCGCGTTCGCAACGTGTCCAAGGAACTCGGTGACGAAAAGATCGACATCGTCGACTACTCGCCGAACATTGCTGAGTTCGTCGCTCACGCACTGTCGCCCGCAAAGGTGACCAAGGCGGTTCTCGTCGACGAAGCCACCAACGCGGTTCGCGCATTCGTCCCCGAATACCAGTTGTCGCTGGCGATTGGTAAGGACGGACAGAACGCTCGACTCGCGGCGATGCTCACCCGCGCCAAGATCGACGTCAAGAGCGACACGCTTCTGGACGACTAGGCCCGTAAACTAAGTACAACAACCCCCTCGAAAGGAAACTTCTGTGAAGAAGACTCTCGCTGCTGCTGCCATCGTCGCTCTCGCGACGCTTGGTTTCGCGGCTGCACCCGCATTCGCAACCACCCCCACGGCCTCATACGACTATGACATGGACGGTGCGTTCACCGACTCGGTGGGAAGCTCGACTCTCACCGCGGCCCCAACTTGCTCATCGCCCGCTCAAAGCGACCTGTGTAACGTGTCGACGAATTTCGGTTCGGATTCGAACGGAAACTACTTCCACTGGGTCACGACCCAGGATAACGGCGGTGGGGTCGTATTGGACACTGCCGCACACCTCGGTGCAACGTATTCGCTCTACCTGAAGTTCGCCATTGAACAAGCTGCGAACGACGTCAACGGAAACAACTGCAGCACCCCAGAGGACAACTACTCGAAGCTTCTTGACTTCCGTGACCAGGCGAGTGACGTCGGTCTCTACACTTCGGGTTGCGACCCTCTGTTTATCTCGACCGGATATGAGACCGGTACCGCCGAAATCCCGCTTGACGACGTAGTTGAGATTGTTATTAGTCGCGATGACTCGACTGGTCTCGTGACGTTCTACCTGAACTATTCGAACGGCTACGAAGAGTCTTTTGTCACTGACGATTCCGCCGGCGACTTCATCCCAGCAGATCAGGGCTCTGGCTCGCGCATCCGCCTCTTCCAGGAAGACGGTACGGATGGAACGGCTGAAGGCATCAAGGCTGGGCGTCTGTACGGAATGAAGGCGTTTGCTGACACCGCCCTCACCATCGACCAGCTTGACGGACTCGTCACGGTTAACAACGATCTCGCCGAGACCGGGTTTGACGCCGGTCAGTCGTCCGCACTGCTCGGCTTCGGTATCGCCGCGATTGTCGCGGGTGTTGCGGTTGTTGTTCGCCGTCGCCGTGCATAGTCACTAGACACAACCGTGAAGGGTCCCGATCGGGGCCCTTCACGCGTTTAACCGGCGCTTGAACCTCGCACTCGATTAGGTTGGTAGAATGGAACCCGTCAGAACCTGTATCGGTTGTCGCCTACGCGATGGCCGGGCCTCTCTTTTGAGAGTTGTCCTGACCGGAAACACTGTGGTTGTCGATCCGTCGGCAACCGCGTCCGGTCGCGGGGCATGGGTCCACCCCACTGCGGATTGCGTGAACAACGCGATTTCGCGGGGAGGATTTGCTCGGTCGTTTCGCCGCGGGGGACCGTTCGACACAGGCGGGCTCACTGCCCACATCATCACGGTAAAGGTTGAAGGCTGATGGACCACTAATGAGCGGCTCGAAATGAGTACCTCGCACTAGTGGCGTGCCCTGTTCAGGGGAACGCCCCGGACAGGAGAATTGTGGCTGGAAAACCACGCGTACACGAGATTGCATCCGAGTACGGAATTGAAAGCAAGCAGGTTATCGAGAAACTCGGTACCCTCGGCGAGTTCGTCAAGTCGTCGTCCTCGACGATCGAGCCGCCCGTTGCACGTAAGTTGCGTGAGGCCCTAGAGAAAGACGGGCTGAAGCGCCAAGAGGCATCGGCCGCTCCCGCAAAGGCACCTGCCAAGCCGCGCACTACTGCGCACGTCGATCTTCCGACGATTCCGTCGGCCGAAGAGGCTGCGGCTCAGGCGGCCGCTCCTGCAGCACCTCCCGCTTCACAGTCTTTCGACAACCCTGACGCTCCGGCTTCTCCTGCCCCGCCGCGCCCGGGTGGAAACAACCCGTTCCAGACTGCTCCCGCGATGCCGCGTCCGCCGCGTCCGGGCAACAACCCGTTCATGACCGCTGGCGCACAGCGTCCGGTTGGTGGTCCTCGTCCTGCCGGTGGTCCTGGACGTCCCGGCGGCCCCGGTCGTCCGAACGCTCCGTTCCAGTCGCGCACCGGCGCTCCCGGCGCTCGCCCGGCGGGTGGCGGTTTCCAGCGTCCCGGTGGTCCCGGTGGTGCACCCGGTGGTCCCGGTGGCGGCCCCAGCCGTCCCGGTGGCGGCCCGGCCGGTAGCCGCGGCCGTGGTGGAAACACCGCTGGTGCATTCGGTAAGGGCGGCGGCAAGTCCAAGGCCCGCAAGTCGAAGCGTACAAAGCGCCAAGAGTTTGAAATGCGCGAGGCCCCGTCGCTCGGCGGCGTCAAGATTCC
>JBDLPW010000065.1:0-45802 GCA_039800905.1 Actinomycetota bacterium | reverse complement strand
GGTGCGCGGTTCGCGAATGTGTCCGACGGCAACAGCAGGACGGGAAGACGGTTGGTAGTCGCGACGGCGGCACCGGTCAACATGTTCGTGGCACCCGGTCCAACCGACGCAGCGTTCGCGTACGTCGACATACGGCGGGTCATGCGCGAGTACGCGATGGACTCGTGAACCATCCCCTGCTCGTTGCGCGCCTGGTGATACGGCATCAATTCGGGCTCATCAATTGAATACTGCAAAAGTGCCTGGCCAATGCCCGCGACGTTTCCGTGCCCGAAGATTCCGTAGGTACCGGCGATCGTGCGAACGCGAATGTCACCGTCCACGGTGTACTGGTGACCGAGGAACTCGATGATTGCCTGACCAACCGTCATACGCTTTGTTGCCATGGTTTCCTTCTTTTACTCGGCAGTGTAGGGAAGTCTGGGGTCAACCGACTGGTTGTCCCACGTGGATCGAACCCACGCGTGAGCGGGTTCATCGGAAATCAGCCATGTTCGTTCGGGGTCTGGTCCGGCCATCACGTTGAGGTAGTACATGTCGTATCCAGGGCCAGCAACACACGGACCATGCCATCCAAACGGAACGAGCGCAATGTCGCCTGAGTGCACTTCGGCGAGAGTCTCAATCTCTCCGGCATCTGTTGTGGACGTCTGCATGTATCCAAACGGTTCCGCCGACTCGGGTGCTCTCACACCACGTTCGAGAGCGGTTTCGAAATAGTAGATCTCTTCCAGTTGCGATTCGACACCTGGCGTGTAGTGGTCGTGCTTGTGCGGCGGGTATGAGGACCAGTTCCCTGCCGGTGTGATGACCTCGCAGACAATAAGTCGCGCGGCGTCGAGTGCGGCCGGAGTCCCGAAGTTGTGAACCTGACGGCTCTGGATTCCCGCTCCGCGGAATTCGATCGGGACACTGTCCTTCGAAATGTAGGTCACGGTCTTGGCCACGTCCGTCGGTGCCGAAGCAACAGCGACTCGACCGCGGCCGGTAATCGTCAACGAGGTTCCCGTCGGCAGGTACAACGTGTCAGTTGGACCGTGGAACGGAGAGAGACGCCCTTCGAGAGCCTGTGTACCCGATACGGCAGGCGCGACGAACTCGACCGTGAACGAACCGGACAGCGGAACAACGATGTGTTCTTCTGAACGGGCCTCGAGCGAAATCGACCCATCGAGTTCGGCAACACGGATCCCCGTGTACTGCCAACCCGAGATTGAACCGTCCACGACCGACTCCCACCCGTCCCGCGCGAGAGCGCCGGGGGTGAAAACCCAGTCTGTCGAGGTCATGTCGTCTCCGTTGATGAAGGGTTCCGCGCCGTGACCCCACCACAGGCCACGGCGCGAAGTCGTTAGTTTTGCGGGAACCCGAGGTTGATGCCGCCGTGGCTGGGGTCGAGCCAACGTGAGGTCATCGTCTTTTCCTGGGTGAAGAAGTTGAATCCGTAGACACCATGTGCCTTGGAATCACCGAACAGCGACGCCTTCCAACCACCGAACGAGTAGTACGCAACCGGAACGGGGATCGGCACGTTGATGCCGATCATTCCGACCTGGATCTCGTTCTGGAAGCGGCGAGCAGCGCCACCGTCGTTCGTGAAGATCGCTGTCCCGTTACCGAAGGCACCGTTGTTGATGAGCTCGACGCCCTCTTCGAAGGTCTTGACGCGAACGACGGAGAGGACCGGTCCGAAAATTTCTTCGGTGTACACCTTCGACGTGGTCGGAACCTGGTCGATGAGGGTTGGTCCAAGCCAGTACCCGTTGGGGTCTCCGTCGACCTCGATGCCGCGGCCGTCGACGACAACTTTGGCGCCGTCAGCGATGGCGATGTCGATGTAAGACGCAACCTTGTCGCGGTGCTGTTCCGTGACAAGCGGACCCATGTCGCACGAACGTCGACCGTCACCGATCTTCAAACCGCGCATGCGGTCAACAATCTTCTCGATCAGTGCATCGGCAACCGGCTCGACGGCGACGACGACCGAGATCGCCATGCAACGCTCACCAGCGGAACCGAATCCCGCGTTGATCGCCGAGTCTGCGACGAGGTCGAGGTCGGCGTCGGGCAGAACCAACATGTGGTTCTTGGCGCCGCCGAGTGCCTGAACACGCTTACCGTGTTTTGCGCCCGTCTCGTAGACGTACTGTGCAATCGGGGTGGAACCGACGAACGAGATCGCGTGAACGCGCGGGTCCGTCAGCAGGCCGTCGACCGATTCCTTGTCGCCGTTGAGAACAGTGAACACACCATCGGGAAGACCCGCTTCCTTCCACAACTCTGCAAGCCAGATGGCGGCCGACGGATCCTTTTCGGACGGCTTAAGGACGACCGTGTTTCCCGCGGCGATGGCGATAGGGAAGAACCACATCGGCACCATTGCGGGGAAGTTGAAGGGCGAGATGATTCCGACAACACCGAGGGGCTGGCGGATTGAGTAGACATCAACACCGGTCGAGACGTTCTCGCTGAACGAACCTTTGAGGAGGTGAGTCATGCCGCACGCGAACTCGACGACTTCCTGACCACGAGTGATTTCACCAAGAGCGTCCGAGAGGACCTTGCCGTGTTCGGAGGTGAGGATCTCTGCGAGCTCGCCCTTCTTGGCGTTGAGGAGCTCGCGGAAGTTGAAGATGATCGCCTGACGACGTGCGAGCGACAGGTCGCGCCACGCGGGGTACGCGGCGTTCGCCGAGGCGATTGCCTTCTCGATGTCCGCCTGGTTCGCGAGGACTACGCGCTTGGTCTCCTGACCGAGTGCCGGATCGTAAACGGGTGCTGTGCGATCGGTCGTGCCGTGGTCGGGCTTGCCATCAATCCAGTGGGGAACGGTGTTGTTCGTCATGGTTTTCCTTTGTTTCTAACTATCCGTGTACAAGTGTGGCAGCGGTGTCGACGGCCTTGGCGACGTCACCGTGGTGGGGGTAGAGCATCGAGCGTCCGACGACGAGTCCGCGAACACCGGGAAGCGCGAGAGCGTTGCCCCACTCCTCAACAAGTTCGTCTTCTTTCTCGCCTGGGTCTCCTCCCAACAAGAGCGTCGGCAGAGTGGTCGAGGCCATCACGCGTTCCATGTCGGGGACGACGGGAATCTTGAGCCACGAGTACGCGCTCGAGTTTCCGAGTCCGGCGGCAATCGCCATTGACAGGATGACCTGGTCGGTCGAGAGGTTGTTCTTAATGGCGCCGTCGACCCATTCACTCATGAAGGGCTCGAGCATGATGGGGATGCCGAGTTCAGCAGCATCCGAGACCGCGAGCGCCGTCGCCTCGAGCGTGTCGGCGGTTCCGGCGTCCTTGAGGTTGACGCGGATGAGGTTCTTGGCGAAATCGAGACCGTCGCGCTCGATGGCGGGCATGTCGTATCCCGTGTACCGGTCGTCCATTTCGAAAGATGCTCCGCGAAGACCACCGCGGTTCATCGACCCAACGACAACCTTGTTGTCGAGCAGTCCGAGAAGTGCGAGGTCATCAATGATGTCCGGGGTTCCCAGGACACCGTCCACGCCCGGTCGCGAGAGCGCGATGGCGAGGTTGGTGAGAAGTTCGTAACGGTCCGCCATCGCGGTCGGGTTGCCGTTGACGGCAAGTGCGCCACGTGCCGGGTGATCGGCAGCGACGATCATGAGACGGCCGTCACCCGCGAGCAGTTCGCGACGCTGACGGTTCTTGTACACCTCTGCGAGTCGACCCGGATTCGTCGCGCGGGTTTCGCGCAACTTCTCGAAATCCAACTGGACCATTTATCCGATCTCCTTCAGGATGGCGTCGACCTCGTCTGTGGTCGGCATTGCCGTGGAACATTCAAGGCGCGATGCGACGATCGCACCAGCCACGTTGGCGAAACGGAGGATGTGTTCGAGATCCCATCCCTGCGAAAGTCCGTAGCAGAGCGCCCCTCCGAACGAGTCTCCCGCGCCGAGTCCGTTGACGACGTCAACGAAGTACGGCGGGACCTCGACCGACTCGTCCTTAGTTTTCGCGAGGACTCCCTTGGGCCCCTGCTTGACGATTGCGAGTTCAATACCGCGTTCGAGGAGTGCGTCTGCGGCGCGGTGAGGTTCGGTTTCGCCGACGGCGACCTCGCACTCTTCCTTGTTCCCGACGGCAACGGTCACTTTGCCGAGAGCCTTCTCCACCTCGCGCGTGGCGAGTTCGGGCGACTCCCAGAACATCGTGCGGTAGTCGAGGTCGAGGATGGTGAGGGGCTTACGTCCGCGAGCGTCCCACGCAACGTGATGCGCTTCGCGCGACGGCTCCTGGCTGAGCCCGGTCACAGTCGACCAGTAGATGGTCGCGTCGCTGATTGCGTCTAGGTCGAGTTCGCTCGCCTTGATTTCAAGGTCGGGCGCTTTGGGTTCGCGATAGAAGTAGAGCGGGAAGTCATCCGGCGGGTAGATCTCGCAGAACACCACCGGGGTGTTGAGACCAGCGACGCCCGAGACGAACTCATCGCTGACTCCAAGACGGACGAGCTCGTTGTGGATGAATTTCCCGAACGGGTCGTTTCCGG
The DNA here is from genome assembly GCA_039800905.1 of Actinomycetota bacterium. Lineage (GTDB taxonomy): Bacteria > Actinomycetota > Actinomycetes > Actinomycetales > Microbacteriaceae > MWH-TA3. The sequence goes on along the minus strand of JBDLPW010000065.1, from coordinate 41,289 downwards.
TTCGAGTGATGACAGCCGAGTTCAGGCCGTGGCGAGCGGCGGCGACGGCAACGTTGGTCGCACTTCCGCCGAGGAACTTGCCGAACGAGGTGACGTCCTCGAGTCCAACACCGACCTGAAGTGGGTAGATGTCAACGCCGACACGACCGATCGTGATGACGTCGTAGTGGTTCGACATGTGGTGGCCTTTCGGAAGTACACGGAAAGTCTATGACTATGTTAGGACATATTGACAATCAGGGCAACCCCCGCGTTTCGCCCGTATCGAAAACTTCGTTACATGTCCCTGGTCAATGTCACACTGTGGTCATGGAACTCATCTACCTTGTTGTCGGAATTGCGGCCGGTGCCGCCATCGGTTGGTTGCTCGCGAAGTCTCGCGCGCCCAAGAACGCGGGTGACGCTACAACCGTCGCGGCGTTGACCGCCACGAACGACGCTTATGTGGTGCAGATTGCAGGGTTGCAAGAGCAGATTGCGGAACTTCGTGCCGCCGAGGATGCGCGCAAGGCGGACGAGAACGCAATCATCCAGAAGCTTGCACCAATCGACACCCTCCTCAAGCAATTGGGCGATTCCGTTCGCACGATGGAAAACGAGCGCGGCACCCAGTTCAACGCGATCGACAAGGCCCTCAAGCAGGCGAAGGAAGACTCCGACAAGCTCACCACGGTGACGCACGGGCTGAAGTCTGCGCTCGGAAGCGCGAACGTCCGCGGCCACTGGGGTGAAACACAGCTCCGTCGTGTGATCGAAGCAGCAGGTCTCGTGGAACATGTCGACTTCACCGCCCAGGTCCACAAGGCGGGTGACGACGAAACCGCCGCTGCCCGACCAGACATGATCATCAACCTGCCTGAAAACGCGCACATCATCGTCGACTCCAAGGTTCCGCTCGTGAAATACATGGAAGCGATGGAACTCGCGGAAAACGGCGGCGACCCGAAGGCGCTCCTCAAGGAACACGCCAAGCATGTACGCGGACATGTCAAGACGCTCGCGGACAAGAAGTACTGGGAGAAGTTCGCGGACACCGCGGACTACGTGATCCTCTTCCTCCCCAGCGAGGCGGTCCTCGCCGAGGCCCTCAATGCTGACCCGGCTCTGTATGAAGACGCTCTCAAGCAAAACGTTGCACTTGTCTCCCCCAACGGCATGTTCACGACACTCAAGTCAGTCGCCTACATTTGGCGCCAACACTCGCAGACCGAAGAGGTCGTCAAGATCGTCCACCTCGGTCAAGCACTGTTCAAGAGCCTCGGCCAAGCAGCTGCGGAAGTCTCGAAAATGGGCGGACACTTGACCACCGCTGTTCAGGCGTACAACGACCTGGTGCAGAAACTCGAGGGAGGCGTTCTCCGCGCAGCCAAGAAGTTCCCCGGGATCAACGTCGAAGGACTCAAGGAACTGACGCCGATCGACAAAGAGGCTCGCGAAGTAAAGGCCGACCGCTTCCCTGACGCGAAGGCGATCGAGTCCGGCCTCGAAGCCGCCGAATTTGACGAAATCGAAATCGATTTAGGAGATATCCCCGAAGCGTCCACAATGGACACTGATGGGGACGACGACTCGAAGTAAAGCGGCACTGCGCGACAGTATCGTCGCGGTGCTCGGCGTCATCCTCATTGCGGCGAACACACGGTCGGCAGTATCGGGGCTCTCCCCCATCTACGACATCGTCAGTAAGGACGTTCCGCTCGGGCTTGACGCGCGTGCAATTCTCGGGTCGCTTCCCCCCATCGGATTCGTTCTCGGCGGACTGCTCACCCCGCGGCTGACGAAACGGATCGGCCTCGAATGGAACCTTGTCGCCCTCATCGGCACCATCACGCTGGGGCACATCGTTCGTTCGCTCGCCACCGACTGGACGGTTCTCGCCCTCGGTTCCGCCATTGCACTCATTGGATCGGGGATGGGCAACGTCTCGTTGCCCCCGACGATCAAGAAATATTTCCCCAACCACATCGGGACTATGTCGGCCGCGTACATCACGTGCGTATCACTCGGGTCCGTCATTCCTCCGCTCATTGCGGTGCCCTTGAGCGACGCAACCTCGTGGCGCATCACCATGTTCTTGTGGGCGGTCATCGCCGCAACTGCGCTCATCCCGTGGTTTGTCGAAATTCGCACCCAGCACTCGAACCCGGCCGCCCGTGACACGACGCATGGTGTGCGACTAAACCTCGTCAAGTCCAAGACCGCGCTCGCCATTGCCATCTCGTTCTCGGTCTCGAGTATCACGGGTTACGGAATGTACGCGTGGTTGCCCGATATCGCCAAAGAGTTGGCCCACATGACCGAGGTCGAAGGTGGGCTGATGCTCTCGCTCTTCGCGTTCGCTGGAACACCGATGGCCCTCGCGATGCCGATTCTCGCCGCTCGCGTCAAAAACATCGGATGGCTCACGATGTTCGGCGGCCTGCTCATCATCGTCGGATTCACAGCGATGAACTTCTTCCCCACTGTCGCACCGTATGTGTGGACTGTCCTGTTCGGCGCCGGACCTCTGCTGTTCCCGATGTCCCTAGCTCTCATTAACCTCCGTACGCAGTCGACCTCGGCGTCACTTCAACTCAGCTCATTCGTACAGACGATTGGTTACGGAATTGCCGCGACCGTTCCTCCGCTCATGGGAATCGCCCGAGCATTCAGTGGTTCATGGAATCTCGCCCTGATCGGACTGGCACTGACCGGATTCGGTGCGATCTGGTCGGCAATCGTCCTGTCCCGCAACAACACCGTAGAAGCAGAACTCGCGAACCCGTTCTAGTCGAGCCAGCGCTCGGCGAGATAATCCGAATTCACGCGGCGAATGGTTCCCGAACGCGAGCGAAAGATGACCGACTCGACCTTGATCCACGGGCCTTCGTGTCGAACACCGCGAACCAGTTCGCCGTCCGTGACGCCTGTTGCAACGAAGAAGGTGTTGTCGCTGGCGACGAGTTCATCCGCCGAATAGACATAGTCGAACTTGAGCCCGGCGGCTGCGCCGCGTTCACGCTCTTCGTCTGAGCCCGGCATGAGTCGACCCTGAATAAAGCCACCAAGGGCCTTGATGGCGCACGTCGTGGCGACTCCTTCGGGGCTTCCACCCACGCCGTAACACAGGTCGATTCGACTGTCGGGGCGGGCCGAGTTGATTCCTGCGGCGACATCGCCGTCGAGGATAAGACGGGTGTGTGCTCCCGCGGAACGGATTTCTTCAATCGCGTCCTGGTGGCGCGGGCGATCGAGAATGGCGACCTTGATGTCACCGACCGAAACCTTCTTTTTCTTCGCGAGTTCGCGAATGTTGTCGCCGAGCGACTGGGTGATGTCCATGACGCCGATTGCGTCGGCCCCCGAAACCAGCTTCTCCATGTAGAAAACGCTCGAAGCGTCAAGCATGGAACCGCGGTCGGCAACGGCGAGCATCGAGATCGCGTGACCGCGACCGGCAGCGGTCAAACTCGTTCCATCGATCGGGTCGACTGCGATGTCGCACTCAGGGCCGTTTCCGTTTCCGACGACCTCCCCGTTGAAGAGCATCGGGGCGTTGTCTTTCTCGCCCTCACCGATGACGATCGTTCCCTGAAAATTCACGGTGCCGAGGAACTTGCGCATCGCGTCGACGGCGGCACCATCCGCGGCGTTCTTGTCGCCGCGCCCAACGAACGGAGTGGCGCGAATCGCCGCTGCTTCAGTTGCGCGGACAAGTTCCAGAGCCAAGTTGCGATCCGGGTGAACAAACGGGTTTTCCATGGGTTCCCTCACTTCGACAGTGTCCGTCGCGTCTGTGGTGGATCGGCGATACCGCCAGCCTAGCGGTACGACCTCGCGACTAGACTGAGAACGATAGACGACCCCGACCTAGGAGACGACATGCCCGTCGCAACACCGGATCAGTACGCCGAAATGCTCGACACCGCGAAGAAGAACGTCTTCGCTTTCCCCGCCATCAACGTCTCGTCGTCGTCGACGATCAACGCAGTACTGCAGGGACTCACCGAAGCTGGTTCTGACGGCATCCTCCAGGTCACGACGGGTGGTGCCGACTTCTTCGCCGGCCACACCGTCAAGGCACGTGCGACCGGCGCTCTCGCGATGGCGAAGTACGTCCACGAAGTCGCCAAGTCGTACCCCATCACCGTTGCGGTTCATACCGACCACTGCCCCAAGGACGCACTCGACGGTTTCGTCTACCCGCTCATCGCCGCCTCGGAGGAAGAAGTGAAGGCCGGCCGCGAGCCCATCTTCCAGTCGCACATGTGGGACGGCTCCGCTGTTCCTCTCGCCGAAAACCTTGAGATTGCGAAGCAGATCCTCGCGAAGACCAAGAACATCAACGCCATTCTTGAAGTCGAGATCGGTGTCGTTGGTGGTGAAGAGGACGGTGTCAGCCACGACATCAACGAGAACCTCTACACGACTCTCGAAGACGCAATCGCAACGGTCGAGGCCCTTGGTCTCGGTGAAAAAGGTCGTTACATGGCCGCCCTCACCTTCGGAAACGTGCACGGCGTCTACAAGCCTGGCAATGTCAAGCTTCGTCCCGAAATCCTCGCCGACATTCAAGCCGGCCTCGCCGCCAAGTACGGCACGGACCCCAAGCCGATGGACCTCGTGTTCCACGGTGGTTCGGGTTCGACCGAAGACGAAATCTTCGAAGCGGTCCGAAACGGCGTCATCAAGATGAACCTCGACACTGACACCCAGTACGCGTACACCCGTTCGGTCGCGGACACCATGTTCAAGAACTACGACGGCGTCCTCAAGGTAGACGGCGAAGTCGGAAACAAGAAGGTGTACGACCCCCGAAGCTGGGGCAAGATTGCGGAGACGGCCATGGCCGCGCGCGTTGTCGACTACGCCAAGCAGCTCGGTAGCGCCGGTCACGCCCTGAAATAATGCCCGGCCATATCCTGCCGACCGTGATGCCGAGCCCACGGTTGATCGACCCGCTCAACGTTCCGTCCCTGCGATGGGGCGTGATGGGTCCTGGCGGAATTGCCGACACCTGGGTTGGCACCGTACTCAAGAACACGAACCAGCAGATCGTTGCTGCAGGATCGACGAGCGCCGAACGTGCACAGTCGTTCGCCGACAAGTTCGGTCTGGCACGATCGTACGGTTCATACGACGACCTTCTTGCTGACCCGGAAATCGACATCGTTTACATCGCGACGCGTCAACACACTCACAAGGACAACGTTCTGCAGGCGATCGCCGCTGGCAAACACGTCCTCGTCGAGAAACCAATCGCGACTCTCGCGGAGGACGCGCGTATCATTCGTGACGCCGCTCGCGCGAGCGGGCTGTTCGTCATGGAAGCCATGTGGACCACATACCTGCCTCAGTCGGACATCATTCGTCAGCTCGTCGCGGACGGTGTGTTCGGAGACATCCGTTTGGTTCAGGCCGATCTCGGTCAAGACTTGCGCGACAATCCTCGATTGTTCGACATCAACGGCGGCGGCACCTCACACGACGTTGGCATCTACCCCACCGCATTCGTGTCAAGCTTTTTTGCCGGCGAGCCTCTCACTATCAGCGCGATCGGCGACGTAACGAAAGACGGCGTCGACTCGGAGATCACAATTCGCACCTCCTACGCGAACGGTGGCAATGGATACGCGTTCTCGTCCATCAAGTCGTTTTCCCACTCGATGGCCTGGGTTGACGGGACTCACGCGTCACTGAAAGTCGCGCACCCGTTCCCTATCCCTTCGTCGCTGACTCTGTACGGCCGAGAGTTCAACCCCGAACCCGTCGCGCACTGGCACGACGAGACGGGCATCATCGGACACCAAGGACTTTGCTACCAAGCCTTAGCGGTTGCGCACTTCATCGCACAGGGACTCACGGAATCGCCGTGGCGCGACCTCGACCAGTCCGTGATCGACATTGAGACAATCGCAGCAGCACGCCACCAAATCGGCGCGTACTACCCCGGCGAATCCCGCTAGCTTCGAGCGATTGAGCCGCCTGAGCGCTTGCGTGATACGGCGTCGACCGTTGCCGCCAGTGCCAGAACGCTACCGGTGACGACGAAGCTAATTCCCGCGGAAAGTCCGAGCAGGCCGAGACCGTTATCGATGATCGAAATCACCAACGCACCGAGCACGGCATGCGTGAGTCGACCGCGACCACCAAAGAGCGAGACACCACCGACGACTGCCGCTGCCACACCGCTCAAGACAATGGTGCGACCGGCTGCCGCCTCAACAACGCCAATACGGCTGACGTGGAAGAGACCCGCGACGACGGCGAGAGTCGACGTGATGACGAATGCGGTGATACGGACTCGGGCGACCTTGATACCGGCACGACGAGCGGCTTCGGGGTTTCCACCCACAGCCATAAGGTGACGGCCGAATCGAGTGCGATCCAGGACGAAGGTTCCGATGAACACAATCGCAACAACGATCGGGATGACGATCGGTACACCCGCCAATTCCTTCACTGACGCGCTGCGGTTCTCATTGAGAACCACGACGACAATCGATCCGATTAGAGCGAGTGCGCCCGTCTTGATGAGGAGCATCGAGATCGGCTTGTTGACGAGGCCCTTTCGCGAGCGGCGAGCACGATCATAGAAACCAAGGCCGAGCATCGCGACGACCATCACGCCAAGCAAGATCCAACCACCGACAGGTGGGATGTTGTTGTTCATGATTGCGGACACTTCGGGCACATCGACACGGAATAGTCCGCCGTCGCCCAGGAGAATCAGGGCGACACCTTGAAGGCCGAGGTACAGCGCCAGTGAGATGACGAACGACGGAACTCCGACACGTGCAACGAAGAATCCGAGGATGCCACCGACGACTGCGCCTGTTACCAGGGCGACGGCGAACGCGACCAGCCACGGGAAGCCCGCGGCTGTTGTGAGATAAAAGACGTCCATTGCGACTCCGGCGGTGACACCCGCCGAGAGGTCGATTTCCGCGAGGAGGATCACGAACACCAAGGCGACCGTGAGGGTCGTCAGTTCCGCTGCCTGAACGAACAGGTTCGCAAAGTTGAGCTTGGTGAGGAAGTACGGGCTGAGCGTGGCGAACAGAATCGTCAACGCGGTGAGAGCGCCGGCAGCGGGCAGTGCACCCATTTCGCCGTTCTTGACACGCGCGATGTATGCGCGCCACTGGTCACGCAGTCCACCCTCGTGGCCGCTCCCAATTTCTTGAGGGACGAGGTTGTTCATGAGTTCGGTGGGAGGAGTCGCGTTTGCCATGTCTTTATCCTTCGTACGTCTTCGTGCCGGTGATGTAGCCAACGACGTCGGTCTGGTTGGTCTTGGATGTTTCGATTTGAGCAACCATTCGCCCCAAATAAAGGACCGCGATGTTGTCGCTCACCTTGAACACGTCAACGAGGTTGTGGCTGATGATAATGACTGCGACACCGGAGTCTGCGAGTCGGCGAACGAGGTTGAGAACCTGTTCGGTCTGCGCGACACCGAGTGCCGCGGTCGGCTCGTCGAGAATGACGAGTTTCGCGTTGCGAAGAACGGAACGGGCGATGGCGACGGTCTGTCGCTGTCCGCCGGACAACGACGAGACTTTCTGGCGGACCGACTTGACGGTTCGAACCGACAGGCTCTGGAGTGCCTTGGTGGCCTGCTGTTCCATACTCGATTCGTCGAGCGTTCCCTGGTCAAGCTCTTCGCGACCGAGAAACATGTTCTGCACGATGTCGAGGTTTTCGCAGAGTGCGAGGTCTTGGTACACAACCTCGATTCCGAGGCTGGACGCCTGTCGCGGGTCGTGGATGGTGACTTTTTCACCTTCGAAAATTACGTCGCCCGAGTCGTAGGGCTGGACTCCCGAGAGTCCCTTGATGAGTGTCGACTTTCCTGCGCCGTTGTCACCGACGAGAGCGGTGACCTTCCCGGCGTAAGCCTTGAGGTTGACTCCCTTGAGGACGTCAACGGGACCGAAGCTCTTGATTACTTCGTTGAGTTCAATGACCGGTGTCGACATGTCGATCCTTTTCTTCCTCATCGTCGAGGGTTTCACATCACAGTTTAAGAGTGGGCTGTGCGCCGGCGATGAGATTCACCGCCGGCGCACAGTGACGCTATGCGTCAGTTACTTCACGCCGTGCGCAGCACATGCTGCAGCAACGTCGCCGGTGCAGAGTGCGTCAACGGTTGCGTCACCAGCGGCGACAACATCCTTGACCTGGTCGGCACCAACCGAGATCGGCGTGAGCGCGACGAACGGGGTTCCGTCTTCGAGCTGCTTGTCGACCTTGGGGGTTTCTCCCTTAAGGATCTGGATTGCGAGGTTCGATGCTGCTTCAGCTTCGATGGTGAACGGCTTGTAAACCGTTGCCCACTGCTTGCCGAGGAGCACGTTCTGGAGACCAGCGACGCTTGCGTCCTGACCCGAAACCGGAACGGTCAGACCGTTCTTGTCGAGGATCGCGATGATCGAAGCGGCGTTGTTGTCGTTCGGAGCGAGGACTGCGTCCACCTTTCCGTTGACAGCGGTGAAGGCCTGCTCGAAGAGCGTTCCGGCCTTGGCGCCGTCCCAGGTTCCCTCCATGGTGAAGGCAGCCTTGACACCAGCAGCGGTGAGGACATCCGAAGCACCCTTGAGGAACATGGCGGCGTTTCCGTCAGCGGGGTCACCCGACGACCAGATAACGCTTGCGGTTGCGGGGTCCTTACCAGCGGCGGCGAGGCCGTCGAGGATCATCTGTCCCTGCATCTTTCCAACAACTTCGTTGTCGAACGAGACGTAGTAGTCAGCACCAGCGATCGGGCGGTCATATGCGATGACCGGGATTCCCTGAGCCTTAGCCTTCTCGGTAACCGAGACAGCAGCACCCTGGTAGTCAACCAGGATCATGACGCCACAGCCCTTGGAGAGCTGCTGGTCTGCGATGGTTGCGTACTTGGCGGTGTCCGACTGAGCGTTCTGGATGTCAGCTTCGTAACCTGCAGCGGTCAGCGCCTTCTCCAGTGCGGGACGGTCGCCCGGCTCCCAGCGGGTTCCGCTGTCAGCGTCGGGCAGGATGACGCATGCGCGCGTCGATCCAGTTGCACCGGTCGAACAACCGGTGAGCGTCATCATCGACGCAGCGGCGATTGCAGCAATTGCAATCAGTGAGGGCTTCTTCATTGTTTCCTCTCCAATGGGTGGCGCACGCGTGAATTGGTGGTGCACACGTGCTAACTCGGTTGAGCTCTTATTATGTTTACCAAATAAACAAATTTGCGCAATCAAAAAATGGCCGAATTTGATAACAAATTGCTAACGGTCATTTCCCGACAATTTGGCACTAACCTGAACCCGACACAGAGAGGACGCGCGGTGGAGTCATTGAACGCAGCGGGCATTGACGCCGGTCGCAATCGTGACGCGCTCCGACAGCACAATTTGTCCCTCATCCTTAAACTCGTCCACACAAATGGTTCGGTGTCACGCTCTCAACTGACCACTGCCACAGGCCTCAACCGTTCAACGATTCTCAACCTCGTCAACGACCTTGCCGAACGCAAACTTGTCATCAGTTCCGAATCGGACTCCCCCACCGGCGTTGGGCGACCAAGCCACGTCGTTTCCCCATCACCCGAAGTCGTCGCGTTCGCTGTGCACCCCGAATTCGATTCGACGACGGTCGGGGTTGTCACCCTAGGTGGTCGAGTCCTCGCACGGCGACGCGAACCACTGCACTCGGCGCCAACGCCGGAGAAGTCGGTCGCTGAAGCCGCTCGACTAGTGTCCGAGTTACGCATGGAACTCCCGAAGGGGACGCGGATTGCGGGGATCGGCGTGACCGTTCCTGGCCAGGTTCGCGGGACCGACGGGGTAGTTCGACTCGCGCCTCATCTCGGATGGGTCGAAGTTCCACTGGCCACAATGCTCACTCAAGCGACCGGATTGCCCGTCACCATCGATAACGATGCGTCTATCGGATGCATGGCGGAATACACCTTCGGAAGTGCGCGTGGCTTCGAGAACACCGTGTACCTGTACGCAGGTTCCGGTGGAATCGGTGGCGGCGTCATCGTAGATGGCGTCCAACTTCGCGGTGTTGCGGGCTACGCAGGTGAACTTGGACACGTCCGCATCAGCAGTTCACCAGGTCAGGACTACTCGGGACTTTCTGGAACCATCGAGTCGCTTGTCCAACGCGACAGCCTGTTGGAATCACTGAAGTTGTACGGTGCAACCGACGAAGAACTCGAGGTGGAAATCCTCACATCGCGCTCAGACGCCGTTCGACAGCTCCTTCACGAACAAATCGACGCCCTCGGCGCAGGCTTAGGTAATTTCGTCAATATCTTCAACCCCAACGCCATCGTTTTGGACGGTTTCCTCGCCGCCCTGTTCAAGTACGACGAAGGGCGATTGCTCAATCGGATTCGTGAATCGTCGCTTGCCGCGTCATCGGAGCGTCTCATTATTCGAGCAGGTGAACTTGGTTCCAACCTGCTGATGATTGGCGGTGCAGAGCTCGCGTTCGGAAGCCTGCTCAACGACCCCGCCGAAGCGGTTCTCGCCAACCGTTAGGACTTGCGGCCACCAAGAGCGCGGTCGTCCCCGCGCAGTTCCTTGGGAAGCGAGAACATGAGGTCCTCGGTTGCGGTCGTCACCGTGTCCACGTGCGCGAAGCCAGCGTGGCGCAGGTCGGCGAGCACCTCGTCGACGAGGTACTCGGGCACCGAAGCGCCTGACGACAATCCGATTGTCGAGACGCCGTCCAGCCATCCCTGCTTGATTTCACTCGAATAGTCGATGCGGTGCGCGGCCTTCGCACCTGCCTCCAATGCGACCTCGACCAGACGAACAGAGTTCGATGAATTCGAACTTCCTACGACGAGCACGAGATCACAATCCGGCGCAATCTTCTTGATGGCGACCTGACGGTTCTGGGTGGCATAGCAAATGTCATCCGACGGCGGATCCTGCAGGTGGGGGAATCGCGCGCGCAATCGGCGAACGGTCTCCATCGTTTCGTCAACCGACAACGTGGTTTGAGACAGCCAGATGAGGTTCTCTGTATCAGGAACAACAACCATGTCCGCAGCGTCGGGGTCATTGACGAGGGTCGTCTGCTCGGGTGCGTGTCCCATCGTTCCTTCGACCTCTTCGTGCCCTTCGTGTCCGACGAGCAGGATGTGGAAGTTCTGCCGAGAGAAACGCTCCGCCTCACGGTGCACCTTGGTGACGAGAGGACAGGTCGCGTCTATCGCCATCAGGTTTTTGGCTGCCGCGTCCGCCTTCACCATCGGCGAGACTCCGTGCGCGCTGAAGACGAGGTGTGAACCATCCGGTACTTCATCCACTTCGTCAACAAAGATTGCGCCGCGCTCAGTGAGGCTAGCGACCACTTCGATGTTGTGAACAATTTGTTTGCGGACGTAGACCGGTGCGCCGTACTGGTCCAGCGCCTTTTCGACCGCAACGACGGCGCGGTCGACGCCAGCACAGTATCCGCGAGGGGCGGCTAAAAGGATTCGCTTCGCAGATCCCGTTTCGACCGCCTCTAGTGGCACCGTTCGCGCGGGGTGGCGTACGACTGCGGGTAATCCAATGTTGACGGCGGTCACAGGACTATTTTACCGTCACGGTTTTGCGACCGCCGGCGGCTGTCGCGAAAACAGCGGTCGCGACGCCCGGCGCACGGTGAACTCACAGTGCTACGCCGAGTTCCCTGAACGAGTGCCATTCGAAGTCGCCGTAAGGACCCTTCGCGACGAGAGTGAAGTCGATGCCCTCCTTGGGATCGGGCACGTGGAGTCGGACGACTTGGTCCTCGTTCTGCCACGACACGAAGAGTCCGTTCTCGTCGGAATCCCATTCGTACTCGCCGTCGAAAGCACCGTGGAAGCGGCGAAGCCCGGCCAGGTTCAACGTTGCGAGGGTCAGCGGCTCGGCGAGCGCCGCCTCGAGGTCGGTTCGTTCTCCCACGAGTGCCGAGAGCGTGAACACGACGTGCAGGTCAGTTGCCATGGCGATGACGCGGTCCATGAAGTCGTCGGCGTGGTCCAGTGACGGCATCGAATCGAGAACGATGGGCTCGGCACTGAATTCGGTCGCCGGGGTCATGACAACGAGATCGCGAAGCTGTTCACGCACGGCGTCGTTGGTGTCGTCCAACAACCCGAGGTCGTCGTAGATGAAGGTCAGAGGGCGCACGGAAGTCCTTTTGTCGCGGTTATTCAACCGTACTCTGCCGTGTCCGCCGTCGCGGGTACGGTTGAGTCATGACCGAATCCGCAGCAGATGTTGTGCGCACCGTCGCCGACGTCGCGAACAGTTTGCGCGGATACATCGCTCAACTGCCGCCGGTGTGGATCGAGGGTCAACTCGCGGAGTGGAACCCCCGCGCCAAGGCTCACTACGGGAAATTGAAGGACCTGACGCAGGACGCGTCCATCAACATCACCGTGTGGAACTCGGTCGTCGAAACTCTCGACGAAACTTTCAAGCAGGGCGACAAGGTGCGAATCCTCGCCAAGCCGGATTACTGGGTGGGCGGCGGATCACTATCGTTCACCGTCACCGCGATGCGTCATGAGGGATTGGGTGACATCCTCGAAAAGATTGAACGCCTGCGCCAGCAACTTGCGTCGGAGGGCGCACTCGATGCCGATCGCAAGAAACCGCTGCCGTTCCTCCCGCTGTGTATCGGATTGATTACCGGTAAGGATTCGGACGCGGAAAAGGACGTCATCACTAACGCGAAGTTGCGTTGGTCGGACGTGAAGTTCCGCGTCGTTCACACACTTGTCCAGGGTGACCAGTGTGCGCCACAAGTCGCGTCCGCCATCGAAACGCTCGATGCCGACCCCGAGGTCGACGTCATCATCATCGCCCGCGGAGGTGGCGAGTTTTTGCACCTATTGCCGTTCAGTGATGAGCGAGTCGTTCGCGCTGCCGTCGCATGTGAAACACCGCTCGTCTCGGCGATCGGACACGAAAACGACCGTCCACTGCTTGACGAGGTCGCCGACTTGCGCGCGTCGACTCCAACCGATGCGGCGAAACGAGTGGTCCCCGATGTGTCGGCCGAACTGGAAGCCATTTCCGGTCAACGATCGCGCGCGATGCTTGTCCTCACGAACCGCATCGCCACCGAAGCCGACCGCATCGCACAACTTCGTAATCGACCCGTCATGGCGAGCCCGCTGGCGTACCTCGAACGCGCCGAACTTGACCTCGCGAACTACGTCGATAAAGGCACGACGCTGATTGATCACGCCGTTGACCGCGCGACGGACGCAGTGCACCGCCTGTCTGCGCAACTTCGAACACTTTCGCCCCAGAAGACTCTCGACCGTGGCTACGCGATTGTGCGCGGACCGAAGGGGACTATCGCGTCAACCATCGCCGACGTTTCTCGTGGCGATTCAATTTCCATTCAGGTTGCGGACGGCGACATCGCCGCGACCGTCAATTGAGCGAAAGGTATCGTTGAACTATGGCCGAAAAGCTTCCCGAGGTGTCCACCCTCTCGTACGAACAGGCGCGGGACGAACTCGTGCAGATCGTCGCCTCACTCGAAAAGGGGACCGCGTCCTTGGACGAGTCGGTGACGTTGTGGGAACGCGGCGAAGCGCTCGCCGCACGGTGTGAAGAGTGGCTTGTGGGCGCCCGTGCTCGACTTGAGGCCGCACGAAAGACCGCGGAGTGAGTAGCGCACGCGAAGGTCGCGCACGCCAGTCCGCTCTCACCCTCATTGGTGCCCTCGCCGCATCGCTCGCCATTGTCTTCGTCATCGTCTGGATCACGATTCGCCCGGCGAACCTCGACCGTGCCGAAATCGATTGGCATCAAGTGGTTGCCGAAACCCCGAGCGACGTCGCCCTCGCCGACCCGTCATTTTCAGAGGGCGAAGGCGATTGGTGGAGTAACCGAGCAGAGCTTGTCGGCGGCGATTATCCCGAGTGGTACATCGGTCTCATCACCCCGACGACTGGGTTCGTCGCCGTGGAACAATTTTTCGGAGACCTTCCCCCGGAAGCCCTGTCCGAACTCGACGATGTGGCGCCAACGCCCGTCGAGGTGGGTGGAACGATGTGGACGGTCTTCGATCGCTCCGCAGTTGAGAATCCAGGCAACCGAGTCGTCATCTATCTCCTGACCGACGGAACGGGTGGCGGTACCCTGATGGTGTCAGGTTCTGCGCCGCGCGATGAAATCGAATTGGCCGCAGAGCGTTCGGTCGAGTCTTTGGGAGGTACGCCGTGAGTGAATCACCTCGCACCCCACGCGATGCGTGGGCGTTGATGCGCGATGGGAACACGCGATTCGTGAATGGGACTCCGGCCCACCCGAACCAGGACGTTAGCCACCGCGACTCGGTTGCCGATGGGCAAACACCGTATGCCGCGCTGTTCGGATGTTCCGACTCGCGACTCGGTGCTGAGATCATCTTTGATGTCGGCCTTGGCGACTTATTCGTTGTTCGCAACGCCGGTCAGACGATTTCGCAGTCGGTCGTCGGTTCGCTGGAACTCGCCGTCCAGGCTCTCAAGGTGCATCTCATCCTCGTTCTTGCCCACGACCATTGCGGTGCAGTTCAGGCGGCGGTCAATTCACGCCGCGACGAGGCCGATCCGCTGCCCGTGCACATCAAGGCGCTCACCGACACGATTCAGCCAGCAATCGACCGCGTGTTGCTGAACAATGCGACAACCGATGTCGACGAGATCGACATCGACGATGTGGGCGAAGAACACTTGCGCGACACCATCGCAGAGTTGCTCGGAAGCAGCGAACTCATCGCCGAGGCAGTCGCATCCGGTGATGTCGCCATCGTCGGCGCAACTTACAACCTCCGCGAAGGTCACGTCATTCCTTCGGTCGTAATCGGCGATATCGAGTAATCGCCGCCGCGCTCATGCGGCGAGCGCGAAGTCGCTCGACAGCAGTAGGTGCAGGCAAGCATCAACCTCGCGCAAGCAGTGGTGAATGCCCGTTGCGCGAGCTACGACATGAACATCGACGTGTGCGGCCACAAGCGCGCGAACCTCGTCGGCAAAGATTCCGTCGCCCGATGCGATGACAACACGGCCAAAACGATCAGCGATGTGCTCACTGTGAAGGATTTCGATCAGCGCGAGATCGGCACCGTCCGCTCCGTGCTGGAAGGTGTATCGCGCGTCACCCCATCCCGCTCCGGCGTCAACGAGACCACGTGCGTTGCTCGTCGCGATGACGATCTGGTCGCCGTCCTCGTAGAAGTCGGACGTCATGTAGAGCTGTTTGAAGTGACGGACTTCCTCGGAAGTGAAGTACGGCGTGCCCATCAAATTCTCAATGTCGAGCAAGTGGATTGCGCGAGTGGCGCTTGTGGTGTTGACAGTCATGGTGTTCATTGGTTCTCCTTTGGTCGGTTGAATGTCGGGGAGTGTCAGGGTATTCCCGAGCACCGACACAAAACCGTTCTGTGCACAATCCATTGACAGTGATAATCTCAAGGAGGGTAGATAACTACGGGCGAAAATAGACGGCGATGGCAAATTCTTACAATGTAAACGGCTCGGCGAAGAAGGCGGGCCAGGTCAAGGACACCGTCCAATCGTTCATCGACGCCGGCATTAGGTGTATCAACGAGGTCGGCGTCGACCGGATTACCGTGAGTCAGGTGACCGAGGTCGCGGGCGCAACGCGACCCACCTTCTATTCGTATTTCGGAAATGTTGGTGGATTACTCGCAGAAATCTGGATTGCGCGCGGACAGAAGTTCCTCGACCGGATAGTGGATGCCGACTATCGACTCGACATCGCCGCCGCGGCGGAAAAGGCCGAGATGCGTGCACTTCTTGAAATTTTCACGGTTGCTCGCCGTTTCCCGGAAGTTTCCGAAATCGTGTCGCCGATGACGGCAGCCTGGTGGGAATTCGATCACGACAAAACAAACTTCACTCGACTCAAGTGTGCGTGGCTCGTCGCCAATCGAATTGGAATGTGGTTGTCCACAGATGTCGAACCGCGCGTAGCGAACGCGGCAATTATCGAATCATTCCTGCGGGTGCTTGGCGAAAATCCGGGCGGAATTCCCGCGGACCCGCGCTTTGCCGCGACCCCGTCGCTCAAGTCCCCCACAATCGCCGACGGCTCGGTCGACGAGAAGTTACTGGACGCGACCATCCGTGTGATTTCAGGCTCGGGCGTTCAATCAGCAACGATGAGCCGAATCGCGCGCAACGCGCATGTCACCACGGGAACCATCTATCCTCGCTTCAACAACGAAGAGTTGCTCTTGCAATCGTACGAACGTGCCGTTCACGTGGTCACCGAGCAGAACTTCGGCCTCGTGGAACCCAGCGGCTTCGCACCCGACCAGTTGGGTGCCATCGTTCGCGGAGGGTTGAACCCAGAACGAAAAATGTGGCGCAACTTCCGTTTGGAGATGTTCCTCGACGCACGACACAACCCGGCGTTGGCGGAAAAACTTCGAGCAGTCCTCGGCCCGACAAATGCCCGAGTAACCCAGGGACTTGGACAACTGCCGGTTAGCCCTGACGAACGCGAATCAATTGCGTTTCTCGTTCACACCATCGGTATCGGGATGGCAGTGCTGCTCAATAACGACATCCGAGTCGACGAACTAGACCATGCCCTCCTGACACGCGAAATTGTCGCGGCAGTCGCGAGCCGCTAACTCCCTCGAACCAGACGCTAACTGCGGTTTCGCCGTGCGGCCGATATTCGCCTAGACGAACTCAACGATGTCGAAAGTGCTCGTCGTCTTACGAACGGTGCACGGGATGCGATCGCCTACAACGACGGAAGTGTCGGAACAGTAGACAAGCGAATAGTGCATGTGCGGAGGCTCAACAAAGTGGAGCGGACGACCAGCAATTCGGAACGGTGAGTCGGTGCCGAACAACACGGCCATGATCGATGCGCCGAGGCTTTTCACTTTGCTCGCAATTCCGGACAAGTGCGTCGGTGCAGCTAGCCCGACCCCATGCGAGGTTCCGCCACTGATGACGAGAACACGCGCGGCGGTGTCCCCCGCAATACTGCGGTACCCGATCGGTTCGCCGGCGGCAAGGTCACGAATAGCCGTGACGGTTCCGAAGGTGGATAGCGCGTCCATGTTTCCCAACCACAGCGACGCGCCAATTCGAGCGTCAATCGTGACGGGCGACTGTGCGGCGGCGGCAACCGCGGCACACTCCGCGGGTGACAGGTGCGAGAGCGAGATTTCGAGTTTGTCGTTAGACGCTGGGAGGCTGGCGACGAACGCTTTCGCCTCGGCGAGTCCGTTTCCGAGTCCGACAAGTGGCAAGTGCAGACTGTATCCGATGACGGTGAGGGTCGTGGGGAGAGCGGCGCGGAATTCCGAGACGTTCTGCTGAGGGACACCGAATCGACCGTGGCTAGTGCGCACCTTGATGAGAACTTTCAGACCCTTGGCCTTCGACATCGACGCAGGCACTGGCTCGTCAATCGTTACGACGAGTCGCGCCGCATGCCCCTGCAACAGCGAATCCCAGACGGACATTGCGACCGGGTCGGATTCGCGAATGGGCTCAAGCACCAGAACAGAACCTGCAAAATCGTCGAGCGCCTGCTCCGCCTCGAACACCGTGGCGACAGCGATGCGGTTGACTTTCAATCGCGCGGATTCGAGCGCGAGAACCTCGCGGCCGAAACCGTATCCGTTCCCCTTAATGACCGGCGTGACTGATACGGCCTCGGAACGAAAAGATCCCACGAGTTCGGTCGTATGACGGTCGAACTCGGCGCGATTCACGCTCATTCCGAATGTCATCGTTATCGCCTGATCGCCATGTAGAGCGAGAACGCCCGCGCCCACAGTGCGGACAGCGTGAAGTCCCATTCGCCGAGGTATTCCTGTGCGTACCCACCCGTTCCCAATTTGAACTGGATGAGTCCAAACAGGTGGTTGGCCGGGTCGAGGGTGTTCGCAATTCCACGCATGTCGTACACGGAACATCCGGCGTCGGCCGAATCGCGCATCATCTGCCACTGCACGGCGTTGCTCGGCTTGACGTCACGTGCCGCCGTCGACGATGCACCGTAGGAGTACCAGGAGTGAACACCAACGCGGACCATGATTGTCGCAGCGATCGCACCCTCAAAGTCGGGGTGCTCGGCGATGTACAGCGTGATGCGGTCGGGGTCCTCTCCGGAAAGGGCATCCCACATCTGGTGGAAGTACCGCAGCGGTCGCGGCGAAAACTTGTCACGCTGGGCGGTCTCGACGTAACAGGTGAAGAACGTTTCGAGATCGTCCCGTCCGCCTCGCCGCACAGTCACGCCTTCGCGCTCGGCCTTCTTGATATTGCGTCGCCACAACTGGTTGAAGCCCGTGAGTAGCTCGTCGTGCGACTTGCCTTCGAGTCCAATCTGAAACACGTATCGCGGCTGGTAATCGCCGAACCCGTCACCGGTCGCTGGATTTTGCGTCCACCCCGCTGCGGACATTTTTGCCGCGAGGTCCGTACCGACAGAGTTGGTGTGGTCTGCCGCGACGTCACTGATGTGCTTGTAGCCGCCCTCGGCAATGGCCGCCTTGAGTGTTTCCGCCTCCCAGCGACGAGTCCACACCTGCGGGCCCATCTTGACTTGGAAAACACCGAGGGGACGTAGATATGCGTGAAGTGCGTCCATCGCTTCGGTGAAGTTGATGGAGTCCCAATCCAGATCGGGTCCTTCCGGGAGATACCCGAAATACTTCTCGACGCGAGGAACCTTGCGCAACAACAACAACCCAGTTCCGACGAGCGTTCCGTCATCGAACCAACCCAGCGAAC
Source organism: Actinomycetota bacterium (assembly GCA_039800905.1). GTDB lineage: Bacteria > Actinomycetota > Actinomycetes > Actinomycetales > Microbacteriaceae > MWH-TA3. Next base: position 22,559 of record JBDLPW010000065.1, on the reverse strand, counting down.
GCGATGTCCACGCGGACTTGACCGTTCCCCACGCAGGAGTCTGCAGGAACGAAACAGACGGTCGAGAGCGAATGAACTCGAGGTGCTGGGCTGCGCTGATTTCCGAAACGCTAATCATCTAGGTAAGTACCGCCTTCGATACGAGCCTATTGTTTATTCCGGTTTAGTTAGCGATTTCATAGTCGTCGAGCAGATCGGTCACGAGCGCGGCGATGTCCGAGCGTTCGCTGCGTTGCAACGTGATGTGCCCGAACAATTGCTGTCCCTTGAGAGCCTCGATGACACTCGCAATTCCGTCGTGACGTCCGACGCGCAGGTTGTCGCGCTGTGCGACATCGTGCGTGAGGACGACGCGCGAGTTCTGACCGATTCGGCTGAGAACCGTGAGAAGCACATTTCGCTCGAGCGACTGCGCTTCGTCGACGATGACGAACGCATCGTGAAGCGAGCGACCGCGGATGTGAGTCAACGGAAGAACCTCAATCAGTCCCCGCTCGATCACTTCGTCCATGACGTTGTCGCTGACGACAGAACCAAGAGTGTCGAACGTCGCCTGCGCCCACGGGTTCATCTTTTCATCGGCGTCGCCGGGCAGGAAGCCGAGTTCCTGACCGCCCACCGCGTACAACGGACGGAACACCATGATTTTCTTGTGGAGTCGCTTCTCGAGAACCGCATCGAGCGCGGCGCACAACGCCAGCGCGCTCTTTCCCGTTCCGGCACGACCACCGAGGGAGACGATACCTACGGTCGGGTCGAGCAACATGTCAATGGCAAGTCGCTGTTCGGCGCTACGACCGTGGAGCCCGAACACGTCTCGGTCTCCACGAACGAGAACGATGGTCTTCTTGCTCGCAACGCGACCCAGCGCGCTTCCACGGTCAGAGTGGATGACGAGGTTCGTATTGATGGGCAGGTCTTCCACGATTGCGCTGACGAGAACTTCGTCCTCGTACAACTTCGCCATGTCATCGGCAGACAACGTGATCTCGCTTGTGCCTGTCCAGCCCGAATTGACGGCGAGTTCGGCGCGGTATTCCTCGGCGGCGAGACCGATGCTCGACGCCTTGACACGGAGTGGCAGGTCTTTGGAGACGACGACTACGTCGGATCCTTCTTGCGAGAGGTTCAGCGCGACGGACAGAATGCGGGTGTCGTTGTCGCCAAGTCGCAGGCCGGAAGGAAGGGCAGCGTCACTCGTGTGGTTGAGCTCGACGCGCAACGAGCCTCCGTCGCCGACGGCGATGGGCATGTCGAGTCGTTCGTGCTTGACACGAAGATCGTCGAGGAATCGAAGGGCTTGTCGGGCGAAGTACCCGATTTCCGGATCGTTGCGTTTCTTCTCCAGTTCGGACACGACCACGACAGGCAAAATCACCTCGTGTTCGGCGAATCTGAAGATGGCGCGCGGGTCGCTGAGCAAAACCGATGTGTCGAGCACATACGTTCGCTGCGCAGTGGCGGCTTTCTTTGTTGAAGCGGATGCGGACTGGGCTGCGGACTTGGGCACTCGGTCTCCGTTTCGTTGAGTTATCTCACGTACGGGGTTCCGCGGCCGGTGTGGCCTCGTCGCCACGCACTTAGTTCATACCCAGAAGGTACGACCGAAGGTCCAGCCAACTCACCGTGACACGCCGAACGAAAGCGAACAGTTGGTAAACGATTACGCGCCGAATCGGCGTTGGCGGCGCGAGTAGTCGCGCAGTGCACGCAGCACATCGATTTCACGCAGGTCGGGACCGAGCGCTTCGACAAAATACAGTTCGGAATGAGCCGATTGCCACAACATGAAATCGGAGATCCTCTGCTCGCCCGACGTGCGAATGACCAGGTCTAGATCGGGTTGACCCGCCGTGTACAGGTGCGCGGAAATGTTGTCCAGCGTGATGTCATCCGCGAGGGTGTCGATACCCAGCCCGCGCTCTTCGTGTTCACGAATAATGTCGCGCACCGCCTCGGTGATCTCATGACGGCCGCCATACCCAACAGCGAGATTGATGTGCAGACCCGTGTTCGCCGCAGTCGACTGCGCTGCCGACTCGAGAGCCTCACGCAGTTCGGCAGGGAGCGCGCTCGCGTCCCCAAGGTGGTGAACGCGCCAATCGGGCACGACGGACAGATCGGCGGCGAGGTCGGCGATGATCCCGACCAGGTCGTTGAGTTCGGTGGAGTTGCGGTTGGTGAGGTTGTCCGTCGACAACAGATAGAGCGTCACCACCTCGACACCGGACTCGTCACACCAGCCGAGGAATTCGTGCATGCGCTCTGCGCCCGCGCGGTGCCCTTCGGCGACCGAGATGCCTTCCTGTAATTTCGCCCAGCGTCGGTTGCCGTCGATAATCATGCCCACGTGCCGCGGTGGATTAGCGCGATGGACCTGCGAGCGGAGTCGACGGGTGTAGAGGCTGTAGAGAAACCCCTTGACGACACCCTTAGCGCTGACGGTCACACGCCTAGCGTAGCGACCGATTCGTGAGGCTTGTGAGAGCGGGCGTAGTCTGAACTCATGTCCCTCGATGAACCGATCCACCTTCCGCTTCTTCAGGACACTCCCCCGGTTACTGAACCCAAGACGCTCCTTCGCGGCTGGCTGCACGTCGGAATTTTCCCCTTCGCGATTGTCTGTGGACTCGTCCTTGTCGCACTCTCAAACGGCGTACTCGCCACGTGGAGCAGTTTCGCGTTCGTCATCTCGTCGCTGTTGTTGTTTGGCATCTCAGCGATTTATCACCGGTTCAACTGGTCCCCGAAGGTCAAGGCGGTCTTCCGCCGACTCGACCACTCGAACATCTTTATTCTCATCGCCGGCACGTACACACCTCTCGGAATGTTGGCGTTGCCTTGGGACAAGGGGTTGTGGTTGCTACTTGGCGTCTGGATCGGAGCCGGCGTCGGCATTCTGTTCCGCGTCGCCTGGCTAGGCGCACCCCGCTGGGCCTACGTCCCCGCATACCTACTGTTGGGACTCGCGGCGCTGTTCTACACGCCCGACCTCGCGGCGGCGAACCTGCCGATGATGGTGCTCGTGCTCGTGGGCGGACTCGCATACGTCCTCGGTGCTGTCGTTTACGGAATCAAACGTCCGAATCCTTTCCCCGGCGTTTTCGGATTCCACGAGGTCTTCCACGCGTTCACCATCGTGGCCTATCTGTGCCACTGGACCGCGATTCTGCTGGTTGCGATGAACCCGCCCTTCGGCCCCTAGTTCTTGGGTTCGTCGTCTATCGACTCGATGAGTTTGTTGACCGCTTCCTCGGCGTCAACGTTGAACTTGGCCTCTTCGCGGTAACGCAGTCGGCGCATACGGCGAACCATGTCGAGAATCAGCAACAGCGAGACGATGGCGACGACCGCGGTAATGATGAATCCGATAACGCCCGGAGTGACACCGTTCGGGTCAATCTTGTCGGCGAGAATGAGGGCGGACTGCATGGGGTACTCCGTTCGCGTAGCCTGATAACAGGATAACCGAGGCAACAATGACCGAATCGACCAACCTCCAGGCGCGCTACGGCACGAACCGTTCGCGCGACCGCGTCATCGCATTCTCCATCGCGGGCGGACTCGTCGCGCTGTTCGCGCTGTGGGCCGGCTGGGTGAACGCCACCGATCGTTCGGCGGGGATCGAATGGGTCGCGTACGAATCGACAACGGGCGGAACGTCGTCGAACATCACCTGGCACCTCACCGCTCCCATTGGGACTGCCGTGACGTGCGGGATTCGAACGGTCGGAAACGACATGTCCACAAACGGGTGGAAAGTGGTTGAACTCGATCCGGCGTCGACGAGCACAACAACGCACGCCGTCGCTGTTCGCTCGGTAGGGAACGCGAAAGGCATCGAGGTCTACGCCTGCTGGCGCACCGGTTCGTAACCGAGTTCGCGCCGACCACTCCCTCTCGTTTACCCTTGAGGAGTTGTATTTTCCCGAAGGAGTACCCATGGCCTCGATGTGGCTGACCCAGGAAGCGTTCGACCGACTCGCTCTCGAGTTGGAGACACTGTCGACCTCTGGTCGTGACGAGATTGTCAAGCGCATCGAAGCCGCTCGCGCCGAGGGAGACCTCAAGGAAAACGGCGGGTACCACGCCGCGAAAGACGAGCAAGGGAAAATCGAAGCTCGAATCCGCGAACTGACCGAAATGCTCAAGCACGCCCACGTCGGCGCTGAGCCGGTCGATGCGTCGCGCGTCGCCCCCGGTACCGTCGTCACCGCGCACATTCACGGCGACGAAGAAAAGTTCCTGCTCGGGTCGCGCGAGATAGCCGGCGATACCGACCTCGACGTGTACAGCGACAGCAGCCCGCTCGGTGCAGCGATTCTTGGACTCGAGGCCGGCGATACGACGACTTTCACCGCCCCGAGTGGCGCAGAAATCGCGGTCGAGATTATCGCGATCGAGCCGTTCCTCGGCTAGTTAGAACTCGACGCGGGGCTCGAAGCCCTCGTCACGCAACGCCTGCAGAACCTGTTCCGAGTGCTCGGGTCCACGGGTCTCGATGTCGACCGACAACTGCACCTGGTTGATCTGCAGGCCAACCCCGTGACGCGTGTGCAGAACCTCGATGACGTTCGCGTTCTGTCCAGCAACGATTTCCGAGACGCGTGCCAACTGACCGGGACGGTCGGGCAGCGGGATGAGGATGTGCAGGTAACGCCCCGACGCGATGAGTCCGCGTGAAATCACGCGCTCCATCAATTTGGGGTCAATATTCCCGCCCGACAGGATGACCGTGGTCGGCCCGACAGCATCAATCTTGCCCGCGAGGATGGCGGCGACTCCGGCGGCACCGGCGGGTTCGACGACAAGCTTCGCGCGTTCGATGAGCATGAGGAGTGCGCGCGCGATGTCGTCATCGCTGACCGTGACGATCTCGTCGACCGCGTCCTTGATGATGTCGAACGGCAAGTCACCCGGACGCGCCACGGCGATACCGTCGGCGATGGTGGCCTTGACCTCGATGGTCGTCGGCTCGCCCGCGGAAACCGAGGGTGGGTAAGCGGCAGCGTTGGCGGCCTGCACTCCGATGACCTTGATCGTTCGGCCTTCTGTTGCGGCCTGTTGCTTCATCGCAGATGCAACGCCAGCGATGAGTCCACCGCCGCCGATTGGGACTATGACCGTTTCGACGTCAGGGACCTGTTCCCAAATCTCGAGACCGACCGTTCCTTGACCCGCGATGACATCGTGGTTGTCATAGGGCGGGATGAAGATTGCACCGGACTTGTCTGCAAAATCAATCGCCGCTTCGAGTGCTTCGTTGAAGACAACGCCGCGCAGGACAACGTCGGCGGAATAGGCACGTGTCGCCAGCAGCTTCGGCAATGCAACGCCGACGGGCATAAAGATGGTGGCGTGGATTCCCAGTTCCTGTGCTGCAAGCGCGACGCCCTGCGCGTGGTTGCCGGCGGATGCGGCGACAACCCCACGGGCACGCTCGTCGGCGGTCAATTTGCTCATGCGATTGTAGGCGCCGCGAACCTTGTACGCGCCCGTGCGCTGCAGGTTCTCGCACTTCATCGTGACGGGCACACCCAGGATTTCGGCAAGGAAGCGCGACACCTCGATGGGCGTTTCCTGAGCGACTTTGGACACGACATCGCGCGCGGCGTTGAATTCCGCGAGAGTGGGGCCGGCGAACTGTTGTGTCATGAGATACCTTCTGAAAACGCTACCGTATCAAGGGTGAACGAACTTTCCGCTGCCGAAGCTCGGCGACTCGCGCTCGTGGCGCAGGGGTTCGGGAATAGACCGCGAGGACGCGTCACAGCACACCACATGACGGACGCCATCGCCAACCTCGGAGTGTTGCAGATCGACTCGGTCAATGTGTTCGAACGCAGCCACTACATGCCACTGTTCGCTCGTCTCGGCGCATATGACACAAATGTCCTCGACCGAATTCTGCTCGAACCACATGCGCCGGCCACACACGTCGAGTACTGGGCGCACGAAGCCGCGTTCCTGCCGGTCGAATCGTGGCCGAAATGGCAGTGGAAGATGGATGCGTATCGTGACCGGCATGCGACACAGGGTTCGTGGCTTTCCGACCATCGCAAACTGGCTGACGACCTGCTCGCACGCCTTCATTCAGAGGGACCGGCGACGTTCAGCCAACTCGAAGGACCTCGCGAGAAACGCTCCGGGTCCTGGTGGAACTGGAGTGATGTCAAGCTCGCTCTCGAGTACCTGTTTCAAGACGGTGTGATCACCGCGATTGGGCGCACCAACTTTCAACGAATCTACGCCCCCGTTGCCGACGTCGTCCCCCAGCACCTGCTCGATTCGCCACTGCCCGAACCCGACGCGCGACGAGCCCTCATGCGCGATGCGGTTCGCGCTCTTGGGGTGGGAACTCTGACGGACATCGCCGACTACTACCGCTTCAAAACGGCCCCGGCCAAGATCGCACTCGACCAACTTGTCGAAGAGGGAGAAGTGGTTGAGGTTCGTGTCGACGGATGGACAAAGAACGGCAAGCCCGTGCCGGGGTTCATGCTGCCGGACGCCGTAGTACCGGCTCGCGCACCGAAGGTGACGGCACTGTTGTCACCCTTTGACCCCGTGACGTGGTTCCGTGACCGTGCGTCGCGCATGTTCAATTTCGACTACAAGATCGAGATTTATACCCCCGCCCCGAAACGCGTCTTCGGCTATTACTCGTTGCCGATTCTCATGAACGACGCTCTCGTGGGGCGAATCGACCTCAAGGCGGATCGCAAGGCAAAGAACCTCATCGTCAAGAGCGCGCACTGGGAATCGAAACGACCCGCCGAGGCTGTCGAGCGATTGGCGGAAGTCGTCCGCAATGCGGCTGCGTGGCGAGGACTCGACACCGTGACGGTCGACGACTGGGGCGATGCCGCCGCGGACCTTCGGAAGGTGTTCGGCTAGAACTTTCCGCCGATGTCGAGAAGTCGCTTGATGCGTTCGGGGATCGGCGGGTGGGTCGAGTAGATGCGCGCGAGGAAACCGGGCTTGAGCGGGTCCGCCATCCACATGTGCGCCATGGACGCCGACTGACGCTGCAGCGGGCGACCATATTCACCGAGCTTGTGCAATGCACTCGCGAGTCCCTCGGGGTTACGCGTGGTCATCGCGCCGGTCGCGTCGGCAAGGTATTCACGCTGACGCGAGATTCCCGCCTGAATGAGCGGGCCAGCCAGGTAGGCGATCACGGACGCGAAGAGTGCAAAGACAAACGAGAGGATGGCTATTGCTCCGGCCGCGTTGTCCCGGTCTCCGCCACGCGAGGCTTGACCGGAATAGAACGCCATGCGGAACATCATGTCCGCGATGAAACCGATCGCGACAACCAACCCGAAGACGATGGTGCTGACCCGGATGTCGTAATTTTTGACGTGACCCATTTCGTGCGCCATGACGCCCTCGAGTTCAGCGTCGGTCATGATGTCGAGCAAACCCGTCGTCGCGGCGACTACCGCGTGTTCCGGGTCACGCCCGGATGCGAAGGCGTTGGGCGCCGGGTCATTGACGACGTACACCTTGGGCATGGGCATTCCGTTGGTGATGGCGAGGTTTTCGACAACACGCCACAGTCGGGGGTTGTCCTTCATCTCAATCTGAACAGCGCCCGACGTTGACACAGCGATGGAACCCGCGTTGTAGTACTGGAACCACGCGTACAAACCCGCACCGATCATCGTCGCGATCGTGATGCCCCACGACCCACCGCCCCAGATGTACGCGGCCAACCATCCCAACGCGGCGATGAGCGCCACGAACACGAGGAGGATGACAATGGTGTTCCGCTTGTTAGCGGCAATCGCGCTGTACATCGACGGTTAGAACTGAACCTTCGGCGGTTCAGCGATGGCGTCCGGGTTGTCGACCTCGAAGAAGTCGCGCTTGCTGAAGCCCAACTGGCGTGCCCAGACGTTATTGGGGAAGACGAGAATCTTGGTGTTGAACTCGCGTACACCGCCGTTGTAGAAGCGACGCGACGCCTGAATCTTGTTCTCGGTGTCGACGAGTTCCGCCTGCAACTGCTGGAAGTTCTGGCTCGCCTGCAGTTCGGGGTACGCCTCGGCGACGGCGAAAATCGACTTGAGCGCCGACTGCATCATCCCTTCGGCAGCTGCCGCTTCGGCGGGAGTGCTCGCGTTCGACGTCGCAGCACGGGCGGCCGTCACGTTCTCGAACACTTCCTTCTCGTGCTTCGCGTAGCCCTTGACCGTCTCGATGAGGTTGGGGATCAAGTCGGCTCGGCGCTTGAGCTGAACCGTGATGTCACTCCACGCTTCATCAACGCGAACGTTGAGCGTGACGAGTCCGTTGTATGTCGACCACACGTAGAAGCCGACGAGTACCGCAATTCCGCCCAGTACGAGCAGGAGAGTCGTGATGTCCATGGCTTCACTCTACGCTCGCCGATGGACAGGAAAAACGCTCTTTCCCCCACGGCGAAAATGTGCCCCAACAGGGATTCGAACCCTGACTGTGACGATTTTAAGTCGTCTGCCTCTGCCGGTTGGGCTATTGGGGCGTCTGTTTAATTGTCCCGGAAATGTCGAAGACCCGGTGGTTTCCCGCCGGGCCTTCGCGCAAAGGTGTTACTTCTTGGGTGCGGGTCGCGACGCGAAGGCCTGGAAGTAGGCGTTCGGCGTCTCGCGTAACGCGATCGAGGTGGTGTCACGACCAACGAGGAACTGGAGAATCCAGTCGCCAAAGACGCGGAACTTGCGTTCCCACATCGGCATGGCGAGTCCGTGGTAGCCACGGTGCATTCCCCACGCGATGAATCCCTTGACCGCGAGCTTGCCCGACTGGAACACGCCGTGACCGATGCCGAGGCCGGCGACGGCGCCGAGGTTCTTGTGAATGTACTGCTTCGGTTCTTCTCCGCGGAGTACGGCGACGATGTTCTTCGCCATGAGCTTGGCCTGGCGGACGGCGTGCTGTGCGTTGGGAACGCACATGCCTCCGACGCCACCCCCGGTGAGGTCAGGGACGGCCGAGTTGTCACCGGCAGCCCATGCTCCCTTGACGATCTTGCCGTTTTCGTCAGTAATCTGCAGGGTTGCGGACGAGCGGATGCGGCCGCGCTCTTCGATGGGGAAGTCGGTGGCGCGAACGACGGGGTTCGCCATGACACCGGCAGTCCAGACGATGAGGTCCGACTCGAACTTTTCGCCAGTCGACAGTTCAATCTTTCCGCCGACAGCCGACTGCAGCTGAGTGTCGAGGTGTACGACAGCGCTGCGCTCGGCGAGGTTCTTCAGCACCCACTGAGAGGTCTCGAGCGAGACTTCAGGCATGATGCGCCCCATTGCCTCGATGAGGTGGAACTTGGTGTCTTCGATGGTCAGTTCGGGGTAGTGCTTGAGGAGTCCCGACGCGAGCGAACGAAGTTCGGCGAAAGTTTCAATTCCCGCGAATCCACCGCCAACAACGGTGACGGTAAGAAGGCGGTCGCGTTCCTTGCCGGCGGGCAGGTTTGCAGCCTTGGCGAAGTTGTCGATGAGGCGGTCACGAACGGCGACTGCTTCTTCGATCGACTTCATGCCGATTGCTTCGTCGGCAACGCCCGGAATCGGGAACGTACGCGAGACCGAACCAGCCGCGAGGACGATCTGGTCGTACTTGGCGGTGTACGACTTGCCGGCCGAAGGCTCGATGGTCGCGGTCTTCTTCTTGTGGTCGACGGCGACGACCTTGCCCTGAACGACGTTCGTCTTCTTGAGGTGGCGGCGCAACGGCACAATGACGTGGCGCGGCTCAATCGAACCGGCGGCAACCTCGGGGAGGAACGGCTGATACGTCATGTACGGAAGCGGGTCAACGAGGGTGACCTCGGCTTCGCCACGGCGAAGGTGCTTCTGAAGCTTGAAAGCGGTGTAGAAACCGGCGTAACCACCACCGACGATGAGGATTTTAGACACGAAAACTCCTGTTGGAATGTGAAGACAACCCTACAAATCTACCCTGTCGACGGGCAGTGCGCTGTCGGATTCCACTTTCGCCTTCCGCGGAAGTCGACGAACTATTCCGTAGACGAGAATCGCGACGGACAGCGCGATTCCGCCCAGCACAATTCCCGGTACCCCGAGGTCTGCCCACCACAGTCCGACCGACACTGAACGGTCGTCCGGCAACGGCAGTTCGCCGGGCAGGGGCAGTTCGACGACGGTCGACGCCCATTCCTCGTAACGGTGCAAAGGTATCCACGCGGCGAGCGTGCCGAGCGGGTTCACGGTCACCGTGGGGATGTCGCCGTTGACCGCTTCGTCCGCATCAATAACTCCCCAGCCGTAATTGACGTTGCCGACTTTGCCCACGGGATCGGCGCTGACGAGGATACGGTTGATGACATTTATCGTGTCGAGTTCGGGGTGCGCTTCCATCACGAGTGCCGCGATTCCCGCGACGATCGGTGCCGCACCGCTCGTCCCGTTCCACTTCACTCGCCCACCGCCGGGGATCGAGCCGGGCAACTTCTCGCTCGGCGCGACAACCCCGATGGTCGACCCCTTTGTAGATGCGAACGAACTGACAACTCGTGAACGTGAGATGCCACCGACCGCGAGTACGCCTGGGATGGACGCCGGTGCTCCGATTGACAACGTCCCGCTTCCACGATTGCCGGCCGCGGCGACGATGAGAACCCCCGCCTTCTCAGCCTTGAGGAACGCCTCGTCCCATGCGGGCGTCCACCAGCTTCGACCCATGACAAACGACATGACAACGATGTCGGCTCCGTGATTGACTGCCCACGTCAGAGCCTTCGCCACTTGTTCGTCGCCGGATGTTGTTCCGCTCGAGAACGAGACGCTGATACTGAGGAGTTTCGCGTCGGGCGCGGTGCCCATGACACCGTTTCCGTTATCCCCGTGCCCGGCAACGAGTGACGCAACCTGGGTGCCGTGTCGCTTGTTGGGAGGGACGGGTGTTTCGCCGTCGCTCGACCCGACGCCGGACATGTCGGTTCCGCCGATGACCTGACCGGTCAGGTCGGGGTGGCTGCCGTCAACTCCCCCGTCGATGATGGCGATGGTGATGCCCTTGCCCGTAGCCGTTTTCCACGCTTTGGTGACACCAAGCCCGCCGATCCACCATTCCGACGAACGATAGGTATCAGCATTGGCTGGCGTCGAAAACCCGAGCAGCGCGACGAGGACCGTCGCGAGAATCAGCCGCGCGCGTCGACCGAACATGCACACACCGTCGGGGTCCAACTGCACGCCTCGAGCGCGGCGTCCCCGATGGGATTTACCCCGGGTCCGGCCGCGAGACTGTGCCCGGCGAGCGCGTGAAGGCACTTGACCCGATTCGGCATCCCGCCGGCGCTGATGCCGTCAATTTCGGGGACTTCACCGTACGCATCGCGATCAGCGATGTACGCCCGGTGGGCGCTTTCGTACTCGGCACGGAGCTCGTCGTCCTCGGCGAGTTTCGCCTGTTCAACGGCCATGAACCCGTTCGCCTCGAGAGTGGAAATCGCGGCGGTAGCGGCAGGGTGCGTCAAGTAATAGAACGTTGGGAACGGGGTTCCGTCGGTCAGGCGCGGCTTGGTGGACACAACTGTCGGTGCGCCACACACGCACCGCGCGGCGATCCCGACGACATCGCGCATCGGGCGACCCAACTGCAATTCCATGATGTCGAGGTCGCGCTCGGTCGCCGGCGTCAGACTCATTTTGTTTCCCCATCCACCGCGGCGGCAATGTACGAACCGACGAGAGCGTCGACCCAGTTGATGTCGGTAGTCTGAACCGCCTGCGATGCGCCGATAGTGACGGAATCCTTGACGGTGACGTCATTGACGATGAGGTACGACACGTCACCGGGGTACACAAACAAGAGACGTTGGCGGGCTTGTGCCTCAACGAATGCCCGGTCCCCCCAACGTTTCAGGTCTTCCTTCATCGCCGACACTTCCGCTTTTGACTTGGCGACTTCGGCGTGTAATTCCGCGATGCGAATCTGCTGTTGGAACCAGATCTGAACAGGCTGGAACAGAACGAGAACGGCAACGATGGCGATGAGCAAGATTGCCATCCACATCCCACTGCGTTCCAGCTGCTTTGCCCACAGGTCGGCGAGGCTGAGGGGCACGCGAACGCGCGGAATGCGACGCGCGCGCGTGGGCGCAGCGGGTCGTTTCGGTCCGGGCGTGCTCATTCTTCAAGGGTAAGCGAAGGGGGTGCGAACCGCTTCGCACCCCCTTCGTGTCAGCGTGTTAGGCCGTGAAGCGCGGGAACGCCGAGCGTCCTGCGTAGACGGCCGAGTCACCGAGCTCTTCCTCGATGCGGAGGAGCTGGTTGTACTTGGCGACGCGCTCGCTGCGAGCGGGAGCACCGGTCTTGATCTGGCCACAGTTCGTCGCGACCGCGAGGTCGGCGATGGTGGTGTCCTCGGTCTCACCCGAACGGTGCGAGAGAACCGCGGTGTACCCGGCGCGCTGTGCCATCGACACGGCGTCGAGGGTCTCGGTCAGCGAACCAATCTGGTTGACCTTGACGAGGATCGAGTTGCCGGTCCCGCGGTCGATTCCGTCCGCGAGGCGCTTGGGGTTGGTGACGAAGAGGTCGTCGCCAACGAGCTGGACCTTCTCGCCCAGTTCAGCCGTGATGGCTTCCCATCCAGCCCAGTCGTCCTCGGACAGCGGGTCTTCGATGGTGACGAGCGGGTACGAGGCAACGAGCTCGGCGTAGTATGCGATGAGTTCGCCAGCGGTCAGCTGCTTGCCTTCGAACGTGTACTTGCCGTCCTTGAAGAATTCGGTTGCGGCAACGTCGAGGCCGAGCGCGATGTCGGTACCGGGCTTGTAACCCGCCTTGACGATAGCTTCCACGAGGAGGTCGAGCGCGGCACGGTTCGACTCGAGGTTCGGAGCGAATCCACCCTCGTCACCGAGACCAGTCGCGAGACCCTTTTCCTTGAGGAGTCCCTTGAGTGCGTGGTAGGTCTCGACGCCCCAACGGAGTCCTTCGCGGTACGACTCGGCACCGATCGGCAGGATCATGAATTCCTGGATGTCGACGTTGGTGTCGGCGTGCGCTCCACCGTTGATGACGTTCATCATCGGGACGGGGAGGACGTGTGCGTTGGGTCCGCCGAGGTAACGGAAGAGCGGGAGGTCGGCCGAGAGTGCTGCGGCCTTCGCAACGGCGAGCGAAACACCAAGGATGGCGTTCGCACCGAGGTTCGACTTGTTGTCCGAGCCGTCGGCGTCGATGAGTGCTGCGTCGATCGCGCGCTGTTCGCTGGCGTCGAGTCCCTCGATTGCGTCACCGAGGACGTCGATGACGGAGGTCACCGCCTTGAGGACACCCTTGCCGCCGTAGCGCGACTTGTCCTCGTCACGCAGTTCGTAGGCTTCAAATGCACCGGTCGAGGCGCCCGAGGGAACCGCGGCCGAGGCGACCGTTCCGTCCTCAAGAACGACATCAACTTCGACGGTGGGGTTTCCGCGCGAGTCAAGAATCTCGCGGGCATCAACGAACGCAATAGCGGACACGGTTTCTCCTTGTGAATGTGGTGGTGGTTTAAGCCTAGGGCGTTACGCGAGCGTCTTCCACTCGAGCGGTTCGCCCGGGTTGAGGAACGCGTAGCGACGGAATCCGTCGCGTTCGAGCTGGTCGAGGATCGCACGGGTGTTCTTCGTCTTGACGACGAGTCGCACGCGCATTCCCTCGGCGAGCAACTGCCTCTTGACGGCGATGAGTTCCGCCGGGGACAGTTCCGAGTCGTACAGAACCGCGACCGATTCATCGTCGGCGCTGTCCGATTCGGCGACGAGGTCGACGAGTCGCTCGAACCCGAGCGAGAAGCCGACCGCGGGAACGTCGGTGCCGAGGAACCGGCCAATCATTCCGTCGTAGCGACCGCCGCCACCGAGCGAATAGCCGAGGTCCTCGTGTGCGACTTCGAAGATCGCGCCCGTGTAATACCCCATTCCGCGAACCAGGAAGGGGTCAAAGACGAGTCGGCCGGCGTTGCCGACTGCTGTGGCGATTTCCGCGAGTTCGGCGACCGCTTCGGTGGCGACGCCGGCGGGAAGAGCGTCGGTCATGGCGACGACCGTCGGTGCGGAAGTGGGCTTGCCGTGGCTCGACAGCAGCGCGGAAAGTGTTTCCAGCGCGGTTGCGCTCGCCCCGCGTTCACGAAGTTCGTCGAGCACCCCGCTCGCACCGATCTTGTCCAACTTGTCGAGAGTGATGAGCGCCGACTCGGTGTCGGTCAATCCCAGCGAATCGAGCAGTCCGATGAGAATTCGTCGGTCGTTGATACGAATGGTGGTACCGGTGACGCCGAGAACATCGAGCGTCGCGAGGGTTGCGTTGATGAGTTCAACCTCGGCCAGAATCCCGGACTCGCCGATGATGTCGATGTCGCATTGCACAAACTGGCGGAAGCGACCCTTCTGCGGACGTTCGGCTCGCCACACCGGCGCAATCTGGATTGCACGGAAAACGGGCGGAAGTTCGGCGCGGTTCGTCGCAAAGAACCGGGCAAGCGGAACAGTGAGGTCGTAACGCAGCCCCATGTCAATGAGGTCGGAGGTCGAACCGGCCGCCGCAATGTCTTCGACGGTCAGCCCGCGCTTGAGAATCCCGAACGCCAACTTCTCGTTGTCACCACCGAGTCCCGCGGACAGACGGCTCGACTCTTCCATGACGGGGGTTTCGATTTCGTCGAACCCGTGAGCTCGATACGATTCGCGAATACGCGACAGAACGCGTTCACGCTGGGCCTTAACCGCGGGCGTGAAGTCGCGCATCCCTCGGGGTGGTGTCACGCTCGCCATGGTTTCTATTGTTTCACGCGACGGGACCTTTGACCGTCAGCGCTGGACGCAATCGGTGGCACACTGAGGACATGAGCACAACTGGTTTCAGTGCAACGGTTCAAGCGAGTTTCTGGGCGGTCGTCCGCACCCCGCTGTGGGTGACGATGGTTTCCACGGTTGGCGTCCTCACGCTGGTCGCCACCGCACTGACGGTCTTCAGCGATAACGCGACGGCGGACGGACTCGACGCCGGGCGCATGGCGCTGTCCTTCGTGACACTCCTCACGCTCGCGTTCGCGTTATTCACGATCCCCGCGATTGTCGACCGTGTCCGTCCCACAACAGGCGCGAGCGGTTTCGTCGATTCGTTCATCACCGCGTTCATCGTTGGCTGGTCGCTGTTGTTCGCCGCGACCCCCGCACTACTTTGGGCGATGGCGGCCACGGGAGTCGGCGCTGACGTCTGGGTTCCCGCGCTCGGGTCGCTCAAACTCGAAGTTCTTCTCGTCGACGTGCTCGTCGCCATCGCGTTCGGGTCGATTCGCAAGCCCGGCACCGCGACTGCGGTCGCGTACGGCGCTATCGCCAGCCTGGTCGCCGGTCCCCTGCTGGTGCTGGGCGTGACCGCCGCGTTGCCTGGAGTCAAGCAGACCACCTACATGTGGACGATGGAATGGCCGAAGGACGGAACCGGAGTCGACCCCGTCACGGGTTACCCCTCCGACCCGAAGTGCCCGACCAAGTCGGCCACCACGCAGGTCGTTCCGCGGTACGACCTCGTCTGGGCGGTCGCACCCGTCAACCCATTCGCGTTGGTCTCGGAATCGGTTGAGCCGAAACTGGTCACGTTCGTTGACCGAACATATATGGGCGAGTCAGAGGTCGTGTCCGACTTTTCGCCTCGATCCACCGCGCCCATCGACATCTTCTCGACCATCGCGATCAGTTCGCGAACGTTGCAACTACCCGCTGACGAGACCGTCACCATCAACGAGTGTGAGCTGCTGGCAGAAACAGGTCAGCCATATTCGTCCTACCCGTACGGTCGTGCCGCAGCCGACGTACTCACGAACACAACCTCGGGATTCGTTCCAGGTTTCGTCGGACAGTTGCTGGTTGCGGGCGTCTGGATTGCTGGAATGCTCGTTATTCCGCGCGTTCGGCGCCAGAAATAACGCGTCGAACCGCGGCACGTAAAGCGGCTTCGGCGTCCAGACCCTGAGCACGGGCCGCTGCAACCAGCCCAAACAACAGGTCACCGAGTTCCGCCTCGGACGTGTCCGTCGGCAACGCTTCCGCCTGTACAGGTTCGTCCAACTTACCGATGACCTTGTCCGCGAGCGCCAACGCCGGCAATCCCTTGGGCAGTCCGTCGAATTTCGATTCGCGTTCCGGCTTTTCGGCGGCTTTCCACTTCTCCCAGTTCGCGACGACCTCGTCTGCGGTGTCGGCGGTGACATCACCGAATACGTGCGGGTGACGTCCGACCATTTTGGTTCGGGCGACGCGCGCGACGTCCTCGATGGTGAAAGGGTGGTCAGGGTCGGCGGCACCGAGGTCCGCGTGGAAAAGAACCTGGTACAAAACGTCACCCAGTTCTTCGACCATGTGGTCGCGGTCCCCTGCTTCGACGGCGTCGATGAACTCGTGGCTTTCTTCAATCAAGTACTTGAGAAGGGACTGGTGTGTCTGTTCACGATCCCACGCACACCCGTCGGGTCCGCGCAATGTAGCCATGACGTCAATCAACGCGGCGAGTTCGGGGTGGTTGTGCTCGCTCATGATTCCTCACCATAGATGGCAGTGGCCAGGTCGTCCACCCATTCGACGAGGTCGTCGCCTTCGCGGGCGGGCAGCGGGATGACACTTGAGTTCATCGCGGTGACGTATTTCGCCCCGGGATACACGCGCTGCAGTCGTGCTTGGCGGGAATCGGGCAGGGGTTCGCCGACGATTCGCAGGTTCGTTCCCGCGGTGACAAGGTCGGTGATGCCGTACCCGGCGATCTTTCGGCGCAGGCGCGCGATGTTCGCGAGCGTCGTGACCTGGGCCGGGATGTCGCCGTATCGGTCGACCAGTTCCTCGAGTTCACGATCGATGGCATCCGCCGCGGCACTGGGGAATGACGCCGCTGACAGCTTTTGGTACGCCTCGAGTCGCAGGCGTTCCGAATCGATGTAGTCGTCGGGGATGCGGGCATCGACGGGGATTTCCAGGCGCAAGTCGTTCGATTCGGGCGCCGCTTCGCCCTTGAACTCTCCGACGGCCTCGGCAATCATGCGCAGGTACAGGTCGAAACCGACACCGGCGATGTGCCCGGCCTGTTCCGCGCCGAGGAGGTTTCCGGCACCGCGCAGTTCGAGGTCCTTCATCGCGATCGCCATTCCCCCGCCGAGGTCGGAATTCTGGGAAATCGTCTTGAGTCGCTCGTACGCGTGTTCGGTCAGTTCGCGCCCGCGGTCGTAAAGGAAGTACGCATATGCCCGCTCGCGGGAGCGACCGACACGTCCTCGCAGCTGGTGCAACTGGCTGAGCCCGTATTTGTCCGCACGGTCGACGATGAGGGTGTTCGCGTTGGGAACATCAAGTCCCGTTTCGATGATCGTCGTCGACACGAGGACGTCGAACTTGCGATCCCAGAAATCGAGCATGACCTTCTCCAACTGGGCTTCGGTCAACTTGCCGTGCGCGACCGCGATTCGGGCGTCGGGGACGAGTTCGCCGAGTCGGTTTGCGACGCCGGTGATGGTCGCGACGCGATTGTGGACGTAGAACACCTGTCCCTCGCGCAGCAGTTCGCGTTTGATGGCGGCGGCGACTTGGTCATCGGAATATTCGCCGACGTACGTGAGGACGGGGTGACGCTCCTCCGGCGGGGTCGCCAGAGTCGACATCTCGCGGATGCCGGCGATGGCCATCTCAAGCGTGCGCGGGATCGGGGTGGCGCTCATGGCGAGAACGTCAACGTTCGTCTTGAGCTTCTTCAGTGCGTCCTTGTGTTCGACACCGAATCGCTGTTCCTCATCGATGATGACAAGACCCAGGTCCTTGAACCGAATGTTCTGTGACAACAGTCGGTGCGTTCCGATAACGACGTCGAGAGTTCCGTCGGCGAGCGCCTCGATCGTGTGCTTTGCCTCAGAGTCAGTCTGGAACCGGGAAAGCGGGGCAAGTCGGACGGGGAATCCCGCGAATCGGTCGCGAAACGTTTCCGTATGCTGGCGCACGAGCAGTGTGGTCGGCGCGATGATGGCGACCTGCTTCCCCGCCATGACCGCCTTGAACGTTGCACGAACGGCGACCTCGGTCTTGCCGAAACCTACGTCGCCCGCCAACAGGCGGTCCATAGGGATTTCGCGTTCCATGTCCGCCTTGACCTCGTCGATCGTCGTCAATTGGTCGGGCGTCTCGTGATACGGGAACGCGTCCTCGAGTTCGCGTTGCCACGGGGTATCCGGTGGAAAGGCGAACCCGCGCGATTGCGCACGGGCCGCGTACAACTTGACGAGTTCGACAGCGATGTCGCGGACAGCCTTGCGGGCTCGACCCTTGGTCGCCGACCAGTCAGAGCCGCCCATCTTGGACAGGGTCGGGTCCTCGCCACCGACATATCGCGAGACGAGTCCGAGTTGGTCTGTCGGCACGTACAGCTTGTCGCCGGGGAACCCGCGCTTGCTGGGCGCGTACTCGATGACGAGGTATTCGCGTTTCGCTTTCGTCTTGGTGCGTGCGTTGACGATGATGTCGCGTTCGACCATCTCGACAAATCGGCCGATCCCGTGGGTTTCGTGAACGATGTAGTCGCCCGCGACGAGCGACAACGGGTCGACGGTGGACTTGCGCTTGGCAGCGAGTTTCGTGCCGTCCTTGGCCTGGCGGGATTCGCGGCGGCCGAAGAACTCGGCCTCGCTGATGACGGTGAGCTTTGCATCGGACAGTTCGACACCGTGGTCGACGGAACCAGAGACGAGGTACGCAACACCACGCTCCGGGTTCGCAGGAATCGCGTCGACAGGCCTAGCCGCGAGGTTCGCTTCGGCGAGCAGGTCGCGTGCGCGCTCAAGAGTTCCCTGACCGGCGGCGACGATGACAACGACCTCGCCCACCGCAAGGCGCTCGCCCGTAAAACGAACAGCACCATCAGGATCGCCGACGAACGATGGGATTGGCTTGGAATCGATGCGTTGTTCCAGCCCCGAATCCAGAGCGGTCATTGTGAAATAGGTTCGGCGGGCAACATCCGCGCGGAACTGATCCAGATCGACAAAGTCTGCCATCGACAGGTCGACGGGAACATCGCCACCGTCGCCGACCGACTGCCACGCGGCGTCAAGAAATTCCTGGTTGGTTGTCCTCAGGCTCTCGGCGCGGGCGCGAACCCGATCGGGAGCGACCACGATAACCGTCGACGTTTCGGGGAAGAACGAGATGAGCGGCACGACCTCATCGACGAGGGCCGGTAACAGGGATTCCATCCCCGGAACGGCGATCCCCTGCGAGATAGGTTCGGCGAGAGAGCGAAGTGCCGGGACGCGCTCGGCCAGTTTCGCAGCGCGATCGCGAACCGTTGCCGTCATGAGAATTTCACGCACCGCGGTCGCGTCCACGGATTTCAACGGCGCGAGGGAGCGTTGGTCGGCGATGGAGAACTCACGGATTTCATCGATTTCGTCACCGAAAAATTCGATTCGAACGGGGTGTCCGGAAAGCGGCGGGAAGACGTCAAGGATTCCGCCGCGAACCGCCATTTCGCCACGGCGGGAAACCATGTCGACGCGCTGATACCCACGTTCGATGAGGTCACGGGTGACGTCGAGCAGGTTGTGACGCGCACCGACGGAGAAGTTCAGGGGTGCGGAATCCGCGATCGCGGCAGACAGCGGCTGCAGGGCCGCACGCACGGAGGCGAGGACGACAAGCGACTCGATACCGTTCCACGTTCGGACGCGACGCAGTGCCTCAATGCGGTGGGCGATGGTTTCGCTGGACGGACTCAGTCGCTCGTGCGGCAGGGTTTCCCACGACGGGAAAATGACCGACTGAACACCCCAGGTTGCAAGGGATTCGGCGAGCGATTCGGCCTCACGACCCGTCGCGGTAACGACGAGCATGACGGTCGGCTCTGCACACATCGCAGCGATGAGCGGGGCGCGGGCGCCGTCCTCGAGAGTGAGCGCCGGTCCGCGGAGGGTGCGCGCGAGTGGCGCAACAGACGACACCAACCCCGCGAGACTCACCGAGTCAGTCTACGGCGAGCGGTTATTGCTGCGGAGAGTGATACCGCAATTGGGCTGCGGCAAGACCCTCAAGCACGATCGATTCGACCGCGCCTGCCGCGTCGGCGATGAGGTTCGGCACGACCTCGCGCTCCACCTTCGTGAACGGTTCCAGAACGTGAACCGCGGTGTCCTTCTGACCAGCGGGGCGTCCAACGCCGACTCGGACTCGGACGAAATCTGCGCCGATGTGCTGAATAGTCGAACGCAAACCGTTCTGGCCGCCGTGCCCGCCGCCGAACTTTATGCGAACGGTGTCGAACGGCAAATCGATGTCGTCGTGGATGACGACGACGTGGTCGGGCTCGACACCGAAAAAGTCCGCCAGTTTGCGAATGGGGGCGCCCGACGTGTTCATGAAACTGAGAAGCGTCGCAAGGATTACTTTGTCCGTGCCGGGTCGGAAACGACCCTCGGCCACGTTCGCAATCGACTTGTGACGCTTGAACTGCTCCCCCATCTGGCGCGCGAGGTCATCAACAACGCGCTGCCCGATGGAGTGTCGGTGCGTGGCGTAGTCGGGCCCGGGGTTACCGAGCCCGACCACGAGCCACGCAGTCGACATGATTATTCGGCTGCGGCCTCTTGTGCCTTTGCCGCCGCTGCCTCAGCAACGTGCTCGGGCTCGTTTTCGACCGATGCGGCACGAGCAGCCTGCTGAACCGCAACGATGATGGTCTCAGGGTCGAGGTGCAGGGTGACACCCTTCGGCAGGGCGATGTCCTTCGCCGAAACGTGGGTGTGCTCGTGCATGTCGGTGACATCGATTTCGATGTGCTCGGGGATGTGAGTCGCCTCAGCCTCAACGGTCAGAGTCTGGTGCTCAATCATTGCCACGGTCCCGGGGAACGGGTGACCGATCATGACAACGGGGATGTTGACCGTGACGGTCTCACCCTTCTTGACGATGACGAGGTCAACGTGCTCGATGATCTGACGGACGTAGTCCTTCTGAACGTCCTTGACGAGAACGAGTTCCTTCTTGCCTGCAATGTCGAGGTCAATGAGGACGTTCTTGTGACGAACGAGGAGGGTCAGTTCGTGCGCGGGAAGCGCGACGTGGTGGGTTTCGCCACCGTGTCCGTATACAACTGCGGGAACCTGTCCGACGGCGCGGAGCTTGCGCGCAGCACCCTTACCGAACGAGGTGCGGACAGTCGCCTGGAGTGCGTGCTGTTCAGCCATAATTTCAACCTTTCGCGGGACCTCGGCCCCTTGTGTGTTCTACTCGAACGCCGGAAGCGTGAGGAAAGACAAGAGCCTTGCCGCCGCGTCGATTACGGGGATTCAATCCCCCTCGCCGAAGTTCGCTTTCAGCATACCCGATAGGCTGGAGACTGATTTTCCACCACCTCCCACACTTCAGGAGACGTCATGTCGCAGGCAAATATCGGTGTTGTTGGACTCGCGGTTATGGGCTCGAATCTCGCCCGTAATCTCGCATCACGCGAGGGTAACCGCGTCGCGATCTACAACCGTTCGTGGGACAAGACCGAGACTCTGCACGCGGCGCACCCCGAGGCGAATTTCATCCCCGCCAAGACGATGCAGGAGTTCGCCGAATCGTTGTCGAAGCCCCGCACCGCGATCATCATGGTCAAAGCCGGCGCCGGAACTGACGCGGTCATCGACCAGTTGTGTGAGGTCTTCGAGCCGGGCGACATCATCGTCGACGGCGGAAATGCTCTGTTCACCGACACGATCCGTCGCGAAAAGGCCGTCCGCGAGACGGGAATCAACTTCGTTGGCGCCGGAATCTCCGGTGGCGAAGAGGGCGCCCTGACTGGTCCGTCAATCATGCCCGGCGGTTCGGCCGAGGCGTGGAACACGCTCGGACCGATCCTTAAGTCGATCGCAGCCGTCGCCGAGGGCGAACCGTGTGTCACGCACGTCGGCACCGACGGCGCCGGACACTTCGTCAAGATGATCCACAACGGCATCGAATACGCCGACATGCAGCTCATCGCCGAGGCGTACGACCTCATCCGTCGCGGAACCGGGCTGTCGCCCGCGGAAATCGCCGGCGTTTTCGCCGAATGGAACAAGGGCGAACTCGAGTCGTACCTCATCGAAATCACCGCCGAGGTCCTCCGCCAGGTGGACGCGTCAACCGGCAAGCCGCTCGTTGATGTCATCGTCGACCAGGCGGGTTCCAAGGGAACCGGTGTGTGGACCGTTCAGACCGCGCTGTCGCTGGGCACGCCCGTTTCGGGAATCGCCGAGGCCGTGTTCGCTCGCGGGCTTTCCTCACACCCCGAACAGCGCGCTCTCGCCGGTGACCTTGCTGGTCCTGGATCGTTTGCGGCTGCCGACAAGGACGCGTTCATCGAGGACGTCCGCCAGGCGCTCTATGCATCCAAAATCGTCGCGTACTCGCAGGGATTCGACGCGATTCGCGCTGGTGCCGCCGAATACAACTGGAACATCAACTTGGGCGAGGTCGCGCGCATCTGGCGCGGTGGCTGCATCATTCGCGCACAGTTCCTCAACCGCATCACCGACGCGTACCGCGCGGACGAGTCGCTCGC